>NZ_JBKBEX010000031.1:0-55185 GCF_047303325.1 Polaromonas sp. CT11-55 | reverse complement strand
GGAGGGGGGAGCTCGGCGGAGGGGGTTTTGTCTGACATGGTCATTTCGATTTGTGACTATTATTCACCCATGTGCTTTTTATGCGATGCCAAACACTCCGCCTGGCCTGGCCGCCGGGCATTTTTGCTGGCCGCCGCCGGCGCCGCGGCGACCGCCGCCACCACGCCGCTGCGTGCTCAGGTGGATGTCGGGCCCGCGTCCCAGTTGCGCAACCTGGTGCCCGCCGACGAGATCGAAAGCGCCGCTACCCAGGAATACAGCAAGCTGCTGGCCGAAGCCCGCGCCAAGGGCGCGCTGGCGCCGCAGGGCCACCCGCAGCTGCAACGGCTGCGCGCTATCGCCGCGAAGCTGGTGCCGCAGACCGCCCAGTGGAACGACCGCGCCAAACAATGGCGCTGGGAGGTCAACCTGCTGGGCAGCAAACAGATCAACGCGTTTTGCATGCCGGGCGGCAAGATCGCCTTTTATACCGGCATCCTCGACCAGCTCAAATTGACCGACGACGAGGCGGCCATGGTCATGGGCCACGAAATGGCCCACGCGCTGCGCGAGCATGCCCGCGCGCGTATCGCCAAAAGCCAGGGTACGGGTACCCTGCTGTCGCTGGGCGCGCAGCTGCTGGGCTTGGGCCAGGTCGGCGACCTGGCCGCGAGCATAGGCACGCAACTGCTGACGCTGCGGTTTAGCCGCGAGGACGAAACCGACGCCGACCTGGTGGGCCTGGAGCTGGCCGCGCGCGGCGGCTACAACCCGCAGGCGGCCGTCAGCCTGTGGGAAAAAATGGGCCAGGCCGGCGGCGGCGCCGGCGGCCCGAGTTTTCTTTCGACCCATCCTTCGGGCCCCGAGCGCATCCAGCAACTGCAGGCCAATGTGCCCAAGGTGCAGGGTCTGTACCAACGCGCCCGCGGCTGACCCGGCTGGCCGCCCGCGGTGACCGGTTTGACGCAGCGCGCCGCATTCTTTTCGCGCGCCTGGTGGCGGGCTTTTCGCCCGGCACGCACCCGCATCAACACGCGCGAACGCCTGCGTTTGGTGGCGGGTTCGCTGTTCGGCATCTTCCTGACGGGGCTGCTGTGTCATTTGGCCGGCGGGGTGCTGCCCGGCCTGCCCTGGCTGGTGGCGCCGCTGGGGGCCAGCGCGGTGCTGATCTTTGCCGTGCCCGCGAGCCCGATGGCGCAGCCCTGGCCGGTGGTGGGCGGTAACACGCTGTCGGCGCTGGCCGGCATCGCCGGAGTGCACGGCGCGCACCTGCTGGGCTCGCCCGAACTGGCCGCGGCCCTGGCGGTGGCCACGGCCATTGCGCTGATGCTGGCGCTGCGCTGCCTGCACCCGCCGGGCGGGGCCACGGCGCTCATGATGGTGCTGGGCGGCATCTCCAGCCCGGTGTTCGCCTTCTATCCCGTGATGCTCAATTCGGTGCTGCTGGTGCTCATGGGCATCCTGTACAACAACGCGACGCGGCGCGCCTACCCGCACACGCAGCTGCCGCCGCCGGGCGCGGCGCCCTCGGACCAGGACCGGCAGCTCGACGCCGACCTGGACGCCGTACTGGCACGCTACAACCAGGTGCTGGATGTGAGCCGCGACGACCTCAAGGCCCTGCTGGCCGAAACGCGGCTACGCGCCTACGACCGAAAGCTGGCCGAGGTGCGCTGCGAAGACATCATGTCGCGTGAGCTGGTGACGGTGGAATTCGGCACGCCGCTTGAGGAGGCCTGGGCCCTGCTGAGGGAGCGCCGCATCAAGGCGCTGCCGGTGGTGGACCGCGGCTTTCGCATCGCGGGGATCATCACGGTGGCGGACTTCATGCGCGCCGCCGACCTGGACTTGTACGAGGGCTTTGACGCCAAGCTGAGGCAACTGGTGCGCAGCACGCGCAGCGTGTATTCGGACAAGCCCGAGGTCGTAGGGCAGATCATGACCCGCAACGTGCGCGTGGCGGGCCGGCAGCGCCGGCTGGTGGAACTGGTGCCGCTGTTCGGCAGCACGGGCCACCACCACATCCCCATCATCGGCGAGGGTGAGCGGCTGGTCGGGATTATTACCCAGTCGGATCTGGTCGCGGCGCTCGGGAAGGCTGCCGACCCGGCCGCTTGATCAAGGATGAAGCGTGTGATGGATGAGGTCAAATGTATTCATTTCCCGCGCGGTTTTCGATGTAACTCGCTCCATATAAAGGCATAAGGTTTAACGAACTTGTCTTGTGCGATTTTCGAGTGGGATGGGCCCATGTTGAAGGGGCGTCCAGGATGGCAACCACTCGTACTTGTCCTACGCTGCTTTTTGATACTTGCGCCTTAAGATGGACCGCATGAGCCCTCCTCTTCTTTCAGGACAAGCCGCTTTTTTCGCGCGGTGGCCGGACACGGATGGGCGGGCACCCTCCACCCCGATGCCATGACGCGCACCGAACCGGCCCTGATCGCATTCCTGGAGGAGCAGCGCGCCGATTACACCCGTTCCCTTCCGCGCCGCCTGGAGCAGGTCGGGTTGCTCTGGCAGCAGATTCTGCGCGGCGAGGATCTGGCCCAGGCTTTGCCGACGCTGGAGCGCCATGCGCACAGCCTGGCTGGTTCCGCGGCCACCTTCGGCTGGGCGGAACTCGGGCTGGCCGCACAGGCGCTGGAACTGGCCCTGAGCCCCCACGTTGGCGCGGAGCAATCGCTGGCCCCCGAGGCGCAGGCCGAGGTGGGCCGGGCCGTTGAGCAATTGCAGCAGCGCTTTCACGGCGCTGCCTGAAGGCTTGCGAAAGAACTGCCCATGCCATCCTCCGCCATCTTCCTGAAAAAGATCAAGGTCGCGATGGCTGGCGGTGTGGTGCTCATGGTTGTGGTGGGCACGGCGTCCTATATGGCCATCAGCCGCCTGCTGGAAACGGCGCAGTCCCGCGTGCGGACCGAGGACACGCTGGTGATGCTGGAGCGAGTGGACTCCAGCCTGCGAACGGCCGAGTCCACGCTGCGGCAGTACCTGCTGAGCGGTCGCGAGGACGACCTGGCGGCCTTCCAGGAAGCCCGGGTCGAATTGCGCGCCGTCAGGGCTCGCACGCGCCGCGCCAATGTGCTGCAGGAGTCGGCGGATTTTGACGAGTTGATCAACCAGCGTGCCGAGACCGCGAACCAGGCCATCGCGGCGCGTCAGGCAGGCGGTTCCGAGGCGGCGGCGGCCGTCCTGGCGAGCCAGGCCAGCCGTGATTTGCGCCTGCGCACCAATGCACTGCTCGAAGGCGCGCGCAACCGCGAGTCCTACAAGTGGCGTGACGCGCAGGCGGCGGCCGAGCGCAGCGCGCAGTGGGCGCTGAGCCTCATCGTGGCCGCCAGTGCCTTGTTTTTCGTCATGCTGGGCTGGGTGGTCTATGTGGTCAAGCATTACGAGCAGGTGCGAAAAAGCGGCGAGGCCCAGCTGCGCGACAGCGAAGCGATGAGCCGCAGCATCACCGAAGGCATGGTGGAGGCCGTAATCACCACCACTTCGGAGGACATCGTGCTGGAGGCCAATGCCGCCGCGCTGCAACTCTTCGGCTATGAGCGCAGTGAGCTGGTGGGGCGCGACGTTTCGGAACTGGTGCCCGAGCGCCTGCGCGGCCAGTACAAGGAATTCACCGCGATGATGCATGCGCGGCCCGGCGCCTTCCGGATTTCCGGGCGCGAAGTGCTCGCCTTGCGCAAGGACGGCACCGAATTCCCGGTCAGCGTGTCATTCAGCGACGTGCAGGTGGGCGGGCGGCGCGTGTTCACCGCCCTGATGCATGACATCACCGAAAGCAAGCGTATCACCAAGGCCCTGAGGGCCAGCGAGTCGCAGCTGCGCCAGGTCACCGACACGGTGCCGGCCCTGATCGCCTACCTGGACACCGACCAGCGCTTTCGCTTTCACAACCGGGCCTATGAGGATAACTTCGGCCTGAGCTATGAGCAGATCGACGGCAAGCCGCTGGCCGACGTGCTGGGTCCCCAGGTGTATGAAACGGTGCGGGAAAAGGTGGACGAGGTCCTGAGCGGGCATACGGTGCGCTACGAGCGCACGCAAGTCACGCCCCAGGGCGAGCGCAGGCACTACGCGATGCAGTATTTCCCGCGCTACGGCGAAGGCTCGGCGGCGGACAAAGTGATCGGCTTTTTCTCGCTGGGCACCGACATCACCGAGCTCAAGCGCATAGACCGCATGAAGACCGAATTCGTTTCCACCGTCAGCCACGAACTGCGCACGCCGCTCACCTCGATACGCGGTTCGCTAGGCCTGATCTCGGGCGGCGTGGCAGGCCAGTTGCCCGATGCCGTCAAGAGCCTGGTGACCATCGCGCAAAACAACTGCGAGCGCCTGATCCGGCTGATCAACGACATCCTGGACAGCGAAAAAATCGAATCCGGCAAGCTGCGCCTGGACCTGCAGGTGGTGGACATGCGGCAACTGGTGGAGCAGACGCTGGTCGCCAACGAGGGCTTTGCCGGCCAGCACGGCGTGAGCCTTGTGATGCGGGCGCCCGGGGAGGCGATGCACGTGCGCATCGACAGCGACCGCATGACCCAGGTGCTGACCAACCTGCTGTCCAACGCTGTGAAGTTTTCGCCGGCGGGCAGCCCGGTGGAGGTCAGGCTTTCGCGCACGGCGCAGAAGGTGCGGGCCGAGGTGGTCGACGTCGGCCCCGGCATTCCGGAGGAATTCAGAGCCCGAATTTTCCAGAAGTTCTCGCAGGCCGACTCCTCCGACACCCGCCAGAAAGGCGGAACCGGGCTGGGCCTGAATATTTCCCGCGCCCTGGTCGAAAAAATGGGCGGCACCATCGGGTTTTCCAGCAAGGCGGGCGTGGGTACCACCTTCTTTTTTGAGATGCCCGAATGGACAAATCCGGTGCCGCTGCTCAAGCCCCTGCGGCCGCCCACGGTGTCGTCGCGCCCGCGCATCCTGATCTGCGAGGGCGATCCCGACGTGGCCCGGCTGATCAGCATGATGCTGGGCAAGGCCGGCTTTGATTCGGACATGACCTACAGCGCCGAGGAGGCGCTGGCCAGCCTGGCCTCCAACAGCTACGACGCGGTGACGGTGGACCTCAAGCTGCCCGGCCAGAACGGAGTGTCTTTCATTGGCCAGCTGCGCGAGGACGAGAGCACGCGCAACTTGCCCGTCGTGGTCATCTCGGCCATGGCAGAGCAGGGCGAACTGCAATTCAACCGCAAGCCGCACACGGTCTCGGACTGGCTGAAAAAACCTATCGACGAGCACCTGCTGGTGCACAGCCTGCGCCGCGCCGTCGCCAGCCTGGACTCGGGCAAGCCGCGCATCCTGCATGTCGAAGACGACCTGGACATCCAGCGCATCACCGCCGCCATCGCCCAGGAATTCGCGAGCTTCGAATTCGCCGCCACGCTGGACGAGGCCCGCGCCCTGCTGCGCGAGCATACCTTCGACCTGGTGCTGCTGGACCTGGCGCTGGGCAGCCATTCGGGCTGGGACCTGTTCGAGGACATCGACGCGCTGGATCCGCGCCCGCCGGTGATCGTGTTCTCGGCCGGCGACGTGGAAGCCTCGGACGGCCGGTATGCCGACGCGGTCCTGGTCAAGGCCCATACCTCAAACACCGAACTGCTTAATACAATTCAGCGAGTCCTTCAGATTCCCGGCGATCCGGGCCCAACCCGTCCCCAAGCCTTGAGTTGAACCATCATGACCAAACCACTGAACCGCATCCTCTATGTTGAAGACGAGCCCGACATCCGTATGGTGGCGCAGATGGCGCTGCAAGCCGTGGGAGGCTTCACCGTGATCGCCTGCGCCTCCGGCCAGGAGGCGCTGGATGCCGCGCCCGGCGCCGGGGCCGACCTGCTGCTGCTGGACGTCATGATGCCCGGCATGGACGGCCCCACCACGCTCAAGGGCCTGCGCCAGCTGCCGGCCACGGCCGGCACGCCGGTCATCTTCATGACCGCCAAGGTGCAGGCCGCCGAGGTGGCGGTCTACAAGGGCCTGGGCGCGCTGGAGGTGATTCCCAAGCCCTTCGATCCCATGGAGCTGTCCACGCAGATCCAGCGGATCTGGGCAGAACAGAACTAGGCCCCCACGGTCGCTCACTGCGTGTAGCTCCCTGCCCCCCGAGGGGGCCGCTGCGCCTGCGGCCCGGCAAAGCCGGTTCCGCGGCCCCGGCTTGTATGAAGAGTTCAGGGCGTAACCAGCGGGGGTATTTCACCAGCGGGGACCGAGGGTCCGGCTTTGCCGGCCCAAGGCGCCGCCCCCTGGAAGGGGGGGACGGGCTACACGCAGTGAGCCTGGGCGGGGGTCATAGTTTGAATTCATAGTCCACACTCATGGGCGCGTGGTCGGAAAAGCGCTGTTCCTTGTAGATGTGCTCGCTGCGGGCCAGCGCCGCGAAGGCGGGTGTGGCCAGGTGGTAGTCCAGGCGCCAGCCCACGTTCTTTGCATAGGCCTGGCCGCGGTTGCTCCACCAGGTGTAGGCCGCATCGGTCGCTGTGGGCTGCAGCTTGCGGTAGACGTCGACCATGCCGCCGCCCCTGATGGAAGGGCCGGTGCGCTCCGTCAGCTCCTGGACCGCCTCATTGGCGAGTTCGGCGTCGCGCAGCAGTTCTGTCATCCAGGCGCGTTCCTCGGGCAGGAACCCGCTGTTCTTTCGGTTGCCCTTGAAGTTCTTCAGGTCGATTTCCTGGTGCGCGATGTTGACGTCGCCGCACAGCACAAAATCGCGCGTTTCCTTCAGGGCCAGCAGGCGCGGGTAAAACTCGGCCAGGAAGCGGAATTTGGCGGCTTGGCGTTCCTCGCCCGAGGAGCCGCTGGGGAAGTAGCAGCTGATGATGGAGAGTTTGGGGCTTTGCTTGCGCCCGGGCCTGTCAAAGCGCAGCTCCACATAGCGCCCTTCGGCGTCGAATTCGGTCGAGCCGTAGCCCACGATCACGTCGCTGGGCTCATGGCGCGTGTAGATGCCCACGCCCGAATAGCCTTTCTTCTCGGCGAAATGAAAATAACCTTTGAGGCCGGCAATTTCCTCAAAACGGCCGCTCATGTCGGCCGCCTGGGCCTTGAGCTCCTGCACGCAAATACAATCCGGCATGGACTGTGCAACCCAGTCCAACAGGCCTTTGCTGGCCGCGGAGCGGATACCGTTGAGGTTGAGGCTGGTCAATTTAAACATGGGACTTCCAATGAGCACGGCAGGGCAACAACAGGACAACAGGAACGGGGCAACTTCCGCGGACGGCGCGCTGGCACAGGAATTCGTGCAGTTCGCCGTGGAGGCGGGCGTGCTGCGCTTCGGGCAATTCAAGACCAAGGCTGGGCGCATGAGCCCGTATTTTTTCAACGCCGGCCTGTTCGACGACGGGGCCAAGCTGGGACGGCTGGCGCAATTCTATGCGCGCCATCTGCTGGCCGAGGAAAAGCGCACGGGTCTGGCCTTCGACATGATTTTCGGGCCGGCCTACAAGGGCATCCCGCTGGCCGCGGCGGTGGCCATCGAACTCGCGCGGCTGGGGCGCAACTACCCTTTTGCCTATAACCGCAAGGAAGCCAAGGACCACGGCGAAGGCGGCACGCTGGTCGGCGCGCCGGTCAAGGGCCGCGTGCTCATCATCGACGACGTGATGTCCGCCGGCACGGCCGCGCGCGAATCGATCGCCATCATTCGGGCCGCCGGCGCCGTTCCCCACGCGATGGCGCTGGCGCTGGATCGCCAGGAGAAGGCCACGGAAAACGGCGTGGACGTGAGTCATAGTGCCGTGCAATATGTTACGAAACACCTGGGCCTTCAGGTTTGCGCGATTGCGCGCCTGACCGACTTGCTGCAATATCTCTCAGCACAGGGCGACACGCCGGGGTCCAACAATTCCGATGCACTGTCTCTGAAGACGCACTACCAGGCCGTGCTGGCCTACCGGGAACGCTACGGCGTGGATTAAGGAGTCGATTTGCTCTTGCGAACAGTGCTTACGGTCATCTGGGTGTCTGCCGCATTCACGGCGAGTCAGGCGGCAGCCCAACAGATTTATACCTGTGTGGACGGAAAAGGCCGCAAGATCACGGCGGATCGCCCCATCATCGAGTGCATAGACCGCACCCAGCAGGAACTGAACAGCTCGGGCACGGTGAAGCGCCAGGTGGGGCCCTCGCTGACCGCGCAGGAACGCGCGGCGCAGGAAGAAAAGGACAAGGCCGCCGCCGAGGCGCGCGCGCGTGAGGCCGAGGACAAGCGCCGGGACCGCGCGCTGCTGCTGCGCTATCCCAGCCGCGCCGTGCATGACCAGGAACGCGTTATCGCCCTGGCCCAGGTCGACGAGGTCATCAAGGCCTCCAACAAGCGGACGGCGGAGCTGGCCGAGCAGCGCAAGGCCATCCAGGCCGAATTCGAGTTCTACGTCAAAGACCCCAGCAAGGCGCCGCCCGGGCTCAAGCGCAAGCTCGAAGAGAACGAGCGCAGTTCGGCTGTGCAACGGAAATTCGTCGCGGACCAGGAGCAGGAGAAAAAGCGCGTCAACCAGCGCTTTGACGAAGAGCTGGTCAAGCTCAAACAGCTATGGGCCCTGAGAGAAGGTTCCATAAGCCCCCCGGCGCCCAGCGCCAAGAACTGAAGGGGCGGGCGCCCGGTGCCCCCGGGAGGAGCGGCGTCCTAACCCAGTTTTTTCTTCAGCAACTCGTTGACCTGCGCCGGGTTGGCCTTGCCCTTGGTGGCCTTCATGGCCTGGCCGACCAGCGCGTTCATGGCCTTGGCGTTGCCGGCCTTGACCTCTTCCACATTCTTCGCATTGGCGGCCAGCACGCCGTCGATGATCTTCTCGAGTTCGCCGGTGTCGCTCATCGGCTTGAGGTCTTTGGCCTCGATGACAGCGTCGACGTCCGAGCCCTCGCCGGTCCACAGCGCGTCAAACACCTGTTTCGCGGCGTTGTTGGAAATCGTGCCGTCGGCGATGCGGCCTATCAGGGCGGCCAGCTGCGCTGGGCTGACGGCGGAGTCCTCGATCGGTTTCTCTTCGCTGTTCAGGCGCCGTGACAACTCGCCCATGACCCAGTTGCTGGCCAGCTTGGCTTGCTGGCCGGCCTCGGCCACCGCCTCAAAAAACGCGGCCGTCGCCTTGCTCTGCGTGAGCTGGCCGGCATCGTATTCGGGCAGCCCGTAATCCTTGACGAAGCGCGCCGCCATCACGCGTGGCAGCTCCGACATTTCCGAGCGGGTTTTTTCCACCCAGTCGCGTGAGATCACCAGCGGCGGCAGGTCGGGGTCGGGGAAGTAGCGGTAGTCGGCCGCGTCTTCCTTGGTGCGCATGCTGCGCGTCTCGCCCGTGTCGGGGTCGAACAGCACGGTGGCCTGCTGGATAGGCCTGCCGCTTTCAATCTCCTCGATCTGCCAGCGCACTTCATAGTCGATGGCCTGCTGCATGAACTTGAAGCTGTTCAGGTTCTTGATTTCGCGGCGCGTGCCCAGCGGCTCGCCCGGCTTGCGCACCGAGACGTTGGCGTCGCAGCGGAAGCTGCCTTCCTGCATGTTGCCGTCGCAGATGCCTATCCAGGTGACGATCTTGTGCAGTTCCCTGGCGTAGGCGACGGCCTCGGCCGAGGAGCGCATGTCGGGTTCGGTCACGATCTCCAGCAGCGGCGTGCCCGCGCGGTTCAGGTCTATGCCGCTCATGCCGATGAAGTCTTCGTGCAGTGACTTGCCCGCGTCTTCTTCCAGGTGGGCGCGCACCAGGCGCACCGAGCGTTTTTCGCCGTCCAGGAAAAACTCGACGCTGCCTCCCTGCACCACCGGGATTTCAAACTGGCTGATCTGGTAGCCCTTGGGCAGGTCGGGATAGAAGTAGTTTTTGCGCGCGAACACGCTGCGCTCGGCGACGTGCGCGTTGACGGCCAGGCCGAACTCGATGGCACGCTGTACCGCACCCTTGTTCATGACCGGCAGCGCGCCGGGCAGCGCGAAGTCCACGGCGCTGGCCTGCGTGTTCGGCTCGGCGCCGAAGGCGGTGGAGGCGCGGCTGAAGATTTTCGATTGGGTGGTGAGCTGCGTGTGGGTCTCAAAGCCGATGACGACTTCGTAGCCCTGCACCAGCGGGGATTTCGTGTCTTTGCTCATGTCTGTCATGCCGATGTTGCTGGTGCGCGCGTGTGCCAGTCGGTTGCCAGCTGGAACTGGTGGGCCGCGCCCAGCAGCTGCGCTTCCTTGAAGTAGTTGCCGATCAGCTGCAGGCCCACGGGCATGCCGCCGGCGCCGAAGCCCGCCGGCACGCTCATGCCGGGCAGGCCGGCCAGGCTGGACGACAGGGTGTAGATGTCGGCCAGGTAGTTGGCCACCGGGTCGTCGGATTTTTCACCGATCTTCCAGGCGACGGTGGGTGACACCGGGCCGGCAATGATGTCGCACTGCGTGAAGGCGGTCTGGAAATCCTGCGCAATCAGGCGGCGGATCTTTTGCGCCTTTAGGTAGTAGGCATCGTAGTAGCCGTGCGAGAGCACATAGGTACCTATCATGATGCGGCGCGTGGCCTCGTCGCCGAAGCCTTCGCTGCGCGACTTTTTGTACATGTCGTCGAGGTCGCGATAGGTGGCCGCTCTGTGTCCATATCTCACGCCGTCAAAGCGGCTCAGGTTGCTGCTGGCTTCGGCCGGCGCGATGACGTAATACACCGGGATCGACAGTTCGGTCAGCGGCAGGCTCACGTCCACCAGCGTGGCGCCCAGCTTTTCGTATTCGGCCAGCGCGCCGCGCACGGCGGCCAGCACGTCGGGCGCGCAACCGGTGCCGAAGAACTGCGTGGGCAACCCAATGCGCAGGCCCTTGAGCGGCTTGTCGCCGGCCGAGGCGGGGCGCGCGGCCAGCAGGTCGGCCGCATAGTCGGCGGCGGGCAGGTCCAGCGAGGTCGAGTCGCGGTCCGGGTCGGGCGCGGCCATGGCGGACAGAAGCAGGGCGCAATCAAGCGCGCTGCGCGCCATCGGGCCGGCCTGGTCCAGGCTGGAGGCAAAGGCCACCATGCCGTAGCGCGAGCAGCGTCCGTAGGTGGGCTTGATGCCGGTGATGCCGGTCAGCGACGCCGGCTGGCGTATCGACCCGCCGGTGTCGGTGCCGGTGGCGGCCGGCACCAGGCGCGCGGCCACGGCGGCGGCCGAGCCGCCCGAGGAGCCGCCCGGAATGCGGCTGGTGTCCCAGGGGTTTTTCACGGGCTTGTAGGCGCTGTTGTCGTTGCCCGAACCCATGGCGAATTCGTCGCAGTTGAGCTTGCCCAGCGTGACCATGCCGGCGCCCTGCGCGCCGAGCCGGCTCACGACGGTCGCGTCAAACGGGCTGCGGTAGTTTTCCAGCATCTTCGAGCCGGCCGTGGTGGGGAAGTCGCGCGTGACGAACACGTCCTTGTGCGCCAGCGGCACGCCCAGCAGCGGCGTGCGCTCGCCGGTGGCCAGCCGCGCATCGGCGGCCTTGGCCTGGGCCAGGGACACATCGGCGTCGGTTGCCAGGAAGGCGCCCAGCTTTTCCTGCTGGATGCGGGCCAGGAAATGCTGCGCGGCTTCCACGCTGGAGACTTCACGCGCGGCCAGCTTGGCGGCCAGCTGCGCGACACCCAGCTCGTGCAGCGCGGTGTTGTTCAGGCCGCCGCTCATTCGATCACCTTGGGTACGAGGAACAGGCCGTGCTCCACGGCGGGCGCGCTGACCTGGCTGGCTTCGCGCTGGTTGGGTTCGCTGGCGATGTCCTCGCGCAGGCGCAAGGCGACGTCGCCGATCACCGCCGCCGGGTGGGCCAGCGGCTCCACCCCTTCGGTGTTGACGGCGTCCATCTGCTCCACCAGGGCAAAAAAGCCGTTGATCTGGCTCAGGGTGCGCTCGGTTTCGTCGGGGCGCAATTCCAGCCGCGCCAGGTTGGCGACGCGGGCGATGTCTTGGGGTGTCAATGCCATGGGTAGGTATGAAGGAAAATACAGCGGAATTCGTGGGGGAAAGACGGGGGGAAAATAGCGGAGAAACAAGGGCCTGAAACGAGGTGTAAAGCTGAAAAAACGGCCCTCATGGACCCATCGATCTACAGGGGATGCGGTATTATCCCGCCTTTGGTGTGAAATCAGGGCCGGATGCACTCTTTAGGCGCTTTTTAGGTGCCTGAAGCAAGGTTTCCAACGCCTCTGGCCCGACTTTCCCGATAATGGCTTAATCAATAAAAAGGCGATGGCGCAACGAAGTATGCCCATGCCCCAACTGGACTCTTGCATATGTTTGAAGCATTTCGTCGGTATTTTTCCACCGACCTGGCCATTGACCTCGGCACTGCCAACACCCTGATTTTTGTACGCGACCGCGGTATTGTGCTCGATGAGCCCTCCGTCGTTGCCATCCGCCACGAAGGCGGCCCCCAAGGCAAGAAGACCATCCAGGCCGTCGGTCACGAGGCCAAGGCCATGCTCGGCAAGGTGCCCGGCAACATCGAAGCCATACGTCCCATGAAGGACGGCGTGATCGCCGACTTCACCGTGACCGAGCAGATGCTCAAGCAGTTCATCAAGATGGTGCACCCGCGCAGCCTGCTCAAGCCCAGCCCGCGCATCATCATCTGCGTGCCCTGTGGCTCGACCCAGGTCGAGCGACGCGCGATCCGCGAAAGCGCCCTGGGCGCCGGCGCCAGCGACGTGTACCTGATTGAGGAGCCCATGGCCGCCGCGATAGGCGCGGGCCTGCCGGTGTCCGAAGCCAGCGGCTCCATGGTCGTCGACATCGGCGGCGGCACCACCGAGGTCGGCGTGATCTCGCTGGGCGGCATGGTCTACAAGGGCAGCGTGCGCGTCGGCGGCGACCGTTTCGACGAAGCCATCATCAACTACATCCGCCGCAACTACGGCATGCTGATCGGCGAGCCCACGGCCGAAGCCATCAAGAAGAGCATAGGCTCGGCCTTCCCGGGCTCCGAAGTCAAGGAAATGGAAGTCAAGGGCCGCAACCTTTCCGAAGGCGTGCCGCGCAGCTTCACGATTTCGAGCAACGAAATCCTTGAAGCCCTGACCGACCCGCTCAACAACATCGTGAGCGCCGTGAAGAACGCCCTGGAGCAGACCCCTCCCGAGCTGGGCGCCGACATCGCCGAGCGCGGCATGATGCTGACCGGCGGCGGCGCCTTGCTGCGCGACCTGGACCGCCTGCTGGCCGAGGAAACCGGCCTGCCGGTGCTGGTGGCCGAAGACCCGCTGACCTGCGTGGTGCGCGGTTGCGGCATCGCCCTGGAGCGCATGGATCGCCTGGGTTCCATCTTCACCTCGGAATAAGCGCAACGCCGTATCTCGTGCCGCGCGCCGGCATGAAGCGGGGCCAGCTTGACAGCGAACCATGCCCTTAGGAACCCTTGACAGATCCCCGCCGCCCTTTTTCAAGCAGGGGCCGTCGGCGCTGTCCAAGCTGATGTTTTTCAGCGCCTTGTCGCTGTTCCTGATGGTCGCCGACACCCGCTTTCGCATCACCCAGCCGGTGCGCGCCGTGCTCGCCACCGCGTTGTACCCGGTGCAATGGCTGGCCTTGCAGCCGGTGCGCGCCATCCGCGGCGGCGGCGAATATTTCACCACCCTGAGCCAGGCCAAGCTGGCCAGCGAGGAAGCCGGCCGCAAGCTGGCGCTGCAGTCGATGCGCGCCGGCCAGGTCGAGCAGCTGACCCAGGAAAACAACCGCCTGCGCAAGCTGCTGGGCCTGCGCGAGCAGCTCAGCACGCCGGTCATGGCCGCCGAAGTGCTGTACGACGCGGCCGACCCCTATACCCGCAAGGTGATCATCGACAAGGGCATGGCGCAGGGCGTGGACCTGGGCTCGCCGGTGCTGGACGAGTCCGGCGTGCTCGGCCAGGTCACTCGCGTGCATCCGCTGGTCAGCGAAGTCACCCTGCTGGTGGACCGCGACCTGGCCATTCCTGTGCTCAATGTGCGCACCGGCGCGCGCAGCGTGGCCTATGGCGACCCGGCGGTTTCGGGCAGCGGGCTGGAACTGCGGTTCATGGGCAGCAACTCGGATGTGCAGCAGGGCGACCTGCTGACCACCAGCGGCGTGGACGGCGTCTACCCGGCCGGCCTGCCGGTGGCCAAAATCAGCCGCATCGAGCGGCGCGCTGAATCGGCCTTCGCCAAGATTTACTGCACGCCCCAGGCGCTGGTGACGGGGGCGCGGCACGTGATGGTGGTCAAGCCCGGCACCGGCCTGATCCCGCCGCGGCCCGAACCTGACGCACCCGAAGCGACGCCCAAGAAGAAAGGGGCCGCGAAATGATCATGCGCTCTGGTCAGCAGCTGCTGCTGCCCGCCAACCCGGTGTTCATCTGGTGCAGCCTCATCGCGGCGCTGCTGCTGGACATGCTGCCGCTGGGGCGCGTGCCCTGGATGCCCGACTTCCTCGCGCTGGTGCTGGTGTTCTGGAACGTGCACCAGCCGCTGCGCGTGGGCATAGGCGTGGCCTTCATGTTCGGCCTGGGCATGGACGTGCACCAATCCTCGCTGCTGGGCCAGCATGCGCTGTCGTACACGGCGCTGAGCTTTTTTGCCACGATGATCCATCGCCGCCTTCTCTGGTTCACGGTGCCCTCGCAGGCCCTGCAGGTATTGCCGCTGTTCGTCGTGGCGCACGGCGTGGAGCTTGTGATCCGCATGATAGGCGGCGGCATCTTCCCGGGCTGGATCATGCTGCTGGCGCCCCTGATCGAGGCCTTGCTGTGGCCCGTCGTGAGCGTGCTGCTGCTGGTGCCGCAGCGGCGGGCGCCCGATCCTGATCAAAACCGACCGCTATGAGGCCCCCACGGTCGCTCACTGCGTGTAGCTCCCGAGGCCTTGCAGGCCGCGGCTCGCGAGACACTTCGCCTCTGCCGCCCGTCCAAGCCTGCGCAGGCAGGCTTGGAGCCGCGGGCTCCAGCCCCTCGGGGGCCGTCCGCCTGCGGCCTGGCAAAGCCAGTTCCGCGGCTCATGCTGGCCTTTTACCGGCTCGCTTCGCATCGCCTCCTTATTGCGGGCACTTTCATCCGGCAGTAGAGTCGGACCACCATGACTGAATTGCGCAACGTTGAAGCCGACCTGTCGCGCTTTCGCGCGCGGGTGCTGGTGGCGAGTTTTGTGGTGTTGTGCGCGTTTGCGCTGCTGGCGGCGCGGCTGGTGTATTTGCAGGTGTACCGCCATGCCGACCTGAACGAGCAGGCCGAAAGCAACCGCACGGCCATCGTGCCCATTGTGCCGAACCGCGGCCTGATCCTGGACCGCAACGGCATCGTGCTGGCGACCAACTATTCGGCCTACACGCTGGAGATCACGCCGTCCAAGGTCGAGAACCTCGAGGAAACGATTGCCGCGCTGGAAAAAGTGGTCGACATCCAGCTGCGCGACAAGCGGCGCTTCAAGCGCCTGCGCGAGGAGTCCAAGAATTTCGAGTCACTGCCCATACGCACGCGCCTGACCGACGAGGAAGTGGCGCGCTTCGCGGCGCAGCGCTTTCGCTTTCCGGGCGTCGACATCAAGGCCCGGCTGTTTCGCAGCTATCCCTACGGCGAGTTGGGCAGCCACGTGGTGGGCTACATAGGCCGCATCAACCAGGCTGAAAAAGAAAGCATCGAAGGCAGCGACGACGAGGGCAACTACCGCGGCACCGACTACATCGGCAAGCTCGGCGTCGAGCAAAGCTTCGAGCAGCAGCTGCACGGCATCACCGGTGTTGAGCAGGTGGAAACCTCGGCCGGCGGGCGCGCGGTGCGCAAGCTGGCCAGCAACCCGGCCACGCCCGGCAACACGGTGATGCTGTCGCTGGACATCCGCCTGCAAAAGCTCGTGGAAGACATGTTCGGCGAGCGGCGCGGCGCGCTGGTGGCGCTGGACCCGAAAACCGGCGACGTGCTGGCCTTTGTCAGCAAGCCGACCTTTGACCCCAATCTTTTCGTCGACGGCATCGATGCCGAAAGCTGGCAGGCGCTCAACGAGTCCATCGACAAGCCGCTGCTCAACCGCGCGCTGCGCGGCACCTACCCGCCGGGCTCGACCTACAAGCCCTTCATGGCCATGGCCGCCCTGCAGACCGGCAAGCGCTCGCCGACCTTCATCGTCAACGACAACGCCTCATGGACCTTCGGCGGCCACACCTTCCGCAGCCACGGCGACATCGCGCTGGGCGCGGTCGACATGTACCGCTCTATCGTCAAGTCCAGCAATGTGTATTACTACTCGCTGGCCAACGAGATGGGCGTCGACGCCATGCACGACTTCATGAAGCCGCTGGGTTTCGGCCAGCTTACCGGCATCGACATCAACGGCGAGGTGCGCGGCGTGCTGCCCAGCCAGGAATGGAAACGCAAGGCCTACAAGCGGCCCGAGCAGCAGAAGTGGTATCCCGGTGAAACGATTTCCCTGGGCATCGGCCAGGGCTACAACACCTTCACCATGCTGCAGCTGGCGCAGGCCACGGCGGCGCTGGCCAACGGCGGCATCAAGCACAGGCCGCGGCTGGTCATAGGCACGCAGGACCCGGTCACGCGCGTGATGCACCCGCTGCCGGCCGACCCGCCGCAGGACCTGGGCTACAAACCGGAGAACGTGGCCATCGTGCGCAAGGCGCTGGTGGGCGTCACGCAAGAGGGCACCTCGGCGCGGGTGTTTGCCGGCGCGGGTTATCTTTCGGGCGGCAAGACCGGTACGGCCCAGGCCGTGACCATAGGCCAGAAGGACAAATACAACAGCGCCAAGATGGAGGAACACCAGCGCGACCATGCGGTGTACATGGCTTTCGCGCCGGCCGAGGACCCCAAGATCGCGCTGGCCGTGATCGTGGAAAACGCCGGCTGGGGCGCCGGCGTGGCGGCGCCCATCGCGCGCCGGGTATTTGACTACGTGCTGCTGGGCCAGTACCCGAGCGAGGAAGACATGATCGCGGTGCAAAAAGGCCTGGCCGCCGCGCCCATCGGCAAGCCGCGCCAGGCCTCCGAGATGGCCGGCCTGATGTCGGCAGGCGGCGGCGCTCCCGGGCCCACCACCGCCGCCGCGGCGGCGGCCGCCAAGGCCAAGGCGGCGGCCATTGCGGAGGCGCTGAGCAAGCTGCCCCCGCCCATGGCCGCGGCCGGCATCAATCCCGACTGAGTGTCGGCCCGGCAAGCCTGCCGGAAAACGGCAGGCATAAAAAAAGCGCTGGGGTTACCAGCGCTTTTTGCAGCAAGGCATCTTTTGGAATGCCTTGTTGCCTGTGTACTTCTAATGACTTTCTCGTGTCTCCTCGGCTCCTCGCGTTGCGAGCAGCAAGGCTCGTCAGCAAGTCATCCAATGTAGCCCGTGCACTGGCATAGTGCATTGGGGGTTTCCCGCCCCCGAAGCCCGCGCAGCGTGCCCGCAGTCCGTGCCGCGGCGCGCCACACCATGGCGCCCGCATGCACCTTATGCACGCATTTGTACTTAAAACTACCTAAAAACCTCGCTGGCAGGCACTGGCATGAGTTATGCCTTCGGCCTTTAAATGTTACGGATTGTTGGCTGAATGCAAGAAAGGCGGGCGTTTATGTACCTGAAGAGCTTTGTGGCGTGGGGCTTGGCGATCTGGGTCGGCATGGCCTGCCAGCAGGTCATGGCGCAGGCGCCTGCCGCGTCCGCTGCAGCCTCAGCCGCGGCCAGCGCCGCCGCCGAAGCTGCGGCGGCCGCCGCGACTCCCGCGCCACCGCCGGCGGCTCCCGCGCCCGCGGCGCCTGCTCCCGTGGCAGCCGCATCAGCCCCGCCTCCCGCGCCCCTGACCCAGCCGGGCCTGGTGGGGGCTGAGACGCTCAACGGCGCCGACACCGCCTGGATGATGACCTCCACCGCGCTGGTGCTGCTCATGACGCTTCCGGGCATCGCCCTTTTTTACGGCGGCATGGTACGCAAGAAAAGCGTGCTCAACGTCATGGCCTGCGTCGTCGCCATCTGCGCCGCCGTCAGCCTTTTATGGTTCGCCGTAGGGTATTCCATCGCTTTCACGCCCGGCAGCGGCACCTGGGGCCATTACCTGGGCGGCACCGATCGCTTCTGGTTCACCGGGCTGGATTATGTGAAGGATGCGCAAAAGGTCGCGGTCAGCCACGTCGCGCCCAACATTCCGGAATCGGTCTATGCGATGTTCCAGCTGACTTTTGCCATCATCACGGCGGCGCTGGTGGTTGGCTCCTTCGTCGAGCGCATGCGTTTTTCGGCGATGCTGATTTTCATGTCGCTGTGGACGGTTATCGTCTATGCGCCTATCGCCCACTGGGTGTGGGAGCCCAACGGCTGGCTGGCCCGCATGGGCGCGCTGGACTTTGCCGGCGGCTCGGTGGTGCACATCAATGCCGGTATCGCCGGGTTGGTCTGCGCCTATGTGCTCGGCCCGCGCCGCGGCTACGGCCGCGAGCCCTTCACACCCTTTAACCTGGGCCTGACCATGGCCGGCGCCGGCATGTTGTGGGTAGGCTGGTTCGGCTTCAACGCCGGCTCCGCCGTGGCCTCCGACGGCCGGGCCGGCCTGGCCATGGCGGTCACCCATATCGCGGCCGCGGCCGGCGCGCTGTCGTGGATGGCTGCTGAGTGGGCGGTGCGCGGGCGGCCCTCGCTGCTGGGCTTGTGCTCGGGCCTGGTGGCCGGCCTGGTCGCGATCACGCCGGCCGCCGGTTTTGTCTCGCCACGCGCGGCGCTGGTGTTCGGCGTGGCCGCCGGGCTGGCATGTTACTGGGGCGCCACCGGGCTCAAGCGCCTGCTCGATGCCGACGACTCGCTCGACGTGTTCGGCGTGCACGGGGTGGGCGGCATCGTGGGCTCGCTGCTCACGGGCGTGTTCGCCAGCAAGGCCATCTCCGGCGCGCAAGGCGATGTGCTGACGCAGGCCATAGGCGCGGGCTCGGTCATGTTGTACAGCCTGTTCATGACGGCGCTGGCCTTGTGGATCACTTCGCTGCTTGTCAGCCTGCGCGTCAGCGAAGCCTCGGAAAGTGACGGCCTCGACATCACCCAGCATGCCGAACGCCTGGGCACCTGAGTTGCCGGTATTTCACCCTTTGAAGGACACCACGCCATGCCTTCCAACGAGAAAATCGCCATCGCGGCCCACCTGCATGTATTGCTGCGCCGCAAGACCGGCCGGGTGACCGACACCGAGTGGATGGCCGGCAACCTTGAGTACGCGGCCGAGATCGCGCGCTTTGCGCGCGAGAGGGCGATCGAGGACGGCCACCCCGATCTGGCGGTCTGGGCCGACAGGCTGGAGGAGATCATGGCCGTGCCCGATCCCAAGCCGCGCCTGCCGCTGGTGCAGATGGTGTCGGAGGCTGTGAAGGAGCGCAGCGCCCCTGTGCTGGCACCGCCGCCCCAGGCGGATCGCCAGAGCGCGCGCTCCATAGACACCGAGGAAGAGGTTTACCCGGAATCGGGCTTCATCGAATCGACCTTCGGCGCGATCTTCGGCGAAGAGGGCCATCGCGAACGCAAGCACCGCGACCCGAACGCGCCGCGTTATGTGAAGAGCCTGCGTTGAATCGCTGCCGGCTGCCGGGTGTCGCCCGTCTGCCGGGGTGCGCCCTTAAGGGTAATCACAGCTAGCCAGTCCCAAGGGCTGCCTTTAGCATGCGGACTCTGTATAAGGAGTAGCTTATGTTGCGCGATTTGATGGCGTTGGCATTCGTATCGGTAGCCGGCCTGCTCGGGTTCGGCGCCGCACAAGCACAAGCCCCGGCCCAGCAACTGGTGCTGGGCATCAGCGAAGGCACCTCGGGCGGGCTGGACCATGCCCAGGTGATCGCCAAATACCAGGGCCTGGCCGAGGTCATCGGCAAAGCCATGAAGGCCAAGGTCAGCGTGGTGTTCGCGCGCGAATTCAAGCAACTCGAGGAAGGCATGCAGACCGGCCGTTTCGACCTGGTCATGGCCCGCCCCAGCGATTACCCGGCGCGCGGCATGCGCGACTACGGCTACAGCTACATTGCCAGCACCAAACCCGACGGGCAGTGCTTCATCATCGCGCCCAAGGGTTCCGAGCTGAAGACCATCGAGGACGTCAAGGGCAAACGCATCGCCCTGCCCGAGCAGATCGCCTACATGTCGCGCTTTTGCGCCGCGGAACTGCGCGACAAGGGCATCCTGGTGGGCAAGGAAAACGTGCAGTTCGTGCGCGAGCAGGCCGCTGTCGGCTTCTACCTGGACAACAAATTCGCCGACGTGGGCGGCGTGGCCTCCTATTCAGGCATCGCCAAGAAGTGGGAGAAAGACGGCGGGCGCATCATCCACAAGAGCGTGCCACAACCCTACTTTCCGATGGTGGCGCACAAGCGCATCAAGCCCGAGCAACTCAAGGCCATCCAGGAAGAACTGCTGGCCTTGCCCGCCAGCGACGCCGGCAAGGACGTGCTCAAGCGCATAGGCGTGGAACAGTTCGACACCACGTCCGAGCCGCGCATGCGCGAGCTGCTCAAGTGGCTCAATATCTGAGCCTTTCCTGATTCGAGCTTTCATCACGCCGGCCTGACCTTGGCTGCGCCTGCCGGGCGCTTTCGGAATCCCCGCCGCATTACCTGCGGGCTTCTTCCTGCGGGCTTCTTTTATCCCGCTGCGACCGCCTCGCCTTTTATAGTCTCCTAGGGTTTCCACTGCCAAAAAAGCCGCGCGGTCTCGTTGTAATAGTTATGATTCATAATCATAATTGGCCTCACTGAAAAGATTCCTATGACCCCAAAACACCTGATTCTCGAAATGCGCGGCGACATTGCCGTGATTCGCCTGGCGCGTCCCGCCAAGCGCAATGCCCTGGGCGATGCCCTGGTGCTGGCACTGCGCGACATGTTTGAAAACCTGCCGCCCGCCGCCAGGGCCGCCGTGATCCACGGCGAGGGCGACCATTTCTGCGCAGGCCTTGACCTCAGCGAGCTGCAGGAGCGCGACGCCAGCCAGGGCCTGCACCATTCGCGCATGTGGCACGCCGCGCTGGACCGCCTGCAGTACGGCCCCGTACCCGTGATCGCCGCGCTCCACGGCGCGGTGGTTGGCGGCGGCCTGGAACTGGCGAGCGCCTGCCACATCCGGGTCGCCGATGAAAGCGCTTTTTACGCCCTGCCCGAAGGCTCGCGCGGCATTTTTGTCGGCGGCGGCGGCGCGGTGCGCATCCCGCGCCTGATAGGCACGGCCCGCATGACGGACATGATGCTGACCGGCCGCGTCTACAGCGCCCAGGAAGGCGAACGCATAGGCCTGGCGCAATACCTGGTGCCGCAAGGCCAGGCCTTTGACAAGGCGCTGGAGCTGGCCGGCCAGGTCGCGAAAAACGCGCCGCTGACCAATTACGCCCTGATGCATGCCTTGCCGCGCATCGCCGAGCAGCCGGCCGACCAGGGATTCTTCACCGAGGCCCTGATGGCGGCGGTGGCGCAAAGCGCGCCTGAGGCCAAGGACCGCGTCAAGGACTTTCTGAGCGGCAGGGCCGCCAAGGTGAAAAAAGCCTGAGCCCGCCGGCGGGTGCCTCACAGGCCCGGTGAGCAAGAGACGCAAAGCAAAAACAGCAGAGACAAGAGACAAAGAAACCATCATGAGCGCCCCCAAATTCCGCCCGCTGCGCTTTGGCGTGACCCGTGCCGTGCTGCGCGAAGGCCGGCCCGGTGTCCGTTACCTGCGTGCCGACCAGGACCTGAAAGACTACCCCGTCCGCATCACCGACCGGCTGTGGCATTGGGCGCAGGCCGCGCCCGGGCGCAGCTTCATGGCGCGGCGCGAAAAGCTGGTGGACGGGACGACGGGCGAGTGGCGGCACCTCAGCTACGCCCAGGCCTGGGCTGCGGCGCGCAGCATCGCCCAGGGATTGCTGGACCGCGGCCTCAGCGCCGAGCGGCCTGTGGTGATACTGTCCGAGAACGGCCTTGAACACGCGCAGCTTGCCCTGGGCTGTCTGGTGGCCGGCGTGCCCTTTGTGCCGGTTTCGCCGCCGTATTCGCTGGTCAGCCAGGACTACGACAAGCTTCGCCATGTGGTCAAGACCGTGACGCCAGGCCTGGTGTTTGCCGCCGATGCGCAGCGTTATGGCAAGGCCATACAGGCCGTGCTGGAGCCTGGGGTCGAGGTGCTGCTGGGCGCGGGGCAGATCGAGGGCCGCGCCAGTACGCGCTTCGCGGACCTGGCCGCGACGCCCGCGACGGCCGAGGTGGACCGCGCCATGCAGGCCACCGGCCCGGACACCATCGTGAAGTTCCTGTTCACCAGCGGCTCGACCAAGATGCCCAAGGCGGTGATCAACACCCAGCGCATGTGGTGCGCCAACCAGCAGCAGATGGCGCAGTCCATGCCGGTGCTGCAGGAGGAGCCGCCCGTGCTGGTCGACTGGCTGCCCTGGAACCACACCTTCGGCGGCAACCACAACTTCGGCATGGTGCTGTTCCACGGCGGAACGCTTTACATCGACGACGGAAAACCCACACCCGCGCTCATGCACGAGACCCTGCGCAACCTGCGCGAAATCGCCCCCACGGTCTACTTCAATGTGCCGACCGGTTTTGAGGCGATCGCCAACGCCATGAAAACGGACGCGGAACTGCGGCGCAAGCTGCTGTCGCGCGTGAAGATGTTCTTCTACGCCGGGGCTTCGCTCGCCCAGCCTGTCTGGGACAGCCTGTATGAATCCGAGGAAAAGGAAGTGGGTGAGCGCATCGTCATGGCCACCGGCCTGGGCATGACCGAATCCGGGCCCTTCGCCATCTTTGTGACCAGTCCCGAGGTGAAGGCCGGCGACCTGGGCGTTCCCGCGCCCGGCATCGAACTCAAACTGGCCGACATCGACGGCAAGACCGAGGTCCGCTACAAGGGCCCCAACATCACGCCCGGCTACTGGCGGGCGCCGCAGGAAACGGCGCAGGCCTTCGACGAGGAAGGCTTTTTCTGCACCGGCGACGCCGTCAAATGGATTGACGAGGGCAACATTCACCTCGGGCTCAAATTCGACGGGCGCATCGCCGAAGACTTCAAGCTTGCCACCGGCACCTTTGTCAGCGTAGGCCCGCTGCGCGCAAAAATCATCGCGGCTGGGGCGCCTTATGTGCAGGACGTGGTCCTCACGGGCATCAACCTCAGGGAAGTGGGCGCGCTGGTGTTTCCGACCCCTGCGGTGCGCGCGCTCTCGGGGCTTGCGCCCGAGGCGCCGCTGCGCGAGGTTCTTGAATGCGAGCAGGTGATCGCGCATTTCCAGCTTGTGCTGGACACGCTCGCGCAGAACGCCACCGGCAGCGCCAGCTGCATAGGCCGATTGCTCCTGATGCACGAGCCGCCTTCTTTCGACAAGGGCGAGGTCACCGACAAGGGCTCCATCAACCAGCGCGCCGTGCTCACGCACCGGGCGGCGCTTGTGGCGGCCCTGCACGAGGACGCCGCGCACCCCATCCTTAAACCCGCTGCACGCTAAAACCACGAACCCTACCGCCATGCAACACAAAGGATTTTTCTCCGCCTTCCAGGACGTCTGGATGCTGGACGGCATGCGCACGCCCATGGTCGACTACTGCGGCGCCCTCGGCCACGTGTCGCCCACCGACCTCGGCATCAAGGCCGCGCGCGCCGTGCTGCAGCGCTCGGGCGTCAGCCCCGGCGACGTCGACTCGGTGATTGCCGGCAACATGGCCCCGGGCGATTTCGAGCAATTCATGCTGCCGCGCCATATAGGCCTGTACGCCGGCGTGCCGGTCGAGGTGCCCGCCATCATGGTGCAGCGCATCTGCGGCACCGGCTTCGAGCTGTTCCGGCAGGCCGGCGAACAGATCCAGAGCGGTGCCGCCAGCGTGGCGCTGGTGGTCGGCGCCGAGAGCATGACGCGCAACCCGATCGCCGCCTTTGAGCACCGCACCGGCTTCAAGCTGGGCGCGCCCGTCGGCTTCAAGGATTTCATGTGGGAGGCCCTCAAGGACTCGGCCGCCGGCATCGACATGATCCAGACCGCGGAAAACCTCGCGAAGAAATACGGTATCACGCGCGAAGCGGTCGATGAATTCGCCTCCAGCTCCTTCGCCAAGGCCGTGGCGGCCCGGGACGCCGGCTTTCACGCCGGGGAGATCGTGCCGGTGGTCAGCGAGAAATTCGAACTGCCCGGCTACGCCACGCGCGGCATCAGCCTGCAGGGCAAGCTCACGGAAGTCGCGCAGGACACCCATGCGCGGCCGTCCCCCGTCGAGGTTCTGGCCAAGCTCAGGGCGGTGCATGCCGGCGGCGTGCAGACCGGCGGCAACAGCGCGGCGCTGGTGGACGCGGCCGCGGCCGCCGTCGTGGCCTCCGGCGCCTACGTGAAAGCCCGGGGCGGCAAGCCGCTGGCGCGTGTGGTGGCCGCCGCGGTCGTCGGTGTGCCGCCCGAGATCATGGGCATAGGCCCGGCTCCCGCGATCCGCCTGCTGCTCGAGCGCTGCGGTCTCAGGCTGGAGCAGATCGGCCGCTTTGAAATCAATGAAGCCCAGGGCGCGCAGACGCTGGCGGTCGCGCGTGAGCTGGACCTGGATCTCAGCAAACTCAACGTCAACGGCGGGGCGATCGCCATGGGCCACCCGCTGGCGGTGACCGGTGTGCGCCTCACGGTCACCGTGGCGCGCGAGATCCAGCGCGCCGGCATGCGCTACGGCATTGCGTCGGCCTGTGTGGGCGGCGGCCAGGGCATTGCCCTGTTGCTGGAGAACCCGCAAGGAGAAGCGCCATGAATATTCAGGGACTCGCGGCGCTGGTCACCGGCGGCGGCTCGGGACTGGGTGAAGCCACCGCCCGTGAACTGGCGCGCCTGGGCGCCAAGGTCGCCGTGCTGGACATCAATCTTGCCAACGCGGAAAAAGTCGCCGCCGACATCTGCACGGCCCAAGGCGCGGGCGCGGCACTGGCCTGCCACTGCGACATCACCGACAGCGCCAGCGTACAGGCTGCACTCGACAAGGCGGCTGGTGCGCACAGCCCGGCCCGCATCCTGATGAATATCGCCGGCATAGGCACCGCCAAGCGCATCGTGGCCAAGGACGGCACGCCAGCGCCGCTGGAGGACTTTGCCAGGGTGGTCACCATCAACCTGGTCGGCAGCTACAACGTGAGCCGGCTGTTCGCGGCCGCCTGCGCCAAGCTCGCTCCGCTGGAAGATGGCCAGCGCGGCGTGATGATGTTCACCGCATCGGTGGCCGCCTTCGACGGCCAGGTCGGGCAACAGGCCTACAGCGCCTCCAAGGCCGGGCTGGCCGGCATGACGCTGCCCATGGCGCGCGACCTCGCGCAGCATGGCATCCGTGTCTGCACGGTGGCGCCTGGCCTCTTCGCCACACCGCTGATGGCGCAGCTGCCCGAAGCCGTCCAGGCTTCGCTGGCTGCCAGCATTCCCTTTCCGCCGCGCCTGGGCAAGCCGCAGGAGTTCGCGCAGCTGGCGGTGCACATCGTGAACAACGACCACCTGAACGGCGAAGTCATACGCCTGGACGGTGCGCTGCGCATGGCGCCAAGGTGAGCCGAATGGAAAAAACCATTGTTTATGAAGTGAAGGTTGCGTTCGGCGACTGCGATCCTGCGGGGATCGTGTTCTTCCCCAATTTCTCGCGCTGGATGGACGCCGCATCGCTGAACTTTTTCATGGCCTGCGGCGTGCCGCCCTGGCGGGAACTGGTCAAGACCACCGGCATCGTCGGCACCCCGCTGCTGGAGATCAACACCAAATTCAGCCAGCCCGCCACCTACGGCGAGACCTTGCGTATCCACACCAGTGTGGAGGAATGGCGGGACAAGGTGTTCATCCAGCGGCATGTGATCCGCCGCGGCGAGGATTTGATTTGCGAAGGGCGGGAGACGCGCGCCTTCTGCATACGCCACCCCGACAAACCCGACCGTATGAAGGCCATTGCCGTGCCCCCGGACATACGCCGCCAATGCAGCTGAAGAAATTTGACTGACGCGTCCGGAGATGTCCGGCGCCTCGCGGATTTTGCTTTTCGACCCGTGGACTTAACTACAAGGAGACATCTCATGCAAACACGTCGTCATTTTGTGCAGAGCGCAGCGGCGCTTTCCGCGGCCGCTCTAGCGCCTTTCCCGGCCCTGGCCGCGCCGCTCGAACTGGTCAAGATTCTTTACGGCTTTCCGGCCGGCAGCGCGGGCGACATCTGCGCGCGCCGTGTGGGCGACCGCCTTGGCGGCACAGCCTATTCCAAAAATAACGGCATCGTGGACAGCAAGACCGGCGCCGGCGGCCGCATCGCGCTGGAGGTGCTCAAGACGGCCCCGGCGGACGGTTCGGTGCTGGCGATGTCGCCGTTCTCCTGCCTGTCGCTGTATCCGCATATCTACAAAAAGCTGTCCTACGACCCGTTCGCGGATTTCGTCACGGTGGGCACCGCCTCCATGATCCACCATGGGCTGGCCGTCGGGCCGCTGGTGCCGGCCTCGGTCAAGACCGTGCAGGACTTCCTCGCCTGGGCCAAGGCCAACCCCAAGGACGCCAGTTACGGCTCGCCCGCCGCGGGCTCGACCCCGCACTTCATCGGTGCCTTGCTGGGCCTGAACAACCACGTGGAGCTCAAGCACGTGCCTTACCGCGGTTCGGTGCCCGGCGTGACCGATGTGGTCGGCGGCCAGCTCGCTGCGATGGTGACGCCGCACGGCGACTTCATTCCCAACCACAAGGCCGGCAGGTTGCGCATCCTGGCCACCTCGGGAAAGCAGCGTTCACCCTTTGTGCCCGAGGTGCCGACCTTCGCCGAACAGGGCTTTGCCGACCTGACGGTGGAAGAGTGGTTCGGTTTCTACGCGCCCGCCAAAACACCGGCCAACATGGTTGCCGCGGCCAACGCCGCCATCAATGCCGCCATCCAGGACAAAACCGTTATCGAGTCGCTCACGGTGGTGGGGTTGATTCCCTACGGCGGCACCGCGGAGGACATGGCCGTCAGCCAGAAGCGCGAGTTCGAGCGCTGGGGACCGCTGATCAAAAAAGTCGGCTTCACCGCCGAGTCCTGATGTTCCGGCTGAGAGCCTGTTCACGGCCCCGTTCAGGCCGTGCACAGGTTCTAAGGCTTTGGCGGCCCGGCCCGGCTGCCGTCCGGGCGCGTTGGCATAATCGAGGCTAGCCTGGCCGCCTGCCCGTGCCGACAGCGTTGCCCGATAACGAAAGCCCCCTGATCCCCTATGCCAGTGTCGTCCAAACCCGCTCCCGCGGTAGAGGAGGTGGATACCTCCTATCTCGAAACCTTGGTGGGCTACAACGCCACGCGCGCCTCCCTCAAGGTCATTGAGTTGTTCAGCAAGCGCATGGCGGTCTACGACCTCAGGCATGTGGATTTTTCGATCCTGTCCCTGATCACGCACAACCCCGGCATCACCTCGCGCCAGCTCTGCGGCGCGCTCAGCATCCTGCCGCCCAACCTCGTCGGGAAAATCGTCACGCTGGAAAAGCGCAAGCTGGTGCATCGCAAGCCGCACCCGCAGGACGGCCGCGCCGTGGGGCTTTACCTTACCGATGCGGGCGAGGCCTTGATGCGCGATGCCGAAGGCACGGCCGTCGACCTTGAAACCGAGGCCACCCAGCGGCTGAGCGCCGCGGAAAAGAAGACGCTCATGCGCCTTCTGCAAAAAATCTACCGCTGAACCGCGCGACCCCGGTTAGACATTGAACAGGCGCTCAGATCCCGGCCTGGATCCAGGCCGCGGCTTTTTCCGCGATCATCAGCGTGGGCGAGTTGGTGTTGCCGCTGGTGATCAGCGGCATCACCCCGGCATCGACCACGCGCAGCCCGCGGATGCCGCGCACCCTCAGGTGCGAATCCACCACCGCCATCGGGTCGCTTTCGGGCCCTTCTGTGCGTCCCATCTTGGTCGTGCCCACCGGGTGGAAGATGGTGGTGGCGATGTCGCCGGCCAGCCGCGTGAGTTCTTCGTCCGTCTGGAACTGCACACCCGGCTTGAACTCCTCAGGCCGGTACTTGGCCAGCGCGCTTTGGCTCACGATGTTGCGCGTCACGCGCAGCGAATCGGCCGCCACCTTGCGGTCTTCGACCGTGCTCAGGTAGTTGGGCGCGATCGCCGGCGCATCCTCGAATCGGCCGCTCTTGATGTGCACCGTGCCGCGACTGGTCGGGTTCAGGTTGCAGACGCTGGCGGTAAAAGCATTGAAGCCGTGCAGCGGCTCGCCGAAAGCGTCCAGCGACAGCGGCTGCACGTGGTACTCGATGTTGGGATAAGGCTGGTCAGGCGAGCTGCGCGTGAACGCGCCCAGCTGCGAGGGCGCCATGCTCATGGGGCCGGTCTGGCGCAGCGCGTATTCCAGCCCGATGCGCGCTTTGCCCCAGAGCGAATTGGCCATGGTGTTGAGCGACAGGCCCCAGCGCTTGTCGCCGTGGAACTTGTAGACCGAGCGGATCTGCAGGTGGTCCTGCAGGTTGGCGCCCACGCCGGGCAGGTCTTGCAGCACGGGGATGCCGTGCTGCTGCAGCAGGGCGGCCGGGCCTATGCCAGAGAGCTGCAGGATTTGCGGTGAGCCTATGCTGCCCGCGCAGAGGATGACTTCTCCCATGGGGCCGGAGTCGCGCGTGGCGTGCGCCGTGACGCGCTCGCTGCCGGCCCACACTTCCACACCGGTGCAGCGCTGGCTGCCGTCCGGCTGCTTTTCTATGACCAGCTTGCATACCTGGGCATTGTTCCACAGCTCGAAATTGGGGCGCGCGTAGCAGGCGGGCCGCAAAAAGGCCTTGGCGGTGTTCCAGCGCCAGCCGCTTTTCTGGTTGACCTCGAAGTAGCCCACGCCCTCGTTGTCGCCCCGGTTGAAGTCACTGCTGGCCGGTATGCCGGCCTGCTGCGCCGCTTCGGCAAACGCGTCCAGGATGTCCCAGCGCAGGCGCTGCTTTTCCACACGCCATTCACCGCCGGCGTTGCGGTGGCGCAGCACCTTCTGGTAGGGCTGGCTCTTGTCCTGCATCAGCTCGGGCGCCGTGCCGCGCGCGCCGTGCATCGCGTCGGCGCCCTTGTGGTGGTCTTCATGCAGCTTGAAATGCGGCAGGGAATTTTCCCAGCGCCAAGCCATGTCGCCGGTCAGCTGGGCCCACTGGTCGTAGTCGCGCGCCTGGCCGCGCATGTAGATCATGCCGTTGATGCTGGAGCAGCCGCCCAGGGTCTTGCCGCGCGGGTAGCGCAGCGCCCGGCCGTTGAGCCCGGCGTCGGGTTCGGTGTTGTAAAGCCAGTCGGTGCGCGGGTTGCCTATGCAGTAGAGATAGCCCACCGGGATGTGGATCCAGTGGTAGTCGTCCTTGCGGCCCGCCTCGATCAGCAGCACACGCTTGGACGCATCGGCGCTCAGGCGGTTGGCCAGCAGGCAGCCCGCGGTACCGGCGCCGATGATGATGTAGTCAAAAACCTGGCTCTCGTCTTGCATGGATGCCTTTGTCTCGTCGTTATTGGAAGATTAGCCGGAAAAACCGGGCTGGCGGTAGCGGCCGGAGCGCACCGCGGGATCCATGCTGCCAGCCCAGCCTAACGCGGGGCTGACCGCCGCACTCTGGCCGATTGTGGCAAAACCCGAATGGCCGCACGGCGGGGATTACCCGCTGGGGCCGTAGCACGTGGACTTTGGCCGTCTTCCAGTCACGGTGTAGGACCAGGGCGACAGCGCTGGCGACTGTGCGGCAAGGACGTTTTCAGCAGTTACCATGCAACTTTGTGTTTCGTACATTGCAAACTGCCGGCTTGCGCCTGGCCTGACTAATGTTTATGGAAGACTCCACGCCCCGCATCGCACTGCAGGACACGCCGCAAGGCCGGCTGTTTGTCGTGCAAGGTGCGTGGACGGCCGCCGGCCTCACAGGTGAGCAGGTCTGGGACGCGCTGACCGCGCAGCTCCAGGGCCTGAAAGATGGCAGCTCTTCCCCGGTGGGCTGGAATCTGGAGCAGGTCGGCAAACTCGACCACCTGGGCGCGCAGGTGCTGTGGAACCACTGGGGCCGCAGCTGGCCTGCGCAGCTACAGGCCGGGCCCAACCAACGCGCGGTGCTGGAAACCGTCGCCAAGTTCAGCACCGACCCGCCCAAACCTCGCAAGCCCGATTGGACCGAGCCCTTTATCCTGCTGGGTACGCGGGTGCTGCGCTTGCTGGACCATCTCAAGGGCCTGGTGCGCCTGATCGGGCAGCTGCTGCTGGACATCATCCACCTGGTGCGGCGGCCGCAGGACGGCCCCTGGCGCGACCTGTCGGGCCACTTGTTCCACATAGGCGCCACCGCCTTGCCCATTACCGCGTTGGTGGGTTTTCTGATCGGTGTGGTGTTGGCCTACCTGATCTCGCAGCAGTTGCGCCAGTTCGGCGCCGACGCCTTCATCGTCAACATCCTGGGCATCTCGCTGATTCGCGAACTCGGCCCGGTATTGGCCGCCATCCTGATTGCCGGGCGCAGCGGCTCGGCCATCACGGCGCAGATCGGCGTGATGCGCGTCACCGAAGAGCTCGACGCCATGCGCGTCATGGGCATCGCGCGCGGCTTTCGCCTGGTCATGCCGCGCGCGCTGGCGCTGGCCGTGGTGATGCCGCTGATCAGCGTCTGGACCACGATTGCCGCCTTGCTGGGCGGCATGCTGGCCGCTGACATCTCCATGGACGTCACGCCGTCCTACTTCATCAATTCGCTGCCGGCCGCGGTGGATGTGGCCAACCTTACGCTGGCCACGTCCAAGTCGGTGGTCTTCGGCGTGCTGATCGCGCTGGTCGGCTGCCATTACGGCCTTCGCGTCAAGCCCAACACCGAAAGCCTGGGGCAGGGGACAACGGCCTCGGTGGTGACGTCCATTACCGTGGTCATCCTCGTCGACGCGCTGTTCGCCGTTCTGTTCAAGAGTGTCGGCATATGAGCGACCCCATCGTCGACATCAAAAAGCTTTGGACCGTGTTCCCCAACGGCGAGAAAAAGGCCGTGGTGCACAAGGACCTGGACCTGACTGTGGAGCGCGGCGAGGTGCTGTCCCTGGTCGGCGGCTCGGGCACCGGCAAGACGGTGCTGCTGCGCCAGATGCTGGGGCTGGAGAAGCCAACCCAGGGCGAGATCACGGTGCTGGGCAGGCCTGCGGCCGAGCTCGGCAAGCAGGGTGCGGCCAGCCGTGTCGGCATGCTGTTCCAGCAGGGCGCGCTGTTCTCGGCCTTTACCGTGCTGGAGAACATCGCCTTTCCGCTGCGTGAACTCAAGACCCTGCCGCGCGCGCTGGTCTACGAGGCGGCCATGGTCAAGCTGCAGATGGTGGGCCTGGGGCCCGATGCGGCCGACAAGATGCCCAGCGACCTCTCGGGCGGCATGATCAAGCGCGTGGCCCTGGCGCGCGCCCTCATCATGGACCCGCCGCTGCTGTTGCTCGACGAACCCACGGCCGGGCTGGACCCCGAAAGCTCCGACAGCTTCGTCTCTTTGCTGCGCTCGCTGCATCGCGACATGGAACTCACGGTGGTCATGGTGACGCACGACCTGGACACGCTGTTCGAGCTCAGCACCCGCATCGCGGTGCTGGCCGAGCAGAAGGTCATCGTCAACGATGTGCCCAAGGAAGTGGTGGCTTTCCCGCACCCCTTTATCCATGAATTTTTCCTCGGGGAAAGGGGTCAGCGCGCGATGGAGCTATTACGCGAATACCCTTTTACAGTCTAGAAAGGCTTCGATATGGAAAACAAAGCCCATGCCATGGCCGCCGGTGCGTTTGTGCTGGTGGTCACCGCCTTGCTGGCCCTGCTGGCCGTCTGGCTCACGCGCGACAACACTCAGCGCGATCTCTACGACATGAGCACCAGCGAGACCGTCTCCGGCCTGCAGCCGCAGGCGGCGGTGCGTTTTCGCGGCGTGCCGGTGGGCAAGATCGAGCTCATAGGCTTTGACGAGAAGGTCAAGGGCAATGTGCTGATCCGCGTCTCCATAGACCGCAGCGCGCCCGTCACCAAGTCCACTTTCGCCACCGTGGCCTCGCAGGGTGTCACCGGGCTGGGGTTCATCCAGCTCGACGACGACGGCAAATCCACCGAGCGCCTGGCCGTCAACGACGACGACCCGCCGCGCATTCCGCTCAAGCCCGGCGGCCTGGACAAGCTGCTCAAACAAGGCGAGGTGATCTTCAACCAGGTCGAGGAAGCCAGCACGCGGCTGAACAAGCTGCTGTCGGACGAAAACCAGCAGGCCATGACTGCGGCCATCAAGCAGCTCGGCAACGCCGCCGGCAGCATGGACCGGGTCGCCAAAGGGCTGGAGCCCACAGTGGCATCCCTGCCGGCCCTGTCGCGCGACACCACGGCCACGCTGAAGTCCGTCAAAACCGCCGCGGACGATATCAGCACGACTGCCACCCGCCTCAATGAAAAGGGCGGGCCGCTGGACAAGCTCTCCGAAGGCGGCACCGCGCTGGCTGCGGGCGTGGAGACCTTCAGTGCCGCAACGCTGCCCAAGCTCGGCGAGGTCGCCGACGAAACCGCCCGCGCCATGCGCCAGATGCGCCGCACCGTGAGCGCGGTCGACGACAACCCGCAGTCGCTGATCTTCGGCAACGGCCCGCCCGTGCCCGGCCCCGGCGAACCCGGCTTTTCCGCCTCTGGAGTGAAAAAATGACGTCCACTTTTTCCAAATCCGCTTCGCGGGCCACCGGCTTGCTGTGCGCGCTGCTGGCCGCCCTGGCGCTGGCCGGCTGTTCGGGCCTGCCCGACAAGCCCACGCGCGCCACCATGTACGACTTCGGCCCGGGCCCGACCACCACCCTGCCCACCACGCGCCAGGCGCCGCTGCCGCCGCTGGCCCTGGACGACGTCTCCACCCCGGGCGGCGCACTGGACAACATGGCGGTGCTGTACCGCCTGGGCTATGCCGACACGCAGCAGCTGCGTCCTTATTCGCAGGCGCGCTGGAGCATGCCGCCCGCGCAGCTGGTGCGCCAGCGAGTGCGCGAGCAACTGGGCCAGCGCCGCGCTGTGTTCAACGCCGGGGCCAGCGTGGCGCTGAACCGCAGCCAGAACGCGGTGCTGCCGCTGCTGCTGCGCCTGGACCTTGAAGAGTTCAGCCACCTGTTCAGCTCACCCACGGACAGCGTCGGCCTGATCCGCCTGCGCGCCACGTTGCTGGAAATCACGCCCGCCGGCGAAAAACTGGTGGGCCAGCGCAACGTCATCGTGCAGCGGCCGGCACTCAGCAGCGACGCGCCCGGCGGCGTGCAGGCCCTGACGGCCGCCACCGACGCGGCCATTGCCGAGATCGACCAATGGCTGCAGCAAACCCCCGCGCGCTGAGGCGTGCCGCACTATGAAAACGCTGCAGGAACAGCTGGACGCCGCCGGGCTGCATGTCTTCGGCTGCTGCGAACGCCTGAGCGCCTACGGCCCGGACCTGCTGCAGACCTCGCAGCTGTTGCAGGACTTCACACCGGCTGAGGCCGACATCCTGGGCGCGTCCATGCTGCTGGTGCGCGCAGAGCCGGGCCAGGTGATGATCCGTGAAGGTGAGGCTGGCGACTGGATGATGCTGATTCTCAAGGGCACGGTGGACGTCACCAAACGCCTGGAATTGCCGGCAGACGCCGATGCTGGCGCCGAGGCGGCCGTGTCGCGCGTGGCGGTGGTGCGCGCCGGCGCGGCGGTGGGCGACATGTCCATGCTTGACAGCGAGCCGCGCTACGCCACCTGCACCGCCATCGAGCCGGTGGAGGCCGGTGTCTGGGGCCGCCACGAAATCGCTCTGCTGATCCGTGACCACCCCGGCGTGGGTGCCAAGCTGCTGGTCAAGATCACCCAAATGATGGCGCAGCGCTTGCGCAATACCAGTAATCAGTTGGTCAGAATACTTAGAAAACAAGCGACCGCAGCTGCGGAAACGGCGGCGCGCTGAAGCGCCCGCACTTCACTTTCGCTTCACACAAGCTGCTCGGCCTCATTCCGGCTTCACACACGGTTTGCAAACTCCCCTTCGTTGTTCAAACGAAAGGAAGTCATGAAACAGAAAGTCGCCGCACTCGCGCTGGTGATCGTGTTGCTGGTCGTCGCGTTGATGAAAATCAGCGACGTGGTGCACGACCGCCAGAACTACCGCCAGATTGCCATCCAAAGCGTGGCCCAGAGCCTGGCCGGCCCGCAGACGCTGACCGGTCCGCTGATCCACCGTGCCTGCACCGAGGAGTGGGACGTCAAGTACGACGACAAGAAGGTGCAAACCGAGCGGCGTGAGTTCCTGCTGGTGGCTGCACCGGCCTCACTCACGCTCAAGGGCGGCAGCAAGCTCGAGGCGCGCGCCCGAGGCTTGCATGCGACGCAGGTGTTTGACCTCAAAGCCGACATCGTGGCCGAATGGGCCGACACCGAATCTCTCAAGCCCGTGGCCGAACATGCCGGCTCGCGCATGAACTGCGGTCAGCCGCTGCTCATGATGGCGGTGTCCGACGCGCGCGGCATACGCCATGCCAGCGTCAAGATCGGCGAGCAGTTGCTGGCGCTCAAACCCGGTACCTTTTACGGCAGCTATCCGCGCGGCGTGCATGCGCCACTGTCAATGGCCCTGATTGGCACCATGCCGCTGCAGGCGCAACTGCAACTCGAGCTGACGGGTACCGAAAGCATTTCAGTCGTGCCGCTGGGCGGCGACACCCGTGTGCAGCTCACCTCCAACTGGCCGCACCCGAGTTTTGGCGGGCAGTTCCTGCCGGTGGACCGCAATGTTACGGAGGAGGGTTTTGTGGCCAACTGGCGCGTCAGCTCGCTGGCCAGCACCGCGCAGCAGGAGGTGGCGCAAGTGGATGCGGGCAAGCGCAAGGCCGCTTGCCCGTCGTACAGCGACGGTTCGGCCAACAATACCTGCGTCGAGGCCTTTAGCGTGACCTTTGTCGATCCTTCCAACACGTACGCGCTCAGCGACCGGGCCACAAAATACGGCCTGTTGTTCATAGGCCTGACTTTTTTGGCCGTGGGGCTGTTTGAATTCATGAAGTCACTGCGCGTGCACCCGATCCAGTACCTGCTGGTGGGCGCGGCCATGAGCATGTTTTTCCTCTTGCTGGTGAGTTTGTCGGAGCACATGCCTTTCGAGTCGGCTTACGCGATTGCGTCGGCCGCCTGCGTGCTGTTGTTGACCTATTACGCCAGCCACATGCTGGGCCGCTGGTCGCGAGGGCTGCCTTTCGGCCTGGGCATCGCCACGCTGTATGGCATGTTGTTTGTGCTGCTGCAACGGGAGCAGACAGCTTTGCTGCTGGGCGCCGTTGCCCTGTTCGCCGTGCTCGCAGCCATCATGATGCTGACGCGCCAGGTGGACTGGTATGCACGCTTCAAGCAGGTTGAAGCACCCAAGCCCGAACCCGTGAAGGCGGCCGGGTGATGGGCGCGGCCCGGCTAGAAATGCAGCTCGACCCGCAAGCCGGGCTGGGTGTTGCGTACCACCATGCGCCCGCCATGCAGCAGCATGATCTGCCGCACGATGGCCAGCCCCAGGCCCGAGCCTTTGGTGTGGCCGTCGGGACGCACGGTCGAGAAAAAGCGTTCGCCCAGCCGGGGCAGGGCGTAGTCGGCCACGCCGGGGCCGCTGTCCTGCACGGCGATGCGGTCCGGTCCTGCCTCCAGCGTGATGGTCGAGCCCTGGGGCGCGAACGAGCGCGCGTTTTCCATCAGGTTGCTCAGCGCCAGGCCCAGCAGGCCGGGCTCCGCATGCACGTCGGCATGTTCCGGGCTGATTACGACTTTGACCGCATGCTGGGCCCGGCTGCCGGCCGCTACCTCAAAGGGTTTGAGGACCCCGGCCCAAGGAAGGCGCTCGCGCTCTACCTGTGCATGGCGCTGCTCCAGCTTCGTCAGCTCGAGCATGCGGTCCACCAGCGCCTGCATACGGCCGGACTGGGCCAGTACCTGCCCCGAAAACTCGCGGCGCGCGTCTTCGGGGAGCTCGTCCTGCAGCAGCTCGCCGGCACCGCGGATGGCGGCGAGCGGACTTTTGAGCTCGTGCGTCAGGGCGCGCACGTAATCTTCTATGTACTCGTGGCCCTCGAGCTTCAGGCGCATGGCATCGACTGCCATGGCCAGCTCGCCAAGCTCACCCGGTATCTGCGGAACCGCGGGTTTTTCGCCCTGGCCGACGGCGTTGGCATAGCCGCGCAGCTTGCGAATGCTCCACACCACCCACAGCGTTACCGCCACACCGATGGCCAGCGACAGCACCAGCAGCAGCGCCCCGCTTAACAGGATCTTGCGCTCGGCCCGGTCTATAAAGGCCTGAATGGTGGACATGGGCTTGGCGACGGTCAGCACGCCGATGATTTTTCCGTCACGCTGCACCGGCGCGGCCACATACATCACCGAGCTGCGGTCGTCCTGCTGCACCTCGCGGGTGGCGCGCGCGCCGTACTCGCCGCGCAGGGTCAGGGCCACGTCGCGCCAGCGCGAATAATCCTGGCCGGTCGCCGCGTTCTCCGAATCGAACACCACCTTGCCGCCGGCGTCGGTGACGTACACGCGAAAATCCAGCGATTGCTTGGCCAGGCCCCAGATCTGCGCGTCTATAGGGCGCCTGGCATAGTTGCGCACATGGCTGGCAAAGCGGCCGTCGGCGATGGCGCCGGCCGCCAGGTCGTCGCCGGCCAGTTCGGCCAGGATGTTGGCGGTGTCCACCATCATGTCTTCCATGACCTCGCGCACGCTGGGCTTCACCTCGGCCATAAAGACGCGCAGCGTGAAAAACGCCGCCAGCCCGGTGACCAGGAAAAAACCGAACAGCAGGCGTATGCCCAGGCGCATGTCAGTCGCCTTTGCCGCGGGCCATGTCAAGGGAGTAGCCCATGCCGCGGTGGGTGGTGACGTAGTCGTGTCCCGGTGCGGCCTCTTGCAGCTTGGCGCGCAGGGTCTTGATGTGGGTGTCCACGGTGCGGTCCGTGCTGTCCGTGCCCGCCCCCCAGACGGCGTTCAGCAGTTCATCGCGCGAGCGTATGCGGCCGCGGTGGCGCAGCAAATCGGCCAGCAGGCCGAACTCGCGGCGCGTCAGGTTGAGCGGGCGGCCGTGCAGGCTCACGCGCTGGCCGGCGGTGTCGAGTTCGAAAGGGCTGGCCGCCAGCGTTGGCGCGGGAGCCGGCATGCGCGCGCGCCGCAGCAGGCTGCGCACACGCGCCAGCAGCTCGCGCGGGCTGAAAGGCTTGCTCACGTAATCGTCGGCGCCCAGCTCCAGGCCCAGCACGCGGTCGATTTCCTCGCCCTGGGCACTGAGCATCAGCACCGGCAGGCCGCCGGCGGCGCGCAGCTCGCGGCACAAATCCAGGCCGCTGCCGTCGGGCAGTCCGACGTCCAGGATCACGGCATCGGGCGGCTGCCGGCTGATCTGGGCGCGCGCGTCGCCCAGCAACAGGCTGTGTGTCACCGTGAGGCCGTCGCGCTCCAGGGCGTAGATGATGGAACGGGCGATTGCCGGGTCGTCCTCCACCAGCAGGATGCGCGCGCCAGCCATCGGGGTTCAGGAACGAAGAATAGGGAACAGCTTGCTCAGGCCGTCGGCCATCACCTCGACCGCCAGCGCGGCCAGGATCAGACCCATCAGCCGCGTCATGACGTTGATGCCTGTCTTGCCCAGCACGCGGGCAATCGGCTCGGCCAGTGAAAAGCAGATGGCGGTGGCCAGGGCGATCACGATGCCGTAACCGACCAGCATGGACAGCTGAAGCGCCGTCTTGGCCTTTTCGGCGTAAATCACAACGGTGGACATGGTGGCCGGCCCGGTCAGCAGCGGAATGGTCAGCGGCACCACGGCGATGCTGGCGCCGCGCGCGGCCTTGGCCGCGCCGTCTTCCATTTCATTGGTCTGCGGCTTGGCTTCGGCCGGCTGCGCGTTTAGCATGTTCATGGAGCTGATCAGCAGCAGCATGCCGCCGCCGACCTGGAAGCTCGCCAGCGAGATGCTGAAGAAGTCGAGGATCTGCAGGCCCAGCAGCGCACTGATGGCGATTACGACAAAGGCTGTGAAGGACGCGACCAGCACGGTGCGGCGGCGCTGCTCGTCGGAAAAGTCCTGCGTGTAATGGATGAAGAAAGGCACGATGGCCAGCGGGTTGACGATGGCCAGCAAAGTGACAAGCGGTTTAAAGTCCATCGTTACTCCCAAAAGGCAACCCAAATTTCAGCCAGGGCCGCGGAACCGGCTTTGCCGGGCCGCAGGCGCAGCGCCCCCTCGGGGGGGCAGCGAAGTACACGCAGTGACGAGCGTGGGGGCATTACCTGCCTCCTGCCACATCCAGCAACGCGCCGGTGGTGTAGCCCGCATTGTCGCCGAGCAGCCAGACAATCGAGGCGGCAACCTCGTCGGCGGTGCCGGGCCGCTGCATGGGCACCTGGGGCGCCAGGTCGCGGGCGCGGTCGGGCAGGCCGCCCGAGGCGTGGATGTCGGTGTCAATGATGCCGGGGCGCACGGCGTTCACGCGTATGCCCTCGGTGGCGACCTCCTTGGCCAGCCCGACGGTAAAGGTGTCGATGGCGCCTTTGGCCGATGCGTAGTCCACATACTGGCCCGGCGCACCCAGACGGGCCGCCGCGCTGGACACATTGACGATGGAGCCGCCCGCGCCGCCGTAGCGCGTGCTCATGCGCTTGACGGCTTCGCGCGCGCAGAGGAAGGAGCCGAACACATTGATCTCGAACATGCGCCGCAGCCGCGCCAGGGTGATGGCGTCGACGCGGGTGGTGCGGTCCACCACGCCGGCGTTGTTGACCAGGCCGTCCAGCCGGCCCAGCTTGGCGTCCACTTTCTCGAACATGGCCAGCACCTGCGCCTCATCGGCCACGTCGGCCTGCACCGTGATGGCGTTGCCGCCGGCCTGGCGGATCTGCCGCACCACCTCGTCGGCGGCCAGCGAGTTGCTGGCGTAGTTGACGGCCACCGCCCAGCCATGGCGCGCCGCCAGCAGGGCCGAGGCCGCGCCTATGCCGCGCGAGCCACCCGTGATCAGAACAACTTTTGACAAACCGCACCTCCTGCAGAAAATGGCAATCCCGGGTAAAAACAAGGATTGGGCGGATCAATGTACCCTAAGCCGTATCTTGCGCAATGCCCGGCCGCCGGCGGCGCGGCCCACCCATCCACAGACACTGACGGAGACACTCTTGAGCACCACCGTGGACTACTATTTCACCCCGCAAAGCCCCTGGACCTACCTGGGGCATGAGCGCTTTGCGCAAATCGCCCGGGCGGCGGGCGCCACCGTGCGGGTGCTGCCCATAGACCTGGGCGGCAAGGTGTTCCCGATCTCGGGCGGCTTGCCGCTGGCCCAGCGGGCGCCGCAGCGCCAGGCCTACCGGCTGCTGGAGCTGCAGCGCTATTCAGACTACCTGCATGCGCCGCTGAACCTCAAGCCCAAGTACTTCCCGGTTTCCGGCGACGACGCGGCGCGCCTCATCATCGCGGTGGACCTGCATGACGGCAGCGAAGCCGCGATGAAAATCGGCGGCGCCATCTTCAGCGCCGTATGGGTGCGCGAGCGCCATATCGCCGATGAAAAGGTGCTGGCCGAGCTGCTCGCCGAATGCGGCCTGCCCGCCGAACGGCTGGAGCAGTCCTTCAGCCAGGCGGTGCAGGAGCGCTATGAGGCCAACACCCAGCAGGCGATAGACGCCGGTGTGTTCGGCGCGCCCAGCTATGTGGTGGACGGCGAACTGTTTTGGGGCCAGGACCGGCTTGATTTCGTCGAGCGCAAACTCATGGCGGGCGCCTGAAGCGGCTGCTGACTTATTCACCACTCAACTTACATAATCCTCAAGGAGCATCCCATGGGTCAATTCATCAATCTCACTGCCGCCGACGGTTTTGTCGTGCCGGCCTATGTCGCACAACCCGAAGGCAAGCCGCGGGGCGGCGTCGTGGTGGTGCAGGAGATTTTCGGCGTCAACTCGCATATACGCGCCGTCACGGACCGCTTTGCCGAGCAGGGTTACCTCGCGGTGGCGCCCGCGACCTTTGAGCGCGTCAAGCCCGGCGTGGAAATGGGCTACAGCGAAGAAGACATGAAAGCCGGCTTCGAACTCAAAACCGCCGTCAGCGCCTTGCCCGGCGCCGGCGTGCTGCAGGATCTGCAAGCGGCGATAGACCATGCGGCCAAGGCCGGCGGCGGCAAGGTCGGCATCATCGGTTTTTGCTGGGGCGGGCTGCTGACTTGGCGGGCGGCCTGCCTGCTGGACGGCCTGTCGGCGGCGATCCCCTATTACGGCGGCGGCATCACGGCCGAGGAAGAAATCGCGCGCCAGCCCAAGTGCCCCGTGATGGCCCACTTCGGCGATCAGGACCACTGGATTCCCATGGAGGGCATAGAGGCTTTCACCAAGGCGCATCCGGAAGTCGAGGTGCATGTCTACCCGGCTAACCACGGCTTTAACTGCGACCAGCGCGGCTCTTATAACGAAGCGGCGGCCAAGCTGGCGCGCGAGCGTTCGCTGGCCTTCTTCGCCGCCAAGCTGGGCTGAGCATGCACGGCGCATGGGCAGCCCTCATCCTGGCGGCCTGCGCAGCGCCGGGCTTTGCGGCCGACTATGCCGGGCCGCTGTTTGACACGCACCTGCATTACAACGAGGAGGCGTGGAACGGGAACACGGGTCCGCATTCGCCGGCCGACGTGCTGGCGCGCATGCGGCGCAATGGCGTCAAGGCCATCGTCGCCAACTCGCGGCCCAACGACGGCACCAAGTCGCTGGCCGCCATAGCTGAGACACGCAAGGCCGGCGTCACCGTGGTTCCTTTTATCCGCCTCTACCGCAATCGGGCCGACTACGACAACTGGTTTCGCGACGAGTCCATTTACGAAATGGTGCAAACCGAGTTCGCGCGCGGCGTGGCTGGCGACCAGGCCGGGCCGTACAAGGGCATAGGCGAGTTCCACCTCTATGACAGCGCCAATGCCAACGGCCCGGTGGCCCGCAAGCTGATGCAGTTCGCCGCGCAAAACAGGCTGTCGGTGCTGGCCCATGTGGACGACACGGCCATAGACCTGTTGATGGCCCACGCGCCCGACGCCCGGCTGGTCTGGGCGCACACCGGCATAGGCGGCGCACCCGTGGAGAGGGTCGACGCACTGCTGGGCAAATACCCGCAGCTCATGGGCGAGCTGTCCTACCGGCCGGGCCTGACCTGCGACGCCGGAAAGCTGTGCCCTGAGTGGCGTGCCTTGCTGCTCAAGTACCCGGGCCGTTTCATGATCGGCTCCGACACCTGGGTCAACCAGCGCTGGCTGTATTACGACGAGCTCATGAAGGGCTACCGCGCCTGGCTGGGCGGTTTGCCGCCTGACGTGGCGCGCAAAATTGCCTGGGGCAATGCGGCTGGCATCTTCGGCGTCACGGCACAATAGCTTGATGTACCAACTTCATTTTTCTCCCAGCACCGCCGCCATGGCGCCCCATATCCTGCTGCAGGAACTGGGCGTTCCCTTTGAAAAAATCCTGGTCGACACCAGCACGGGCGCGCACCGCTCGGAGGCCTACCGCAAGCTCAACCCCAACGGCCTGATCCCGACGCTCGTCGACGGCGATCTGGTGCTTTACGAGACTGCCGCGATCTGCCTGCACCTGTGCGACATGCACCCCGAGGCCGGCCTGGCCCCGGCGCTGGGCACCGTGGAGCGCGCGCATTTCTACAAGTGGCTGGTCTGGCTGACCAACACCCTGCAGTCCACCCTGATCATTTATTTCTACACCGACCGCTGGATGGATGCCGGCAACAGCGCGGGTGTGGCCGAGCTGAAATCGCACGCCGAGGCCAAGGTCGGCCTGATGCTTGACCAGCTGGACGCGGAACTCGCGCGGCTGGAAAAAACGCATGGCCAGCCCTGGTTGCTGGGCGCGAAGTATTCGGCGGTGGACATCTACACGCTGATGCTGTGCCGCTGGACGCGCAATTTCGCATCCAAACCCGCGCGTGATCGCGCGCACCTGGGTGCCTACCTCAAGCGTGCGCTGGCACGCCCCGCGGTGATCAAGGCCTTCGAGGCCGAAGGCCTGGCCCAGCCCTGGGTTTGAAACGCTAGTTTTTCTTCGCGACCGTTGCGGCAGGCGAGTCCTCGTGCTGCGCCTGCTCGATCTGGGCGACCAGCTTTTCCGGGTTGGTGTTTTCCTTGAGGATGCGGATATCCGGGTCGCCCCCGCTGTCGGCGCCGACTTTTTTGGCGATGCGCTCCAGCATCTGGATCATCTTGGTGTTTTCCTGCTCGGTCAGCAGGTTGATCTGCAGGTCCAGCTGGTTGCGCCTGTCGCTGATGCGCAGCTCGTAGTTCTGGCTGATCAGGATGAAGGACGAAAGAAAGATCGCCTCGAGCGAGACCACCAATGTGAGGAAGGTAAAGGGATACGGGTCCCAATGCGCCAGCCCCGGCCAGGTGTTAAGGGCTATCCAGCCTGCGAAAGCGGCCGCGTGCAGCCAGACAAAAGGCATGGAGCCGCAGAAGCCGGCGATGAAGGCTGCCATGCGGTCGGCGCGGCTGCGGTTGGCCAGTGCCATTTCCTCCACGCGGCGCATGGACTGCACATTTTCGCGTGTGAGATCGTCGGCGCAGACTTTGGGCTGGGTGCTCCCGTTAAGACGGTTTTTCATGGGTCATCCTTTCGCCGGCGGCGCGGCCGGCGGGATCAGCGTTGCACCAGGCCTCGTGCGAGGTAGAGCGCATCGGGCACCGCGGCACCGTTGGCTGTATTGTCAAAGACGCACCAGACCGAGGCGTCAGACGCCGCCTCATGTTCGAGCCGGACAAGCAGCGCATCAAGCACCTGCGGCGCATAGGCCGAGTAATACATGCGCGGCGAGCCGTGCAGTCGCACATAGACCAGGGCCGGGTCGCCGCCGGGCCCACGGCCCGCGTCGAACAGCACCGGGTCGGCCAACACCCGGGCGATCCTGAGTTCCTTGAGCAGGGCGTCGACGGGCGCCGTGAACCAGCTCGCGTGGCGCGGCTCCAGCGCAACGCCGCCGGCATGGCGCTGTCGCAGCCCGGCCAGAAAATCGCCGACCGAGGCCGCGTCGAAAGCCAGGCTGGGCGGCAATTGCACCAGCAGGCAGCCGAGTTTCTCGCCGAGGCAATTGGCTTGCGCGAGGAAGGTGTCGAGCACGTCCTCACCGCCCCGCAGGCGTTTTTCGTGGGTGAGGGTTTTGGGCAGCTTGACCGAAAAGCGGAAATCCGCAGGCACGCTGGCAGCCCAGCGCGCATAGGTGGCCGGCTGGTGCGGACGGTAAAAGGAGGAGTTGATTTCCACCGCATTAAAGCGCGCGGCATAACGCTGCAGGTGGCTGCCGCCCTCGGGAAATTCCGGCCAGGTCTCGCGCGGCAGGCTCCAGCCCGCGCAGCCCACCCGCACGCCGTTTTGTCGGGATGCGTGCCGCCGGGCTGCATGACGGCCTTGTTCCTGTTTGTCAGTACTGGCCGCGCTGGCGCATGTCGCTGCGCAGGCGGTCGAGCTGGTAGCTGGCATCGCGCACCGCGTAGCGGGCTTCTTCGATGCGCCGGTCCGAGCGCGCGAGCTGCTCGCGCAGGGTGCGCTTGCGGTCTTCGGCGGTTTTGGCGTCGCGCAGTTCCGCCTGCATCTGGTCCTGCTCGTACTGCAGCCGCGCCAGGGTCTTGCGGGCGTCCTGCTCACGCCAGGCGATGCCGTGGATGTTGCGGAAGTTCTGGTCCATGGGCGCGGGACAGACGCCTTCGTAGCTGTTGCCGGCCAGGCCTTCGTTGAGAGCGTTGGCCGGCTGGCAGTAGCTTTGCAAGCCCTGGTTGCGGCCGGCGCGGTAGACGGCCACGTTCACGGCAATGCCCGCTTTGGCGCAAGACTCGTAATAGTCGGCGGCGCGGTCGGTGCGGCCGCGGCTGCCGTCCTGCACGCCCAGCTGGCGCCAGTCGGCGGTGGCGCACTCGGCCGGGCTCAGGCTCTCGCAGCCGGCCAGCAGTGCCGGGATGGCCAGCAGAACCGCCAAAGGCCGGATGGCGTTGAAGAAGGAGCGGGTCAGGTCTGCAGACATGGGCGGCGTCTCCTGCGAATGGACTGGGGATTGCGGCGCGCCTAGCCGCGAGTTCGGGCGATATATTGCTTGCGCCAGAATACCGTCCCGACCACGGCGACGATCAGGACCATAAAACCGGCGGTCCACCAGAAGCCGGTGGAGGTGTGAAGAAAAGGCATGAACTCGAAATTCATGCCGAAGAAGCCGGTGATCAGGTTCAGCGGCAGGAAGATGGCGGTCAGCGCCGTCAGCGTGCGCATGATGTCGTTGGTGCGGTTGCTTTGCGCCGAAAAATGCATCTGCACCGCCGTTTCGGCGCTTTGCTCCATGCGGCGCACGTGGTGGACCACACGCTCTATGTGCTCCAGCACATCGCGCGAGCGCACCTTGAGCAGCTCGCGTTCGCGCACCAGGGCGGGCGTGCCGCCTTCGGGCCAGGTCTCCACGGAATCGATCCAGTCCTGCACGGCCGAGCGCTGGTCTTCGCAGATTTCATCCAGCTGGTGCATGGCCAGCCGCGCGTCGAGCACCGAGCTCCAGTTGGTAAAGCGCGTGCCGGGCCTGAGCAGTTCGGACTGCCAGTGGTCGAGCTGGCGCGTGAGTTCGCGCCGCAGTTCCAGGTAGCCGTCCACGATCTGGTTCACGATGCGCAGCATCATGTCGGCGGGGCTGGCGGGCAGCTTGACGCCGCTGGAGCGCGACTCGGCGGTGGTGGCGTTCAGGAGCCGGGAGGCATAGGCGTCGCGCACCGCGCAATCGGCGGGATGCACCGTCAGCAGCAACTGGTCGAATACGGCGAAGCCAACCGGGCTGGTATCTATGCGCTTGAGCACCGGCGGCCCGCTGCGCTTGAGGCGCGCCTGCAATGGCTCGCCGGGCTGGCTGAGGTCGGTTTCGGTCTGGCTCGCGGCCAGGCGGCGGAACACCAGGATGTCGTACTGCGAGGTGTAGTCGTAATGTGAGGGCAACTGGTTGTTCAGCAGGTCGGAGACATGCAGGTCCACCAGCTGGGTGCCGCACAGCAGCTGCAGGCTGGCCTGGATCTGGGCCTGCAGCACCTCGAATTCGCGGCGCGCGCAGGCGATCCAGACAAAACCCTGCGCCGGCAGCTGGGTCGGCAGGGCCTCGGTTTCGACGACGCCCTGGCTTCCGGCGCTGATGGTGAAAACGCGCACCGCTTTAGGCTTGCCGCAGCTTGCGCGCGGCATCGATGGCGAAATAGGTCAGCACGCCGTCGGCGCCGGCGCGCTTGAAGGCCAGCAGGCTTTCCATCATGACCGCGTCGTGGTCCAGCCAGCCGTTCTGCGCGGCGGCCTTCATCATGGCGTATTCGCCGCTGACCTGGTAGGCGAAGGTGGGCACCTTGAACTCTTCCTTCACGCGGCGCACCACGTCCAGGTAAGGCATACCGGGCTTGACCATCACCATGTCGGCGCCCTCGGCGATGTCCATGGCCACCTCGCGCAGCGCTTCGTCGCTGTTGCCCGGGTCCATCTGGTAGACCTTTTTGTCCGCCTTGCCGAGGTTGCCGGCCGAGCCCACCGCATCGCGGAAGGGGCCGTAAAAGGCGCTCGCGTACTTGGCGCTGTAAGCCATGATGCGGGTGTGGATCAGCTTTTTGGCTTCCAGCGCCTGGCGGATGGCGCCTATGCGGCCGTCCATCATGTCGCTGGGCGCGACCATGTCCACGCCGGCCTCGGCCTGGCACATCGCTTGCCGGACCAGCATGGCCACCGTCTCCTCATTGAGGATGTAACCGTTCTCGTCCGGCAGGCCGTCCTGGCCGTGCGTGGTGAAAGGGTCCAGCGCGACGTCGGTCATCACGCCCAGGCCAGGGAAATTTTTCTTGAGTTCGCGCACCACGCGCGGAATCAGGCCGTCCGGGTTGGTGGCTTCCTTGCCGTCATAGGTCTTGAGCGAGGCGTCGACCACCGGGAACAAGGCCATGACCGGAATACCCAGCTTCACGCATTCCTCGGCCACTGGCAGCAGCAGGTCCAGGCTCAGCCTTTCGACGCCTGGCATGGAGGTCACAGGCTGGCGCTGCTGCTTGCCATCCACCACAAACACGGGATAAATCAGGTCGTTTGCGGTAAGTGTGTGCTCGCGTACCAGGTTGCGGGTGAAGGCGTCGCGGCGCAGGCGCCGGGGGCGGCCCGCCGGAAAGGGGGCGAAGTTGGAGGCGTGGAAAGTCATGCGCAAATTGTGCCAAAGCTTTCGGAAAAGCCGCGAGCTATTTGGCGGACTGCCCGCGCCCAGGAGCGCATGGGCCGACTTTACATGAATGTTTCTTAGTTTACTTAGAAAAGCATTGCCAAGGCCTGACAGCCGTGGTTAGAATTGATACGTGTGGTTACCATTTGGTGACTGCATCCCGCTTTTCCTCCCTGAGCGGGGCCTTTGCGTGTGACAGCAAAAAGGCTTGCCAGCCCGGTGGCCTCGTGCCAACCGGGCATTTTTTTGTCCGGCGTTTTGCCCGGACTCGCATACGCCGCCGCGTAATTGCCTGTAATCGTCACCCGGCCGCTGCGGCCCTACAGTGGCCTCACCGGCCCGTTACTCCATCAGGGCCTCGCTCTTTGAGGAGATCAATCATGACCACCGTTACCGTTGACGATGACGACAGCAAGACGATAGACCTAGGCAATTCCAACAGCATGAGCATCACCGCCGTCGGCGGCAAGGCCACCGTGCACATTGATTACGAGAAGCCGCCAGGCTCAGGCAAATACGTCAGCGCAATCAAAGGATCGTCCAGCCTCCACAATCCTTTTGAGGTTGCCGTCGGCACCCCCCAAATCGTGAACAAGGCCGACCTCGAGTCCGAGAAAGTCCGGGTCAGTGTCTCGGACGCGAACATCAAAGTGACCTATTGAGCCATGGCTGCCAGGCGGCCGTGCATGCGTTTCGCCTGCCAATGCCGAACGGCCGGCGGACTAAACTACCCGGATGCTCTGGGTCAAATCACTCCACATCGTTTTTATCGCCAGCTGGTTTGCCGGGCTGTTTTACCTGCCGCGCATCTTTGTGAACCTGGCGATGGTGCCGCCGGAAAGCGTGGCCGAACGCGAGCGGCTGGTGCTGATGGCGCGCAAGCTGATGCGCTTCACCACCATCCTGGCCGTGCCGGCGCTGGCTTTTGGCCTGTGGCTCTACCTGGGTTACGGTATAGGCCGCGGCCCCGGCAACGGCTGGATGCACGCCAAGCTGGCCGTAGTGGTGCTGGTGATCGGCTACCACCATGCCTGCGGCCGCCTGCTCGCGAAGTTCGTCGCCAATCGCAACACGCGCAGTCACAAGTGGTTCCGCTGGTTCAATGAAGTGCCGGTGCTGCTGCTGCTGGCCGCGGTCATCCTGGTCGTGGTCAAGCCTTTTTAGGCGCAAGACAACAATCCTATGAAGCCCCCGACTCCACCAGCAGACGCGGGCGAGCCGGCTTTGCCGGGCGCCTCGCGTCGCCCTCTGCAAGGGGGGGAGGAACTACACGAAGCGAAGCGCAGTGAGGACGGCGGGGGTGTGCACAGAACCACTGCCTGGCCCCTCGCACTGGCCGCCATTTGCCTGATTGTTTACGCCAGCCTTTATCCCTTCACGGACTGGCGCGACCAGGGCATCTCGCCCTTTCGCTTCCTGACGGCACCGCTGCCGCAGTACTGGACCGGTTTTGACGTGGGCGCCAACCTGCTCGGTTACGCGCCGCTGGGGTTTTTGCTGGCGCTGTCGGCCCTGCGCAGCCGGCGCGTGTCCTGGGCCGTGACGGTGGCGGTGCTGGCCAGCGGCCTGCTGTCGCTGTCCATGGAGACGCTGCAAAGCTATTTGCCGGTGCGCATTCCTTCCAATCTCGACCTGCTGCTGAACACGCTGGGTGCCTGGCTGGGGGCCTGCTTTGCCTGGGCGCTGGAGAAAACCGGCGTGGTGGACCGCTGGAGCCGCTTTCGCGCGCGCTGGTTTGCCCATGACGCGCGGGGCGCGCTGGTGCTGCTGGTGCTCTGGCCGATGGCCCTGCTGTTTCCGGCCTCCGTGCCCATGGGACTGGGGCAGGTCTTCGAGCGGCTGGAGGCGGCCCTGGCCGATGCGCTGGCCGATACACCTTTCCTGCAGTGGATGCCGGTGCGTGATGTGGAACTGCAACCCCTGGTGCCCGTCGCGGAACTGGTCTGCGTGGCGCTGGGCGCGCTGATTCCCTGCCTGCTCGGCTATTGCGTGATCCGCAGGCTCTGGCAGCGGGCTGCCTTCTCGGCGGCGGTGATCGCGGCCGGCATCGTGGCATCGGCACTTTCCGCAGCCCTGAGTTATGGCCCCGATCACGCCTGGGCCTGGCTGGACATACCCGTACAGGCGGGCATAGGCCTGGCGGCCGTGTTGGCCCTGCTGATGCTGGCCGCGCCGCGCCGCGCCGCGGCCGCGCTGGCGCTGCTGGCGCTGGCCATTCATCTGGGGCTGCTCAACCAGGCGCCGGCGGACCCCTATTTCGCGCAGACGCTGCAGACCTGGGAGCAGGGCCGTTTCATCCGCTTTCACGGGGTGGTCCAGTGGCTGGGCTGGCTCTGGCCGTATGCGGCGCTTTTATATGTACTGGTGCGGCTATCTGGCCGGGAACCCAAAGCCTAGCCGCACGCGGCACCCCTTCATCTGCTACCATCGCACCGCGATCTCCCTCAAGAGTTGCCGTAAGCGTTTACGTCAATCAACGCGCCAACCACCGCCGGCCATGCCGGGCGTGTGTTTTCCCTCAGGCCTGCCGGCCGCGGGAAAGGCGCCTTGACTGGACGGCTTATGGAAACATGTATGAACTCTTCGAAATCCTCATCGCGCACCCCTTTCGGTTTCGCCAAGCTCCCCGCACGCAGTGCGCGCTGGGTTACGCCCTTGTTGCTGTCGGTTTTTATGACCTGCATCGTCTCGCTCATCAGCACCCTCAAAGGCGTGGGCCTCGCGCCCGGCGTCCTGCGCGTCTGGCTGGGCGCCTGGGCTGTTTCCTGGGTCATTGCCTTCCCGACCTTGCTGCTGGTCATCCCGCTGGTGAGGAAGGCGACGGCTTTTGTCGTCGAGACCGCCTGACCCCGCGGAACATATCGACCACCACATCCTCTAAAGTCACCACATGCCTGAACACAATTCCTATTACGAACGCCATATCTTCTTTTGCCTGAACCAGCGCGCCAACGGTGAAGACTGCTGCGCCGACCACCGCGCGCAGGAAGGCTTTGACCGCTGCAAGTCACAGGTCAAGGCCGCCGGGCTGGCCGGGCCCGGCAAGGTGCGGGTCAACAAGGCCGGCTGCCTGGACCGCTGCGCCGGCGGCCCGGTGGCCGTGGTCTACCCGGAAGCGGTCTGGTACACCTATGTGGACGCCAGCGACATCGACGAGATCGTCGAATCGCACCTCAAAAACGGCAAGGTGGTTGAGCGCCTGCTCACACCCGCGCACCTGGGGCGCTAGGCCTCCCGATTGAAGAAAGCGGTTTTCGTGAACTCCCAAACCCAAAAATCCATCATCCAGGGCCCGGCGGGTGCGCTGGAAGTAGCGCTGGACCTCCCCGCCGGCGAGTCGCGCGGCGTGGCGGTCATCGCGCACCCGCATCCGCTGTTTGCCGGCACCATGGACAACAAGGTGGTGCAGACACTGGCGCGGGCTTTTGTGCATTGCGGCTGGACAGCGGTACGCTTTAATTTTCGAGGTGTGGGCGGCAGCGCGGGCAGCCACGACGAAGGCCGGGGCGAGCTCGAGGACCTGCTGGCGGTGGTGGAGCACGCCGCGCCGGCGAGCGCCGGGCAGCCGCTGGCGCTCGCCGGGTTCTCCTTCGGCGCTTTTGTGACCACGCATGCCTTCCAGCGCCTGGCCGCCAGCCGCGCTATCGAGAAGCTGGTGCTGGTCGGCACCAGCGTGAGCCGCGCGCCGGCCGCGCCGATTGACCCGGCCGCGCACCTCAAAACCCTGGTGGTGCACGGCGAGCAGGACGACACCGTGCTGCTGTCGGCCGTGATGGACTGGGCGCGCCCGCAGGCACTGCCTGTTACGGTTGTCCCCGGGGGCGGCCATTTCTTTCATGGACAATTGCCCCTGTTGAAAAATCTCGTGGTCCGCCACCTGTCCTCGCCTTCAGCCTGACCCGCGCCGCCAGGCTTTTTGTTTTTTAAATTCCTACTTTTCAGCGATACCCCATGCACCTTTCATTCAAGGCTTCCCGCCCGGTCCCCGGCCTGCGCGCTTTCGCCGCCGCCCTCCTGGCTTTCTTCGCGGTGCTGCCCCAGGCGCACGCCCAGGCACCGCAAGCGCCTGAAATCGCCGCGCGTTCGTATTTGCTGCTGGACGTCACCGCCAACCAGATCCTCGCCGCCAAGGACATCGACTCCCCAGTCGAGCCGGCCTCGCTGACCAAGCTGATGACTGAATACCTGGTCTTCGACGCGCTCAAATCCAAGAAGATTGACCTGAAGCAGACCTTCGGTGTCAGCGAGCGTGCCTGGAAGATGCCGGGTTCGCGCATGTTCATCGACCCGAAAATGCAGGTGCCTGTCGAGGACCTCATCAAGGGCATGGTGGTGCAATCGGGCAACGACGCGACCATGGCGCTGGCCGAGGGCGTGGGCGGCACGGCCGAGCATTTTGTGCAGCTCATGAATGAGCAGGCCAAGGCGCTGGGCATGAAATCGACGTCCTACAGGAACCCCGAAGGCCTGACCGAGGTGGGCCACACCACCACGGCGCGCGACCTGAGCATCCTGGCGACGCGGCTGATGACGGATTTCCCCGACTACATCGGCTACTCGGCCATCAAGAAGTACCGCTATCCCGGCACGCCGGCCGCCAACGACACCAACCGCAATACCCTGTTGTTTCGCGACCCCACGGTGGACGGCCTCAAAACCGGCCATACCGACGCCGCCGGCTACTGCATGATCGCCACGGCCAAGCGCGACTTCCCCAACCTGGGCGCTGGCGGCGCGCCGGGCGGACGGCGCCTGCTGGCCATTGTGCTGGGCACGACCAGCGACAGCGCCCGCGCCAATGAATCGCAAAAATTGCTCAATTGGGGCTACACCGCCTATGAGGCGGTCAAGCTGTTTGACGCCGGCCAGGCCGTGGTCGCCCCATCCGTCTGGAAAGGCAAGTCGTCCACTGTGAAGCTGGGCCGCCCCCAGGCCATCGTGGTGGCCGTGGCCGCCGGCAGCGCACCCAAAGTTAAGACTCAGGTAGCCCGGCCGGACCCGCTGGTGGCTCCTTTTGCCAAAGGGCAGGCGGTGGGTACGCTGAAGGTCATGCTGGGCGACAACCCGACGCCGGTGGCCGAGGTGCCGCTGGTGGCCCTGGAGGCGGTGGAAGAAGCCGGCATTCTGGGTCGTGCCTGGGATGCGATCCGGCTTTGGATCAAATAAGGCAGGCCAAAATCGGGAGTGTGCACTAACATTCCCGACGATTTGAGCCTGGCGGGGCGTCAAAATCCCGAAAAGGCCTGCTGGCCTTGCCTTGCGCGCGCAGGCATGGCTTGGCGCTTTCCGCCTTTTACTTGAGCGTTTCCCCCAACCGGTTTATACTAGAAGGCTTTTCCGCTTTCACGGCGGGAAATATTTGTGCCCGTATCAACACGGTAAATCAGTTTTCAGACGTTTAGGGACGTTTTCAATGCCAACCATTAATCAGTTAGTCCGTCAGGGGCGCGAGGTCGAAAAGATCAAGTCCAAGAGCCCTGCGATGGAGAATTCCCCGCAGCGCCGCGGTGTGTGCACCCGTGTGTACACCACGACGCCAAAGAAGCCCAATTCCGCTCTGCGTAAGGTTGCCAAGGTGCGCCTGACCAACGGTTTTGAGGTCATCTCCTACATCGGCGGCGAAGGCCACAACCTGCAGGAACACAGCGTGGTGCTGGTTCGCGGCGGTCGTGTCAAGGACTTGCCCGGTGTGCGTTACCACATCGTCCGTGGCTCGCTCGACTTGCAAGGCGTGAAAGACCGCAAGCAGTCGCGCTCCAAGTACGGTGCGAAGAAGCCAAAGGCCAAATAAGCCAATCGGCTCGGGTTGTCTCTTCATTGAGAGCTCGCGCCAGAAGAAGTTGTCACGAAAGTCTGTGATAGTTCTTCAAAAAACAGGTGTTTCACTCGCCCTGGCAGGTGTTTGAAACGAAGTGACCCAAGTGCAAATGGTTGCACCGGTCGAGTAAGTGAGGGTTTTGATAACTCTCGCGGTATTGCAAAGACAGGATGTCTGGGCAATGCCAACTGAAGCAAAGAGGTGAAAAAATGCCACGTCGTCGCGAAGTCCCTAAACGTGAAATTCTTCCTGATCCGAAATTTGGCGATGTTGATCTCGCCAAGTTCATGAACGTGATCATGCAAGGCGGCAAGAAGGCCGTCGCAGAGCGCATCATTTATGGCGCGCTCGACTTTATCGAGAAAAAGAACCCCGGCAAAGATCCGCTGGAAGCCTTCCACATGGCCATCGGCAACATCAAGCCCATGGTTGAAGTGAAGTCCCGCCGTGTCGGCGGTGCCAACTACCAGGTGCCGGTTGAAGTGCGTCCCGTCCGCCGTATGGCCCTGGCCATGCGCTGGCTCAAGGAAGCCGCCAAGAAGCGCGGCGAGAAGTCCATGTCCCTGCGCCTGGCCAATGAGCTGATGGAAGCGACCGAAGGCCGCGGCGGCGCCATGAAAAAGCGTGACGAAGTTCACCGCATGGCAGAAGCGAACAAGGCGTTCAGCCACTTCCGCTTCTGATTGTTGAGCGCAGTATTTGCTGCGCTGAATTGAGGGGTTGCCGGGTGATTTGAAGGTGTGAGCCACCTTGATCGCCGGCGGTTCAGCCCCAGTTTCTGCCAGCCGGGTGTCGTGCACAACATGATTCCCTGCAGGCAGACGCGTAGAAGAAATGAAGGATGCCCGGGTGCCGGGCAGTCTTTCAACGAGTCTTTGTTCGTAACCCCGAACTGAAAGTAATTTATGTCCCGCGCTACCCCCATTCAAAACTACCGCAACATTGGTATCTCCGCGCACATCGACGCCGGCAAGACCACCACCACCGAGCGGATCCTTTTTTACACCGGCGTGAACCACAAGATTGGTGAAGTGCACGACGGCGCAGCGACCATGGACTGGATGGAGCAGGAGCAGGAGCGTGGCATCACGATTACCTCCGCCGCCACCACCTGCTTCTGGCGCGGCATGGACACGTCCCTGCCCGAGCACCGCATCAACATCATCGACACCCCGGGCCACGTGGACTTCACCATCGAGGTGGAGCGTTCCATGCGCGTGCTTGACGGCGCCTGCATGGTGTACTGCGCCGTGGGCGGCGTTCAGCCCCAGTCCGAAACCGTCTGGCGCCAGGCCAACAAGTACAAGGTTCCTCGCCTTGCGTTCGTCAACAAGATGGACCGCACCGGCGCGAACTTCTTCAAGGTCGTTGAACAGATGAAGCTGCGCCTGAAGGCCAGCCCCGTGCCCATGGTGATCCCCATCGGCGCCGAAGAAAACTTCACCGGCGTGGTTGACCTGATCAAGATGAAGGCCATCATCTGGGACGAAGCGTCCCAGGGCATGAAGTTCACCTACAGCGAAATTCCCGCTGAACTGGTGGCGACCGCCAAGGAATGGCGCGAGAAGATGGTCGAGGCTGCTGCCGAGGCGTCTGAAGAGTTCATGAACAAGTACCTTGAAGAAGGCGACTTGACCGAAGACGAAATCAAGCTGGGTATCCGCACGCGCACCATCGCCAGCGAAATCCAGCCGATGTACTGCGGCTCCGCCTTCAAGAACAAGGGCGTGCAGCGCATGCTGGACGCCGTGATTGAATTCATGCCGTCGCCGGTGGACATTCCGCCCGTGAGCGGCACCGACGAAGACGAGGCGCCTGTGTTCCGCAAGGCAGACGACGAAGAGAAGTTCTCCGCATTGGCCTTCAAGCTGATGACCGACCCGTTTGTGGGTCAGCTGACCTTTGTACGCGTTTATTCCGGTGTCCTGAAGAAGGGCGACAGCGTCTATAACCCGGTCAAGGGCAAGAAAGAGCGTATCGGCCGTATCGTGCAGATGCATGCCAACAACCGTGAAGAGGTCAGCGAAATCCGCGCCGGTGACATCGCCGCCTGCGTGGGCCTCAAGGACGTGACCACCGGCGAAACGCTGTGCGATCCCGATGCCATCGTCATGCTCGAGCGCATGGTCTTCCCTGAGCCCGTGATTGCACAGGCCGTGGAACCCAAGACCAAGGCCGACCAGGAAAAAATGGGCATCGCCCTGCAGCGTCTGGCGCAGGAAGATCCTTCTTTCCGCGTCAAGACCGACGAAGAATCCGGTCAGACCATCATCGCCGGTATGGGCGAGCTGCACCTGGAAATCATTGTCGACCGCATGAAGCGCGAATTCGGCGTGGAAGCCAACGTGGGCAAACCCCAGGTGGCCTACCGCGAAACCATCCGCAAGACCGTGGAAGAAGCCGAAGGCAAGTTTGTGCGCCAGTCCGGCGGTAAGGGCCAGTACGGCCACGTTGTGCTCAAGATCGAGCCCAACGAAGCCGGCAAGGGCATCGAGTTCGTCGACGCCATCAAGGGCGGTGTGGTTCCCCGTGAATTCATCCCCGCCGTGGAAAAGGGCATCAACGAAGCCGTCACGTCCGGCGTGCTGGCAGGCTACCCCGTGGTCGACGTCAAGGTCACGCTGCACTTCGGTTCGTACCACGACGTGGACTCGAACGAACTGGCCTTCAAGATGGCTGCCATCTTCGGCTTCAAGGAAGGCTGCAAGAAAGCCGGCCCCGTGATTCTGGAGCCGATGATGGCTGTGGAAGTCGAAACGCCTGAAGACTACGCCGGCAACGTGATGGGCGACCTGTCCTCACGCCGCGGCATGGTGCAGGGCATGGAAGACATGGTCGGTGGTGGCAAGGCCATCAAGGCCGAAGTGCCGCTGTCGGAAATGTTCGGTTATTCGACCACACTGCGTTCGATGTCGCAGGGCCGTGCAACGTACTCCATGGAGTTCAAGCACTACTCTGAAGCTCCGCGCAATGTGTCGGAAGCCATCATGGCTGCCCGCGCCAAGTAAATAAGCTCAGCTGCCGGTCCCGGATGGGGCCGGCAGCTTTTTTTCTTGTCTGCGATTGTGTGCCGCTTTGTACCCGTGCGAAGCGAATCAGCAACACAGTGCAGACGTTAAACCGTACACGGGCATGTTCTTTATCTGGAGAGAAAAATGGCAAAAGGCAAATTTGAGCGGACCAAGCCGCACGTCAACGTAGGCACGATTGGCCACGTGGACCATGGCAAGACGACGCTGACGGCGGCGATCACGACGGTTCTGGCATCGAAGTTCGG
>NZ_JBKBEX010000030.1:0-59703 GCF_047303325.1 Polaromonas sp. CT11-55 | reverse complement strand
GCTTAGCAGCCCGTCGCGCACGACGACCTAGAGGATGATGTCTTGGTAGGTCAGGGCGGGTGTGGTGGTCGCGGCGTGGGTCACTTTGTCTCCGAATTCCGGGTTTTGCAGGATTTGACGGGATCTGGGGCGCTTGCCCTCAGTTTAGAATTTCCCAAAGCGTTTGATTGGTAAATTTTGGAAGCTGTGGTGTTCCAATCGGGAATATCATGGATTTCAAGAAAGCAAACATGAGAGACCTGGACCTGACCACGCTACGCCTGTTCGCCGCCGTCTGTGACGCGCGCAGCATTGCCCGCGCGGCCGAGCAGGCCAATATCGTCGGCTCGGCCGTCAGCAAGCGCCTAGCCCAGCTTGAAGACACCGTGGGCACGTCCTTGCTGCTGCGCAGGCGGCGCGGCGTCGAGCCCACGCCGGCCGGCGAAAGCCTGTTGGAGCATGCGCGCGCCATGCTGGCCAGCGCCGAACAGATTGAGCGCGAAATGGGCGACTACGCGCTGGGCGTGCGCGGCCAGGTGCGCATCCTGGCCACGGCTTCGGTCATGGCCGAATCGCTGGCCGACGACGTCGCCGGCTTTTTGCAGGCGCCGGCCCACCACGACATCCGCATCAGCATGGAAGAGCGCGTGAGCCCCGAGGTGATACGCGGCATCAAGGAAGGCGTGGCCTCGGTCGGCATCTGCTGGGACGCGGCCGACCTGTCCGGCCTGCAGTCGCGCGGCTACCGCCACGACCACCTGGCCATCGTGGCCCATGCCTCGCACCCGCTGGCGGTGCATGAGACCTTGAGTTTTGAGCAGACGCTGGGCTATGAACACGTGAGCCTGCCGGCGCAAAGCGCGGTGCAGGTGCTGCTGCAGCGCGCCGCCGCGCTCCAGGGCAAGGCCATCGTGCACCGCGTCATCGTCTCCAACTTCGAGGCCGCGCTGCGGGTGGTGCGTGCCAACCTCGCCATCAGCGTGGTGCCGCGCGAGGTGGCCGATCCCTATGCGCGCACCTTTGGCCTGCGCGTGATGCCGCTGACGGATGCCTGGGCCAGGCGCCGTTTTGCGATCTGCTTCCGGGACGAAACCGGGCTTTCGGCCGCGGCCAGGCTGCTGGTCAAACACCTGGCGGACAGTTCGGCCGCCTAAGCCGCATGACGGGGTTTGACCCCTTAAAACCCCCCCGCCGGGCACGGTGAAAGCGGTCCCCGCGCTTTTGCGGTAAAATAATGCTCCAACCCACGGCAGACAAGCGTCATCAGCTATAGAAAATATAGCGTGCCAGGCTGATCCAGGCTAGGCCCAATCGGGTCCGGCAGCCGCCGCAAGGCCGGCGTCCTGGCCGGCCACGGCGCTTGATTTTGGGGAAGGAAGCCCCAAATTCACTGCATGAACGCTACACATCCCCACCCCCACAAAACCGACCTCACGGTCACCCACGTGCTGGCCGAGTTGCTCGAGCGCCTGGAGCACAGCGCGGTGCCTGTGGGCGCCGAGCAATACCGCTCCGTCGTGCTGCACCTCGTCAGCGAACTGGGCGACGTGGAGCCGGGTGTGGCGCTGGGGGCGCTGCTGGACACCCATCCGGCCGCCGCCGAGTTGTATGAAAACGTGAACTACCAGTACGCGGGCCTGTGCCGGTCCGCGCTGGATGCCTCGCTCGCCGCCGAGCAGCAGGCCAAAGAGGCCATCGAAAAGGCCATGAACCCTTCAACCCCCCAAACCAAGGAAGATCCAAACCATGGCAAGAGCTGACGCCAAAACCGCTGTCCTCGCAGACGGCCTGCGCTACAAGTCCAAGGTCTCGGGCTCCCCGTTCGCCGCCACCACCTCCTTCGGCGCGGCCACCATGTCCTGCTTTATGTGCGGCAAGCACCGCGCCCGTTCCCTGATGGGCACGCGCAAGGTGCTGGGCAAGTCCCAGGCCGTGTGCTCGCCCTCATGCAAGGCGCTGGACGAAGCCCTCGAGAACGCGGCCAACCAGGGCTGATACGCACAGACTGTTTCACCGCTTCCCGCGCTCTGGCTGCCCGGCGTCTTGATCACGTCACGGCCCAGGGCGCATACTGTCTCCACGACCCGTTGAACAGTTGAAGAAAGGTGAACCATGCCCACGCCGGACCCCCAGCTTGAACCTGACGAGGCCATAGACCACATACGCGGCCGCTCGTCGGCCCCGGTCACGCTGCTCGAGTACGGCGACTTCGAGTGCCCCTCCTGCTTCCAGGCCTACGGCGCTTTAAAAGTCATGCTGCCGCACTTCGGCCCGCAGCTGCGTTTTGTCTACCGGCACTTCCCGCTGCGCGAGGTGCACCCGCATGCCGAACTCGCCGCCGAAGCGGCCGAGGCCGCCGGCGCCCAGGGCAAGTTCTGGTCCATGCATGAGCTGCTCTTCACCCACCAGCAGCACCTCAAGGACAAACACCTGCTCGAGTACGCCGCCCAGGCCGGCCTGGACATGGCGCGCTACCAGAATGAAATGAACGACCACGTCTACCTGCAGCGCGTGCAGGAGCACATGCAAAGCGGCCGCCACCTGGGCGTGCGCTCAACACCCACCTTCTACGTCAACGGCGTGGTCTGCGACGTGTCTTTCGGCCTGCAGCATTTGCACGAGGCCATCGACAAGGCGCTGGCGCAATCGGGCCAGGCCTAGAACAGCTTCTTAACCGTCCACAGGCTGCAGAGGCGTCACCAGCGTCTTCTGCAAAAAAGCCAGATCCAGCCAGCGGCCGAACTTGAAGGCCGCCTGTTTGATGGTGCCGCAATGCTCAAAGCCCAGGCGCTTGTGCAGCTCCATGCTCGCGCTGTTCTCCAGGTCGATGGCGCCCACCAGCACATGCATGCCTTGCGCCTCGGCCTTGCCGACGATGGCCTCCAGCAGCTTGCGCCCCAGCCCCTGGCCGCGGCAGCTTTTCTCCACATAGACTGAATGCTCGACCGTGTATTTGTAGGCCGGGAAGGCGCGAAAGGTGCCGTAGCTCGCAAAGCCCAGCAGCTTGCCGGCGTCGTCTTCCAGCCCGATCACCGGAAAGCCGTTCGCACGTTTGGCGGCAAACCAGGTGACCATGCTCTCGGGCGTGCGCGGCTTGTAGTCATACAGCGCGGTTGAATTGACGATGGCCTCGTTGAAGATGGCCAGGATCTGGCCGGCATGGCGTTCTTCGGTACACAGCACGGAATGCATGGCGAACTCCTTTCGGGAGGTGGAAAAAGGGGTAGAAATATTTGTCTACTATAAGAGATTATTTGTCCCTTATGATAGACGAATGTTTTTGCCGAAAGACACCCCATGACGATTGACGCCCTGATCGCCTCCCGGCTGCTGGCCCTGCGCCAGGCCAAGGGCCTGAGCCTGGCCGAACTGGCCGAACGCTCGGGCGTCAGCAAGGCCATGATCTCCAAGGTCGAGCGCGTCGAGAGCAGCCCCACCGCCATGATCCTGGGCCGGCTCGCCGCCGGCTTGGGCGTGCCGCTCGCGCAACTGCTCACCGAAGAAGACAAGGACGCCGGCCGCCGCCTGCGCAAAAAGGCGGACCAGGAAGTCTGGCGCGACCCCGAAGCCGGCTATTTGCGCCGCCAGGTGGCCGAGCGCGGCAGCGAAGGCGGCGCCGAGATGGTCGAGGTCGAATTGCCGCGGGGTGCGCGCGTCGCCTACCCAAGGTGGACCGGCCAGCCCTACCGCCAGCGCCTCTGGCTGGTCGAAGGCGGCCTGCGCATTGACTACGGCGACGAGGTCTTTGAACTGGCGCCCGGCGACTGCCTGGACTTCGGCGTGGACCGCCCGCTGGTGTTTAAAACCCTGGGACGAGGGGGCTGCCGCTATTTGCTGGTCATTAGCCCCGGCTGATAAGGGAATCTATCCGCAGATTTCGCAGATTTACGCAGATAAAGACTTTCAAGATGGAAAGTCATGTGGCCGGTGTATGGAGACAGGAATGAAGTCCTGAGTACACATTCTTTTTCTTCAATCTGTGGAAATCTGCGAAATCTGCGGATGATTTTCTTTGTTTTTTGAGAGGCTCAGGCCGCGGCAGACCCCGGCAGCGGCACTGCCTGTGCCGCATTGCGCGCGCGTATGCGCCTCACCTGCAGCGCCGCGCCAATGAGGTAAAGCAGCAGCAAAACACCCGTGGCCACCTTGAGCTCAGGCGCATCGGCATTCGGCAGCAGGGGCGCACCCAGCGGCAGGCGCGTAGATGTTTCAGTGATCGCCGGGATTAGGTGGAACACAAAGGTGATCGAATAACTGAGCGTCTCCACATAAGGCGAGGCACGGCCCAGCACCTTGGTGTTGCCCGCCACCCAGGCAATGCCCAGCACCAGCAGCGTGATGATGCCCAGCGCATGCGGCTTGCCGAAACCGCCATGCTGGAAGATGCCAAAAGCCGTGAGGCAGGTCAGCACGGTGGTCCAGATATAAACCCGGCCCAACATGGATGCGGCAATGATTTCCTTGTCGCGGAAGAAGGCGATCAAGGCCGCCGCGACGGCCACGAGGCTGATGGCGGTGTGGATCACACCGAGATAAGTCAATCCATAGATCATCGGAAACTCCTTGAGTCTTTGAAGGGACGATGGGGGCTTGCATGTTGGCGCGTAGGTCTAGCAAACGCCATGCCGCGCAGATTGTGGCCCGCTGCACCGCTTTTGCCCATGGTTTTGCAGGCCCATGGGGCTACGGCCCGATAATCGGTAGCATCCCGTGGCCGCAACAGGCTATTCACCGACACCAAAGTACTCATGAAGAAAACATTCCAGCTCAAAGTCGAAGGCAAAAACCGCGAGCGCCTGCTCGAAGCCGCCAAACACGACATCCGCAAATATTTCAAACGCGAACGCGCCAAGGCCTTGCCCAAAGGCGTGGACTTTTGGGACTTTGATTGCAAGTCAGGCTATAGCGAAGCCTCGGCCACTGTGGTGCCGGAAGCCGGCCTCATCAAGTCGATTGACGAAATCGTGAAAGACGGCGGCGAGCAGTTTTATGTGGAGGTGCTGGCCAAGCCTGGTATCAAGGTGGCGCGGGTGAGGAATGAGGGTGAGGATGATTTGATGGATGGCGAGTAAATAAGCGCATCCAGAGTCGATTCTCGAAAGCGGAAAACATGCTGACCAGATTCATGTTCTTGCTATTGGGCCTGTTTTTCGCGTCCGTAGTTGCGGCATCAGACAAGCACGATTTGATGATGCGAGCTATAGAGCGCAATGATGTAGCGCAGGTCAAAGCGCTGATTGCCGGCAAGATTGATCCCAACCTGCGCAAGGACAGCCGGGCGTCGCCCACCTTCATGACCTTCGCCGCTTTCCACGGCCGCACGGAAATACTTCAGCTTCTTCTGGGAGCAGGCGCCGATGTGAACAGTGTGGATGGGGACATGCAGACTCCCCTGATGCAGGCAAGCGGCCACGGTCATGTTCGCGCGGTGAAGCTTCTGCTCAAATCGGGTGCCAGCCTCAATGAGGTTTCGAAGTGGGGAGGTACCGCCCTGGCCAAGGCGCGTGAAGCAGGGCATGGCAAAGTGGTCAAGCTGTTGATCGATGCGGGAGCGACTCCTTGAGGCCAGCCCGGTTGGCCGTTGATTTGACTTTCACTTTAAGCGTTGCATGAACCTGTCGAGGTACTTCGAAACAAATGACGGATCACTTCCCGAAATAGAAGTGACATTCAGCGATTCGTCACGGATGCTTTTGGCCTTTCAGCATCTCTACAACCGTGGTGCGCGGAATGTCACCGCGAATGGTGGGTCTCTCTGGCTCACCCAGTCGCAAACCGAGGCGCCATTTTCCGGCCCCGAAAGCGCATCTCTTGTTGTCTCAGGAGCGGCCGAGGCATTCCATGTGGTGCTAGGCGATATCGCAGGCTCTGACCGAACGATTCCGGACTTAGGCGTGTTCGTGTTTCCAGACACTCTTGCGTTCGATTACCGAATGGGCCCCGATTGGGGATCGCCGGAAATCCAGTCCTTGCTTGCGCTGCTGCGCCAACTCTGCGAGCTTGGTGGAGCGGTTTCTGTTCCGTGGTGGGGGCTCGACGGCGAGCGCGACTTCCTTGAAGCACTGGCCGCCGATGCAAACACTCCAAGATGAGAAACTAGGCTTATGGACAGAGACCCAGAAGCCCCTTTAGGCCCATTCCCCGACACCTTCAAGCAGGGCGACATATTCTGGATGGATCCCGATCCCTCACGCGGCTCCATCCCGGGCTCCCCGCATCCCCATGTCGTCGTGCAGGACGACGTCTTTAACCGCTCCCGCATCAGCACCGTGGTTGTGTGCGCGCTGACCTCGAATCTGAACCGTGCGACCGAGCCGGGCAATGTCTTGCTGGAGCCCGGCGAGGGGAATCTGCAGAAGCAAAGCGTGGTCGTCGTGTCGCAGGTCTCTTCGGTTTACAAGACGCGCCTGGGTGAACACATAGGGAGCTTGTCGGGCGAACGGGTTCAGCAGATACTGGCGGGCATGCGATTTTTGCAGGCGTCGTTTCTCCGTCGATAGTCCGGGGCCTCGTGCCCGATAGTTCCCGCCGCCTGCGCCCATTCCTCGCCATTTGAAGGCCCACACCATGCCAGCGTCGAGTCCCTCCACCATCACCTTGCTTGTGCTTCTTCCGCTGATTACATGGCGTGTCTACGCCCGCTTTCGCCGCATGGTGGGGCGCCAGCGCCTGTCGAGGATTAGGCCCTGGATCACGCTGGTGATCTTTCCGATTCTGATCTGCTTGCTAGGCTTTGCCGCGCGCGAGCACCTGGATCGGCTCTGCTGGCTGGCCGGCGGCCTGGGCCTGGGCGCCTGGCTGGGCGTCTTCGGGCTGGGCAAGACGCGCTTTGAGCCGACACCCCAAGGCCTGTTCTACACGCCCAATGCGCATCTGGGCATTGCGCTGTCACTGCTGTTTGTCGCGCGCATTGTTTATCGCCTGGTCGAGGTCTACCTCATCGCACCGGGGATGCCCAACGGCATCGGAGACTTCGCGCGCAGCCCGCTCACACTGGCTGTTTTTGGCCTGCTGGCGGGCTATTACATCAGCTATGCCATCGGCCTTGTGCGCTGGCGCTTTCGTGTTCTGCGGGCTAAGAGGGAGCGTGAAGAGCTAGGACGGGATGTTTAGCCTCATCGAGACCTGATCGGCACCGTAATTGATTGCACGCTGATCTCCAACCTCAACCTCAACCGCACCACGAAGCCGGGCAATGCCTTGCTAGAGCCCAGCGAGGGGAATTTGAGAAAGCGGAGTGTGGTGTTCTCGCAGGTATCTTCCGTTTACAAGACGCATTTGGGGACGTATATGGGGACGCTGTCGAGCGAGAGGATTCGGCAGATATTGATGGGAGTGCGATTTCTGCAGGCCTCGTTTTTCAGCCGGTAGCTTCCCAGTTGTTGCTTCGAATGCATTGAGAGAGCGGCTTTTAAGAAACTCAATCGCACCGCCATTTTTGATTTTTTTATTCGTAGTCAATCTACTGAGGGAGTAAAAATGGGTAAGAAAGCAGCGGCTATCGAAGCTCTAACTACTCATGGTCTGTTAAATGAGTTGAAAGTCGCCGTTGACGAGATAACTCGTGCGACCATACATGAGAAGGGAATATATGGGTTGGCGATACGTGCCTCGGTAGCGAAGAGCTTTGAGTTCACTTCTTTAGTGCATCAAGATCCCCCACCGGAACATGGCTTCTTTATAACCGCAACGCTACGTGGTATTTGCGAAGATCTGATCACTTTTACCTTTCTAGAGTCGCTAAGCGAAGATGATCGCAATCAAGCTCTGACGTTACTCATGAATGCAAACTTGGCAGAGGGTATTGCTGCGCAAAGCGATTTTTTTAGTCTGAACCGCCCGTGGCAGCCCGTAGTACAACCCTCGAAGCAAAGTGGGGAAGTTGCTGAGCAACAATTGCGGACATTGTCAGCAAAACTTGGATGGACTGGCCGGCAATCCTGGCCAACGGTGTGGCATATGGCAAAGGTTGCCCGCATGCACGAGTTGTATAGCTACTTGTACTCTACAACGTCAAAATGGGTTCACTTCAGTCCACAAATCTTGTTGCGGATGGGTTGGGGCGGAGGAAAAGATGATCACGCGAATGAGCATACCGAGTGGAAATTCACGACGACGAACTTCTCTAGGTACTATGCTGAGTTCAGCCAAATCTATTCGCTCTTGCTGCTTTTGAAGTTACTTCGTGGGCCAGCGGCGACATTTTTACCTGATATCGCACAAAAAATTGTTATTGCTCTTGAGACGCGTCTAAATGAGCCTATTCGCTGGCCAGAGGCTGTAACTTATGAAGAGTTGAATTTGGAGGGGCCAACCTCAATCATGCGTATTTTTTTGCGCGCTACTCATGAAATTAAGAGTGAGGTCAAGCGCGGAGGCTGACCTATTCAAATAGCAGCGCATTTGGTCGAGGACATTCAAATGCTAACTAGTCGCATGACATGAGACATACGCGACAAACTATGACTGACCGCCGGAAAGCGCCCGCAACTTATCCTTCTTGCTAGGCCGCTTCCCCTTGACCCCACCCGTCCCCGCAGGATCGACCGGGTTCACCGCCGCGACTTCCACCCGCTCAAAACCCGCGACCTGCTCGCGCGGCACTTTGAGGCCCAGGCGCTTTTCAATCAGCTTGAAATGCGCCTCGGTGTCTGCACTCACAAAACTTACCGCCACGCCTGATTCACCGGCCCGGCCGGTGCGGCCTATGCGGTGGGTGTAGTCGGTGACGGAGCGCGGCAGGTCGTAGTTGACGACGACCGGTAGCTGCGCGATGTCTATGCCGCGTGCGGCGACGTCGGTGGCGACCACCACTTGCACGGCCTTGATCTTGAAGTCCTGCAGCACCTGGGTACGTTTGCCCTGGCTCAGTTCGCCGTGGAAGGGTTCGGCCTGGATGTCCACTTTTCGCAGCTTGTCGGCCACGATTTCGGCCGCGTGTTTGGTGGCGACAAAGACCAGCACGCGCTCCCATTTTTCGGTTTGCACCAGGTGGCGCAGCAGCTGGGTGCGGCGGGGGGCATCGACTTCAATCGCGCGCTGGGCGATGTCGGGCACGGCTTGCACCACGGGCGCGACTTCGACGCGCAGCGGGTTGCGCAGCAGGCTGGCGGCCAAGGCTTCAATGGCGGGCGGGAAGGTTGCTGAAAAGAACAGGGTCTGGCGCTTGGCCGGCAGCAGGGCCAGGATGCGATTGAGTTCCTCGCCAAAGCCCAGGTCCAGCAGGCGGTCGGCTTCGTCGAGTACCAGGCTGCTGGTACCGGCCAGGGTCAGGGCGTTGTGGTCTATCAAATCGAGCAGCCGGCCCGGTGTGGCGACCACGATGTCGGCGCCGCCACGCAGGTTCATCATTTGCGGGTTGATCGAGACGCCGCCAAACACAATCGCCACTTTCACGCGCTGCGGCAAATATTTGGCGAAGCTGACGATGGCCTCACCGACCTGCGCCGCGAGTTCACGCGTGGGCACCAGGATGAGCGCACGAACGGGCCGGTGGCCGCCGGGCGCGGCAGTGGTCGCCAGGCGCTGCAGCAGCGGTAGCGCAAAGGCCGCGGTCTTGCCCGAGCCTGTCTGGGCCGAGGCCACCAGGTCGCGGCCTTCCAGGATGGCCGGGATGGCGGCCTGCTGGATGGGCGTGGGGGTGGTATAGCCTTTTTCGTCGAGGGCGCGCAGCAGCAGGGGCAGCAGCGCGGGCGAAAAGCCCAGTGAGGAAAATGGCATGGGGTGGTGTGGAGGAGGGTGGGAGGACGCGGTATTGGCCGCGTGGAGCGAGCCCGGCAAGGCCGCCTGAAGCCTCAAGTTTAAGGCCGCGTGCTTTTCACCCCGGCCGGCGCCAGAAACAGCAGCGCGCAGGCCGACGCCCCCAGCGCGCACAGCACGCAGCCCAGCACCACCCAGCGAAAGGCCGCCACCAGCAATTCGGGCGGGGCCGACTGCACCGGGCCCTGCAGCGCGATGGCAAACACCACGCCCAGCAAGGCCACGGCCAGCAGGCCGGCCACGCGGGCCACGGCGTTGTTGATGCCCGAGGCAATGCCGGCATGGGCGGCGGGCACGGCGTTCATCACGGTGGTGGTTAGCGGCGCGACGGCAATCGTCATGCCCAGGCCCAGCACCACCATGGCGGGGAAGAAACCGGCCCAGTAAGGCCAGCCCACGCCGGGCAGGGCCAGCAGCGCAAAGCCCGCGGCCGCCACGGCCGGCCCGGCCATCAGCATGGCGCGGGCGCCAAAACGTTCGGTGAGCCTGGCGGTGGCCGGCGACAGAAAACCCAGCAGCAGCGAGAAGGGCAGCAAGGTGGCGCCCGCGGCAGTGGCGGAATAGTGGAAGGCGCCTATCAGCACAAAGGGCAAAAAGAACAGCGCGCCGCTGAGCGCGAAGTACAGCAGCAGCGTGAGCAAATTGGTACCCACAAAATCCCGCGACTTGAACAGGCCCAGCGGCATCATGGGTGCGCGCGTGTGGGCCTGCACAAAGACGAAGGCCAGTAGCAGCACCGCGCCCAGGGCGATGGGGCCCAGTACCTGGGCCGCCTGCCAGCCACGCTCAGGCGCCAGGGTCAGGCCGTAGGTCAGGCCGCCCAGGCCGCTGGCCACCAGCAGCACGCCGGGCCAGTCCAGCTGCTGGGGCGCGTCGGGGTCGCGGCTGTCGGGCACGGCGTACAGGGCCAGCCACACGGTGGCGACGGCCATGGGCACATTCAAAAAGAAGATGGCGCGCCACGACACCGCATCGACGAGCCAGCCGCCCAGCACAGGCCCGGCCGCGCCGGTGATCGCCGCCCAGGCGGCCCAGGTGCCGATGGCCTTGCCGCGCGCCTCGCCCTCAAACACATTGCCGATGATGGCCAGGCTGGCCGGCACCAGCAGGGCCGCGCCCACGCCTTGCAGGGCGCGCGCCGCGATCAGCGCGAGCGGCCCGGGCGCCAGGCCGCAGGCGATGGAGGCGGCGGTGAACAGGGCGATGCCCATGATGAAGATCTTGCGCCGGCCAAAGCGGTCGCCCAGCGAGCCGCCCACCAGCACCAGCGAGCCCAGCAAAAGCAGGTAGGCATTGATGACCCATTGCATTTCGGCCAGCCCGGAGGCCGAGCCGCCGGCCAGGTCGCGCTGGATGGCGGGCAGGGCGATGTTGACGACCGAGCCGTCGATAAAAGCCATGGAAGAACCGAGCACCGTGGCGGCCAGCGCCAGCTTGGGATGTGGCGTGGGGCCGCAGTCGCCGGCCTGGGCGCGGATGATGCCTTCGTCACAAGGGGCGTGCGGGTTGCCGGGCATGGAGTCTCCTGCAATGGACGAGTGAAAGTGAAGTGGCTTGTTTGACAAATTGTCTAATAATGGATAATATTTCCAGATGTCGAATGAAGCACAAACACCCGGTCTTAAGCCTCATCCTGCCAGCTTTGGCAACGCCGCGCCAAACGCGGCCCTGCCGGCCGATGCGCAACTCCTGCTGCTGGACAAACACGCGGTCGAAGCCATGCTGCTGCCCGCCGATGTGCTGGAAGCCACACGTGAAGCCTTTGTGCTGCACAGCCAGGGTGAGGGCCGCGTGTTCTCCCTGGTGCGTGAAAGGCTGGCCACCGGCGGCGTGTTCGGCATCAAGTCGGGTGACGTGGGGGCGCAGTCGCTGCTGGGTTTCAAGGCGGCCGGTTTCTGGCCCGGCAACCTCGCGCGGGGCGCCGACGCCCACCAGGCCACCATCATGCTGTTTGACCCCGCCACCGGCCGGCCGACCTGCCTGATCGACGGCAACGCCGTCACCACCGAGCGCACCGGCGCCGCCGGCGGCCTGGGCCTGCAACTGGCGCGGCCGGACAGCCGCACGGTTTGCGTGTTCGGCACCGGCGTGCAGGCACAGGCGCAGCTGCGCTTTGCCATTCGCCAGCTGCCCGGGCTACGCCAGGTGTTTTACGCCACGGCCGACGGCGCACCCAAGCCGGCGTTTGAGGCGAAGTTTGCCGGGCAGTGCGCGATCGCGCATGCGGCCGATGTGAATGCCGCCGTGGCCCAAAGCGATGTGCTGATCACCGCCACCACCGGCAAGGGCCCGCTGTTCGAGTTGGCCGCTGTACGGCCCGGGACCCATATCAATGCGGTGGGCAGCGACACCAAGGGCAAACGCGAGCTGCCTGAAGGCCTGCTGGCCAGGGCGCGCGTGTTTGTGGACGATGCCGACCAGTCGCGCGGAATAGGTGAGCTGCAATGGGCGCCTGACATCGCCTGCACCGAAATCGGCGATGTGCTTTCGGGCAAGGCCGCGTTTGCGCGCAGCGCCGGCGACATCACCGTGTTCGACATGACCGGCATCGCCTTGCAAGACCTTACGGTTGCGCGCATGCTGGAGCAGCGCGCGCGCCTTGCCGGCAAGGGCCAGAGCATCAGCTGGCCCTGGTGAATGATTTTGTTGATAGCTCGCATCGGAGACCCCCTTTGAACGCCACCACCCAGACCAACCCCCTGGCCGCGCTGGACACGCCCGCCGCCGTGATAGACCTCGCGCGCATGCAGCGCAACATTGAGCGCATGCAGCAGCGCATGAACGCGCTGGGCGTGCGTTTCAGGCCGCATGTCAAAACCAGCAAATGCACGCCGGTGGCGCGCGCGCAGCTCAGGGCCGGGGCCGAGGGCATCACGGTGTCCACGCTCAAGGAGGCCGCGCAGTTTTACGCCGATGGTTTTAACGACATCCTTTACGCGGTCGGCATGGTGCCGGCCAAGCTGCCGCAGGCGCTGGCGCTGCGGCGCCAGGGCTGTGATTTGAAAATCATCACCGACAGCGTGGCCTCGGCCGCGGCGATTGCCGCCTTCGGCCGCGAGCACGGCGAAAAATTCGAGGTCTGGATAGAAATCGACAGCGACGGCCACCGCTCGGGCATCAAGCCCGGCGAGGCCGCCTTGCTGGACGTGGCGCGCGTGCTGCACCAGGGCGGCATGGTGCTGGGCGGTGTGATGACGCATGCCGGATCGAGCTACGACCTCAATACGCCCGAAGCGCTGGCCGCCATGGCCGAGCAGGAGCGCGCCGCCTGCGTGCGGGCCGCCGAACGTGTGCGCGAGGCGGGCTTTCCCTGCGCGGTGGTCAGCGTGGGTTCCACGCCGACGGCGCTGTCGGCGGCGCAGCTGGATGGCGTGACCGAGGTGCGCGCCGGGGTGTATGTGTTCTTTGACCTGGTGATGCACAACATCGGCGTCTGCACCACCGACGACATCGCGCTCAGCGTGCTGACCACGGTGATAGGCCATCAGGTGGACAAAGGCTGGGCGATTGTGGACGCCGGCTGGATGGCCATGAGCCGCGACCGCGGCACCCAGAAGCAGGCGCATGACTTCGGCTACGGCCAGGTCTGTGATGCCGAGGGCGAGGTGCTGGCCGGTTATGTGCTCAGCGGCGCCAACCAGGAGCACGGCATTCTTTCGCGCGAAGGCGCGCCCGATACCGATATCGCGAAGCGTTTCCCGGTCGGCACGCAGCTGCGCATTTTGCCCAACCATGCTTGCGCCACCGGCGCACAGCATCCTGAATACCATGCGCTGGCCGAGAACGGTGAAGTCGCCACCTGGCGCCGGCTTTACGGCTGGTAACCGCTGAGCCGCTCAAAAACCCTCCTGGCGTTGTTGCAGCCGCCTTGCCGTGCTGGAGCACTGTCTGCGGCGGCGCGCCTAGCCAGGACCGCTTCGCTGGGTTTTGTGAACGGCTCAGCGGTACATGTTGTAGCCGCCGTTTCGAAGTGAAATAGCCGAGGCCAGCAACCGGACCTGGCCGCGCAAAAGTTTGTAGCAGTCGCCATGCCGGCCGTTAATCCGGCATCATGTCGGCATGGCGCTGTGCAAGCGCTGCCTGTTTCCATCCTCACGCGCACCGGAGTTTTTGATGGCTGACGACCCAACCCCCGCACCACCGCCGCTGGCCGAGAGCCGGCGCCACCAGATGTTCCCCGTGCTGAGCCCGGCGGAGATCGCGCGCATACGCCGCTTCGGCAGCGTGCTGCATTTCAAAAAAGGCGACAGGCTGTTCGCCGCTGGCGAGCCCGGCCCCGGCATGTTTGTGGTGCTCAAGGGCTCGGTCACCATTACCCAGCGCGACGGCCTGGGCCATGTGGTGCCCATCGTCACGCAGGGGCCGGGCCAGTTCCTGGCCGAGGTGGGCCAGCTTTCCGGCGCGCCGGCGCTGGTGGACGGCCATGCCGAGGACGAGGTGGACACCTTGCTGGTGCCGCCCAGCCAACTGCGCGCGCTCATCATTGCCGAGGCCGACCTGGGCGAGCGCGTGGTGCGCGCGCTGATATTGCGGCGTGTCGCGCTGATCGAAGCCGGCGCCAGCGGCCCGGTGCTGATAGGCCGGCCGCAGTCGGCCGCCGTGGTGCGGCTGCAAAGCTTTTTGAATCGCAACGGCGAACCCCACCATGTGGTCGACATCGCCGAAGATGCCGATGCCGCCGCGCTGATGGTGGAGTACGGCGCCGCCGCCGGCGACGTGCTGGCGGTCTGCCCCGACGGCTCGGTGCTGGTGAACCCCGGCGAGAACCAGCTGGCCCGCTGCATGGGCATGGTGGACACGGCCGAGCGCGAGGGCCTGTTCGACGTGATTGTGGTGGGCGGCGGGCCGGCCGGCCTGGCGACGGCGGTGTATGCGGCCTCCGAAGGCCTGCAGGTCATCGTGCTGGACTGCAGGGCTTACGGCGGCCAGGCCGGCGCGAGCGCGCGCATCGAGAACTACCTGGGTTTCCCGACCGGCATCTCGGGCCAGGCGCTGGCCGGCCGCGCTTATGTGCAGGCGCAGAAGTTCGGCGTCGAGATGCTGATCCCCGCGCAAGCCCAGTCGCTGGACTGCGCGGCCAAGGCCATCAAAGGCGAGCTGCATGTGAAGCTGACCGACGGCCGCGTGTTGCGCGCCAAGACGGTGGTGGTGGCCAGCGGCGCGCGCTACCGCCGCCCCGAGGTGCCGCGCCTGGCCGAGTTTGAGGGCCGCGGTGTCTGGTACTGGGCCTCGGCGCTGGAAGCCAGGATGTGCAGCCAGACCGAGGTGGTGTTGGTGGGCGGCGGCAATTCGGCCGGGCAGGCCGCGGTGTTTTTGTCGCAGCACGCGGCCAAGGTCAACATGCTGGTGCGCGGCCCCAGCCTGGCGGCCAGCATGTCGCGCTACCTGATAGACCGCATAGACGCCACGCCCAATATCGAGCTGTTGCCGCAGACCGAAGTGGTCAAGCTGCACGGCGACGGCAACGCGGGCCTGAGCGCCGTGACCTGGCGCAACCGCCAGCGCGGCACCGAGCATGACGCCGAGGTGCGCAATGTGTTCCTGTTTGTCGGCGCGGATCCGGAAACCGCCTGGCTGGACAGCTGCGGCGTGGCCCTGGACGCGCACGGCTTTGTGCGCACCGGCGAAAGCGTGACCTGCAAACATTCCGACTACAAACCCGCGCCGCTGGAGACCAACATCCCCGGCCTGTTCGCCGTGGGCGACGTGCGCAGCGGATCCGTCAAGCGCGTGGGCGGCGCGATAGGCGAGGGTGCGGCGGCGGTCGCGATGATTCACCAGCACCTGGCGGCGATGGAACGCGCCGCTGCAACGGCCTGAGGAGATTTTGGATGCGTATCAAACCTTGCGACCATGTTCCCGCCGAGCTTCACTCACCGAATGCCAGGGGCTGTGAGGAGTGCCTCAAAATGGGCGACACCTGGGTGCATTTAAGGCTGTGCGTGCACTGCGGCCACATCGGCTGCTGCGACGACTCCAAAAACCAGCATGCGAGCCAGCACCATGCGGCCACCGGCCATGCGGTGATCCAGTCGTTTGAGCCTGGGGAAAGCTGGATGTGGTGTTATGAGCACGAACTGCAGGTGGGGTAGTCAACAAGATGATGCTCACGCCAAGGCCTTATCTTCAACAAGTCTCGATTCGTCCTGATGCGGAAATTGATCTGGACAGCTATCCGTACAGCATTCCGGCCGTGCGGGAAATCGGGGAGTTGACATTTCATCCCGATGTCACGTTCTTTGTCGGGGAGAACGGCGCGGGGAAGTCCACTGTGCTTGAAGGCATTGCGATGGCGCTGGGTTATGCCCCTGAAGGCGGTACGCGAAATGTCCGGCTGTCCACCACCGATTCGGTGTCGTCACTGCATGAGAATCTTCGTCTGGCGCACAGTTTTCGAAAGCCCAAGGACGGATATTTCCTGCGGGCCGAGAGTTTTTTTAATGTCGCGACCTATATGGACGAGGTAGGTTATCTCGGCGGCTATGGCGACCGCTCCTTGCACGAACGTTCGCATGGGGAAGCATTCATGGCCTTGCTGACGCACAAGTTTCGCGGCAACGGGCTCTACCTGCTTGACGAGCCCGAGGCGGCGCTGTCGCCCAACCGCCAGTTGGCGGCGCTCTCGGCCATACACCAGCTTGTTCAGGAGGAGTCGCAATTCATCATTGCGACCCATTCGCCTATCCTGTTGTCGTACCCGAACGCAAAGATACTGTTGTTTGATGGTTCAGGAATATCGGAAGTCCAGTATGAGGACACCGAACACTTTGCCGTCACGCGAGATTTTTTGAACAACTATCCGAGGCGGCTGGAGCAATTGCTTGCGGATGAAGAATGAGCTGGCTTGAGCTGCAAACTGTCATTCATTTTCGCTTGGTGTAGTCCATGGTCGCCACCATCACCGGGCTGGATTTCGGGCTGCGTTGCCAGTGTTCGTCGGCCATTTTTTGAACCGCGTCCTTGTCGTAGTTGCCCTTCGAAAGGTCGGCCCAGACATGCACATAGGCCCGGCACCAGGCATCGTGGGCTTCATGGATCTTTTCCCCGGAAAGCTCGGGGCTGGATTCCGGATGGGGGATGGGGTCGGGGACCATGGGCCCATCCTAGCGGTCTGGGGCGGGCCAGTCCACCCCGGCGGTCGCTTCAGGGTTTGGCCTGGTAAGTGAGGTCGCTGTGCGGCGCCGCGGCGAATTCGGGCAACCGTTCGGCCCGCGCCGAGAACTCGCGCAGGGCCGGGAAGTCCGCCGCGTTCACCACCTCGGGCAGCATGGCCTGGGTGAAATGCCAGGCGATACCTGCCGTCACGCCGTCCTGACCCATGGTGTCACTGCTCACGGCCAGGGGTTTGCGCTGTAGTTCTGCCTCAAGTTCGCCATAGGCCGCCAGCAGCTGGCTGGTTACGCGCGACACCCAGGGTTGGTGCAGCTTTTCGGCGGGGCGAAGGTGGCGCTCGTAGACGATCTGCACGCTTTTTTCGCAGGCGGCCAGGGCCAGGCCGATGACGCGCAGCGCCTGCTGGCGCTCGGCCAACGTGGAGGGCATCAAGCTCCTGCCGGCCGGTGCCTGCGCCGCCAGCGCTTCGGCGTAGTCAATGATGAGCGTGGAGTCCATCAGCACCGTGCCGTCGTCGCAGACCAGTGAGGGTGCTTTCACGACCGGGTTGATGGCGCGGAATTTTTCGAAGGTGCTGAACACCGAGACCGACTGGTGCTCAAAGCGCAGGCCCAGAAGCTGCAGGGAAATGGCCACGCGGCGTACGTAAGGGGAGTCGAGCATTCCTATGAGTTGCATGGGAGTTCCTGTTCAGGGTTGACCGGTCACGAATACGAAGGGAATTCGAAGGAAAGAAGGAAGACTTGTGACGTTTATACCGCGCAAGCGGCACACGCGCAGGCCTTGTGCGGAAGCCGGATGGGCCCTGTGTCAGCCGCCGCTGTGCACCGTGACGGCCCGGGCCAGTTCACTCAATTTTTCAACCTGCCATGCGAACTCTGCTTCAAAAGCCGATGGGTCGGTGACTGCATAACCGCCATAACCATAGACGGCGGCATACGCCGCGTAGCCCGCTGCGTCCAGGGCCCGGCCGGCAAGGGCATTGGCCACGGCGTAGGTGGCGGAGACGGCTGCGTGGGCCGAGCCGTCGATGGAGTTGGATCCCCTGTGGCTGTTGGCCACCTGGGCAATTTCCTGTGCCGCCTGCGCCAGGGCGGGCCGGTCTGATGTGCCTTCCACAAAAGACCGAAGCACCGCCAGGCAACGGATGGCCTGCGGGTTTTCGAGCAGGTGTTCCGTGCGTTGTGCGCAGGCCAGGCCAAAGGCAAGGCGAAGCGGCTCGCACTGCGGCTCGCCCATGTTGATCTCGGTTGCCAGACGTGAGAGTTCCTCGTTCATGACACATCTCCTGGGGGTGAAGCTATCGTAGCGCTGAAATCCGGTTGGCGCCGGGAAGCTGCCGGCATGAATTGTTTACCTGGCGTGCCCTCCGGTTACTTCGGGCTACTTTAGGGTATCGCGATTGACAGTCGACAGCGCTGTACCGCACATTACGGTCTGGCATAACAACAGCAAGAACCATTTGGGAGGTTTATGACATTCACAAAACGACTTGTGCTGCTGGGTATGGCTGCAGGCTTGGGCCTCACACAGGCCGGCTGCGGAAAAAAAGACGAGGCTCCCCGGCCGGCGGCAACTGCGGTGCCGGCGGCGATGGTGATAGCGGTGCCTGCCGCGACGCCTTCGGCGCCTGCGTCTGCTGCCTCGACGGCACCCGCCGCGCCCGTTGCTGTGGCGCCGGCCGCGTCCACCGATCCCGACAGCCCGACGCCTTTGCCCGCGAAAGAGATCAAGGGCGTGGGCATCAAGCAGAAGCTGACCTACTACTACACGCTGAACGGCGGCCCCGGCACTGTCAAGATCACCGCCACGGCCAAGAACTCGCCCAGCGGCGCGACCCAGGCACTGGCATTTGGCCTGTATGACCTCAAAGCCAACAAGCTGTGCTCCGAATCCCACGGCAATACCAATGCCGACAAGACCCTCGTGATCAACTGTCAGGTTGAAAAAGCGCAGCCGCTGATCCTGCGCCTGGACCTCAGCGAAGAGACGATTGATTACGCGCTGGCGCTGGAAGGCCCTGTCGAGTTGCCGGCGCCGCAGGCGGCCGGTGCGGCCCCGGTGCTGGCGGGCGCGGGCTCCACCGACATCGACGAGCCGACCCGGCTCAAGGGCAACCGCATCAAGGGCGAGGGCATCAAGAAGGCCGTGTCGTATTACTACGCTTTCAATGCCGGGCCGGGCGAGCTGGTCGTGACGGGCGACGGCAAAAACACCTCGGCCGCCACAAGCAATGCGCTGGCGGTGGGCTTGTACACCTTGCGCTCTGAGCGGCTGTGCGAGCTTTCCCTGGGCAACACCACACTGGACAAGCGCGGCGTGATGAGCTGCAAGGTCGACAAACGCCAGCCGGTGATTCTGCGGCTGGACCTGTCGGCGGAGACGGTGGATTTTCGCGCCAGGTTCGAAGGGCCCTACGACTTTGAGGCATTCACCCCGCCCAAGGCGGTTACCATTGCGCTCGATTCCGCGGTGCTCTTTGACACCGGCAAGGCGGTGCTCAAGCCCGAAGCGCGGCAGACGCTGCATGAGGCGGCCGACCGGGTAAAGAAGTTCGCCGATGCGGCGGTGATGGTCTCGGGCCATACCGACAACGTCGGCAATGAGGTGGCCAACCAGGCGCTTTCAGACAAACGGGCCGCCGCGGTGAAGGACTATTTTGTGTCGCAGGAAGGCGTGCCTGCGGCGGGCCTCGCTGTGAAGGGCTATGGAAAATCGCAGCCCGTGGCCGACAATGCCACCGAGGAAGGCCGGGCCCGCAACCGCCGCGTGGATGTGGTGATCACGCCCAAAGGCAAATAAGCCAGCAGCCGGGCAGCCGGCCTGCCCGGCTCACGGCGATCTGCCGGTGGCGTTCTGCGGCAACGCGGGGCCGGCCTTCCGCGGTGGCGTTATCGGCAACAGCAGCAGCGCCAGATACCTTTGCCGCCGCACCAGCTCCAGTAAAACCAGGGGCAGCGCCACCCCGGCGGCCAGGCTTGCCGCGCCGACAAGCACCTCGTTGCGGCTGACATGCGACAGCATCAGAAAAACCCGTCCCTGCACAACGTAATGAAACAGCAGGATGAACAGGCTGGCCGACCCGATGCCGGCCAGCGGTCGCCTGAACACCGCATGGTGCTGCAGCAGCGCGGAAACACTGAGGACAAGGTAGATGCCCAGCGCGGCCTGCAAGGTGGAGATGACCGGATTGCCGTACACCCGCAGGTTCAGGTCCATGGTTTCGCCGGAATACGTGTGCAGTGCGGTGAAGGCGAGGGCTGCGGCCGCAAACTTGAAGAGACTGAAACGCATGGCTGCCACCGGCTTGCCGAGCAGATAACCGAACAGCATAAAGGGCGTGCTGACCAGGAGCAGGTCCAGGCTCCAGGGAAGGCCGGGCAAGTCCTCCAGGCCCATGAAGCGCAGCGACTCCCCGGTGCCGGTTTTCCAGAACCAGTCTATGCCGCCCACGCCCGCGGCCAACAGGGCGCAGGCGAGCAGCCAAAGCGCGGTGGTGCGCCTGGGAAGATGCCTGGTGGCGCGCAGCAAGGCCGTGGCCAGGACGGAGGCTACAAACAGATGCGGCAAAAACCACAGCGGCGTCCAGGCAATGGTGGGCGCGGTGCCGTAGAGGACGCCGGTGAAATACGCGAGCGCCGTGGTGCCGGCAACCGGCACGGCCTGCGGGGCCAGCATCTCGCTGATGCCCAGCAGCAGCAACACGGCGAAGTAGGGCTTGAGCAGGGTGTCGGCGCGCGACAGCGCAAAGCGGCCCAGGCTGCCGGCGTCCTTCAGGAAGAGGCCCGACAGGAAAAAGAAGAGCGGCAGGTGAAAGGAATAAATCACCCGGAAGAGCTCGCCTCTTTCCTGCAGCACTGTCCAGTTATGCCCGAGCACCACAAGGAGGATGCCTATACCCCTGGCGATGTCGATGGCGGGGTTGCGGCGGTTCATGATGAGGGAAGCATCGATGCCGGCGGTGTGCAGGCGGCGGGCGCGGGGCCGAGGTGATGGCGGGAGAGCACCCATGGTAGCAAGGCTTTGTAAGCGCCTTGAAACAGCTCTTAACAGGTGTTGAACGGGCTCTTTGAACGGGTCGGTGTCCATGGGCACTGAATGCCGGCTTGCGACTATCCCACTTCAAATTTCCAGCTACGGACAATTCGCCGCAGTGGCGGCCGTGAAATCGAATATGGTCCGGCATTCAGCGATCACGGGGAGTCTTTCATCTCCGGATTTCGCCTCCCGCCAACCCCATAGGAGACCATCATGGCATTCGTGATCCAACCCGTTGCCCGGGATGTTTTTGATTCATTCTGGACACCCGCCCTCAAGCGCAAGATTGGCAAGTTCATCCAGGCGGCGGACGCCGCTTCCGGGGAACTCCAGCAACAGACCTGGGCCGTCGACGAAGGCGTCAAGGCTTGCCTGCTACCCGTTTCCCTGGCGGGCAGCACGGATGCCGCCTGGTGTTACGCCTTTGTGATGGACGGCGAGTTTGCCGTGGTGCGGCATGAAAGTTACTGCGTCTATTCCTTCGTGGGCATCTCGCCGGGCCTGCAGGACAAGCTCGACGGCGTGAAGCGCCTGATCGCGGAGGCGCTTCGTGTGGGCGGGGAGTTCCTGGACGGGAAGTCCGGCGACGACGGGCTGTTCGCCGTCCCGGACGCGCAGTTCATACGCGCCTGAAGCGCCCGGCCCTGCATGACCCTGAAACAGGCTCTTACACCAGCCGCCGTATCGCTTTTTTCCTCCATGCCAGCCGGTAGTAAGCGGTCTGCAGGCCCAGCATCGCGATAAAGGTGACGGGGTAGGCGATCCAGATGCCGTTGATGCCTATGCGGTGGCTGAGCACCCAGGCCGTGGGCACCTCGATCAGCGCGATGCAGAAAATCGAAATGCCCATGGGTACCCATACCGTGCCGCTGGCGCGCATCACGCCTGAGACCACGCCCTGCATGCCGAAGACCACGCTGCTCCACAGCATGATGTGCAGCAGGGTTTGCGACAGCTCGATCACCGGTTCGCTGGTGATGAACAGGCCCATCAGGTGGCGCGAGAACAGATAACCCAGCAAGACCAGCGCGCCGGTCAGCGCCAGGTTCATCTGCAGCCCGGTGCGTGTGATGGCGCCCAGCTTGTCGGTGCGGCCCGCGCCTATGGCCTGCGCGCCCAGGATGGAGGCGGTGATGGCGATGGAAATGGCCGGGAATTGCACATAGGCCACCACCTGGTTCACCGCGCCATAGGCCGCGGTGGCGTTGGAGCCGTAGCCGTTGACCAGCGAGAGCAGGGCGATCTCGGCGAGCGAGATGACGACCAGCTGAACCCCGGTGGGCACGCCGACCCTTAGCACGGTCTTGAGGATGGCGGGGTTCACGCGCAACTGGCGCCTGAATTCGGCGTCGGGTGCCAGCGGGCTTTTGATGGCGTGCAGGCGCCGGGCCAGCCAGGCGGTCGAGACGAGGAAGGACAGGATGGTGGCCACCGCGCTGCTGGCCACGCCCAGCCTGGGAAGGCCGCCCCAGCCCAGGATGAGCGCGGGCGTCACGACCAGGCCGCAGGCGGTGGAGATGCACAGCGTGTAAAGCGAGCTCACCGTGTCGCCCACGCCGCGCAGCATGGAGGTCGACAGCAGGAAGACGAAAAGCCCCGGCATGGCGATCAGCATGATGCGGGCATAGAGCGTGGCATCGGCCAGGATGTCGGGAGGCGTGCCCAGGGCCTTGAGCAGCGGTGCGGTGAAGGCGCCGCCAAAAACGGCGACAGTGAGGCCGAATCCGGCGCCTACCGCCAGGGTGGTGCCGGCGACGGCCTTGACCTTGCCGGTGTCGCGCGCTCCCCAGGCCTGGCCGATCAGCACCGACGCGCCCGCGCCCAGGCCGATGGTGAAGGCAATGAGGAAAAACATGAGGGGGAAAAAGCTGGTCACGGCCGCCAGCGCCCCCACACCAATCATCTGGCCGATGTAGATGTTGTTGATCGTGCCTGAGAGCGATTGCAGGATGTTGCTGAGCAGCATGGGGCCGAGAAAGGCCGCGAAGGTTTTCCACATCGGCACGCCCTCGCTCAGCGTCTTTGGGGTGGATGGCGTCATTCGGCGCTCCAGCCGGCTGCCGCCAGTTTCGCCAGCTGCAGGCGCACGTCTTGCGGCCATGGCGCGACCAGGCCTTCAAATTTGGACTTGTCGCCCGCGAACAGCGCGCGGCTGGCTTCTTCAAAGCCCGCCAGGTCGCCGGCCATCTCGCTCATGAAGCGGTAGGCGTTTTCGCGCGAGGTGCGCACGCTGATGCGGCCTTCGCCGGCCTTGCGCGATTCATCAATCAGGCGGCGCAGGGTGATGGACGCGCCGCCGGGCTGGCTGCCCAGCCATTCCCAGTGCCGGGGCAGCAGCGTGACTTCACGCGCGACCACGCCGAGCTTGGGCCGGCCTACGGGGCGCGCGGTGGATGTTTGGGGCGTTTCGGGTGCCTGCGCGGCAGGCGAGGGTGGCAAATCCGCCTCGGGGCGCAGGTCCAGGTCTATGCGCTCGCCGGTGGCGTCGTTGAAGACGCGCAGCAGCTCTTCGGTGCCGGACAGCTTGCGCAACGCGCTGACGACCTGCGCATGGTCGCCGGCGGCGACTTGCCGGAAGCCTGCGAAGGCGATCAGGCGCGGGAAAGTTTCGGGGGAGGGCTGGGATGGCATGGCGACAGCTTCGATTGGGAGGTCAAAAAAAAGGATTAATTTAATCCGGGTGAATTGATTCTATAACACCCGGATATAAATTGTCTACCCTCTATTGATGCCGGGTGTAATTATTTTCATAGCATTAAATTCATCTAATTAACCTATTTAATATTCTTTTGAGTTTGAGCTTCAGGCTTCTACATTCGCTGTCTGTTCAAAAAAAAGCGCCTCGCGGTTTTCCACAAGAAACGCGAAGGCGGCAAAAGTCAGAAAAGTCAGCGGGATTTCATGATCGAACTCAAAGGTATTGTTCAAACCTACCAAGGCCCCACGGGCCAGGTCGAAGCGCTCAGGGGCGTCGACCTTCACATTCAGCCGGGCGAGGTCTACGGCATCATCGGCCGCAGCGGCGCCGGCAAAAGTTCTCTGGTGCGGGTCATCAACCTGCTGAACCGGCCCTCCGCCGGGCAGGTGGTGGTGGGCGGGCGCGAGCTGAGCTCGCTGGGCGGCGACGCGCTGCGTGTGGCGCGCCGCGACATCGGCATCATCTTCCAGCACTTCAATTTGCTTTCCTCGCGCACGGTCTACGGCAACGTGGCCTTGCCGCTGGAGATCGCCGGGCTGCCGGCCGATGAGATCAAGGCGCGCGTGGGGCCGCTGCTGGAGTTGGTGGGCCTGAGCGCCTTGGCGGACCGCTACCCGGCGCAGATCAGCGGCGGGCAAAAGCAGCGCGTGGGCATTGCGCGCGCGCTGGCCAACCGGCCCAAGGTGCTGCTGTCGGACGAGGCCACCTCGGCGCTGGACCCGGAAACCACACGCTCCATCCTGGGCCTGCTGCGGCAGATCAACAAGGAATTCGGTCTGACCATTGTGCTGATCACGCACCAAATGCAGGTGATCAAGCAGGTGGCCGACCGCGTCGCGGTGATAGACGCCGGCCGCATTGTGGAAAGTGGGCCGGTGATCGACGTCTTCACGCGGCCGCAGCATGAGACCACGCGCAGCCTGATCGCCGAGATCGTGCCGCAGGACTTACCCGACAGTGTGCTTGCGCGCATACGCAGCCTGATGAGCGCTGGACGCCCTGAGGAGGGGCAGCTTTTGCGCCTGGCTTTCGCGGGCGACGAATCGGACCGGCCGCTGCTGTCGGACGTGATACGCCGCTTCGGCATAGACCTGTCCATCGTGCACGGCCAGGTCGACGAGATCCAGGGCAAGCCTTTCGGCTCGCTCGCAGTGTTCGCACGCGGCGCGCGCGAACAGCTCAGCGCGGCGGTCGCGCATCTGCGCGGCGCCGGTGTGCATGTCGACGAGGTCGGTGCGGATTTGACCGGGAGGCTCGCCAGTGTTCAGTAATTTTTCGCAAGCCCTGCTTGAGCTGTTTGTGAGCTCGCTGTGGGAGACCCTCGTCATGGTCGGCATCTCGGGCCTGGTCGGCGCGTTGATAGGTATTCCACTGGGCGTGTTCCTGCGCCTGACCGATGAAGGCGGCGTGCTGCGCAACGCGGGCGTGAACCGCGTGGTGGGTGGCCTGGTGAACGCCGTGCGTTCCACGCCTTTCATTATTTTGCTGGTGGCCATCATCCCGCTCACGCGCTTTTTGACCGGCTCGTCCATAGGCACGGCGGCCGCCGTGGTGCCGCTCACGATTGCGGCGGCGCCCTTTATCGCGCGTCTGGTGGAGGCCTCGCTGCGCGAGGTGGACCACGGCCTGATCGAAGCGGCTCAGGCCATGGGTGCGACCACGTGGCAGATCGTGCTCAAGGTGTTGCTGCCCGAGGCGCTGCCTGGCATCGTCGCGGGCCTGACCATCACCTTTGTGAGCCTGACCGGTTATTCGGCCATGGCCGGTGCCATCGGCGGCGGCGGGCTGGGCGACCTCGGCATCCGCTACGGCTACCAGCGCTTTTTGCCGGAAGTCATGCTGGCCGTGGTGCTGGTGCTGATCCTGTTTGTGCAGGCGGTGCAAAGCCTGGGCGACTGGGCTGTGCGCAGGCTGAGCCATAAATGAGCCGGGCATTCATCTCTTATCAACAGCGATGTTGATTCACTGAATTTCTCTTACTCCCAGGGGAGGAGGGGACAAGATTTTTTCAATTCATCCAAAGGAAACACCATGAACAAACGCACTCTCATTCAATCCGCCGTCGCGCTCGCGCTGGCCGCCTCTTTCTCCTCCGCCGTGCTGGCGCAGGACAAACCTCTCAAGATAGGCGTCACCGCCGGCCCGCACGCGCAGATTTTTGAGCAGGTCAAAAAGATCGCCGAGAAAGACGGCCTCAAAATCCAGATCGTCGAGTTCAGCGACTACATCCAGCCCAACGCCGCGCTCGCCGCCGGCGACCTGGACGCCAACAGCTACCAGCACAAGCCCTTCCTGGACCAGCAGGTCAAGGACCGCGGCTACAAGATCGTCAACGTGGGCTACACCGTCAACTTCCCGATAGGCCTTTACTCCAAAAAAGTCAAAAGCCTGGCCGAACTCAAGGAGGGTGCGCGCTTCGGCATCCCCAACGACCCGACCAATGGCGGGCGCGTGTTGCTGGTGTTGCAGGACAAGGGCCTGATCAAGCTCAAGCCCGAGGCCGGCCTCAAGGCCACACCGCTGGATGTGATTGAGAACCCCAAGAAGCTCAAGTTTGTGGAACTCGACGCCGCCCAGCTGCCGCGCTCGCTGGACGACCTGGACGCTTCGGCCGTCAACACCAACTATGCGCTGTCGGCGGGCCTGAACCCCAAGGACGCGATCGCGCAGGAAGCGGCCAAGTCGCCTTACGTCAACCTGCTGGCCGTGCGCGAGCAGGACAAGGACAAGCCCTGGGTCGCCAAGCTCGTGAAGGCCTACCACTCGGAGGAGATTCGCAAGTTTGTGCAGGCCGAGTTCAAGGGCGCGGTGCTGGCCAGCTTCTGATCGGGCTTCGGGGAGCTTCCCGTCCTGGAGTCCTACAGCAGGGATTGCCGAATTGGTTTACAAAGTGGGAGGCCTGACGCGCATGCGCGGTTCAGGCTCCCTATTTTTTTCATCCCCATCCCATCCACCACTTCCTGGAGAACCCCATGGCCCAATACAACATTGCTGTCGTCGTCGGCAGCATTCGCAAGGACTCGTTCAACAAAAAGCTCGCCCGCGCGCTTGAGAAGCTGTTTCCCGCGGACTTCAGTTTTACCCATGTGCGCATCGACGACCTGCCGCCTTACAACCAGGACGACGACGGCAACCCGGCGCCGCAGGTGGTGAGGCTCAAGGGCGAGATCAAGGCCGCGCAAGGCCTGCTGTTTGTCACGCCCGAGTACAACCGCTCGATTCCCGGCGTGCTCAAAAACGCGATTGACCATGCTTCGCGCCCATACGGCCAGAGCGCCTGGGACGGCAAGCCGGCCGGCGTGATTGGCGCTTCGGTGGGGGCCATAGGTACCGCGCTGTCGCAGCAGCATTTGCGCAATATCCTGGCTTACCTGAATGTGCCCACGCTGGGGCAGCCTGAGGCTTTTATCCACAACAAAGAGGGCCTTTACGAGGCTGACGGCAGCTTGAGTGAAGGTAGCCGGAAGTTTTTGCAGACCTGGGTGGATGCTTATGTGGGGTGGGTTAAGAAGCATTCCTGAGGGTTGTGGCCGGTCTTGCTCGGGCCTTTGCGCTTTTTGTTGAATGCGGCTGGCCGGGATCGCCCGGCATGCGACTCACTTTTTTTGCTTCGCCAAAAAAAGTAAGCAAAAAAAGGCGACCCTGGTGTCTGCGTCCCTCCGCTTCGCTGCGGGCAGCCTGCGGTGCTCGGTTCAGGCGGGGTCTCGCTAAACTCGCCTTCGGCTCAGACAACGCGATCCCTTATCCGCCTGAACCTCCGCTCCTCGGCGCATACACAAGGGGTGGGTGCAGAAATACCGAACAGCCAAATCCCAATACCTGATTCCCACGCCGCCGGTTAAAACGGCGTGTCGCCCTCAATCGTCGTGCGATACAGCTTGCGGCGCAGGTGGTCGGGGGTGCCTGCTGCCAGGTGGGTGACGGAGCGGTTGTCCCAGAACACCATGTCGTGCGGCTGCCACTGGTGGCGATAGATGAGTTCGGGGCGCGAGCTGTGTTCAAACAGTTCGCCCAGCAGTGCTTTACTTTCGTCCTCTGGTATGCCGAGGATGCGGGTGGTGAAATGTTCGCTGACGAACAGGGCCTTGCGGCCGGTTTCGGGGTGGGTGCGTACCACCGGATGGACCACCGGTTTGACTTCGTCGACCTGTTCCTGTGTGAGCTTGGGTCGCCAGGGGCTGCGGCTGCGCAGTTCTTCGTATTTGGCGAGGTAGGTGTGTTCGGCGCGCAGGCCTTGCACGGCGGTCTTGAGGGCCAGGGGCAGGGTGTCCCAGGCTGTGTGCTGGTTGGCAAACAGGGTGTCGCCGCCTTCTGAGGGCAGTTCCTGCGCATGCAGCAGCGAGCCCAGGCTGGGCTTGTCCTTGTACGACAGGTCGGAGTGCCAGAAGTGGCCGGCGTCGCCCAGGCCTATGGGTTCGCCGTTTTCCTTGATGTTGGAGACGATCAGGATTTCCGGGTGGTCCTGCAGCTGGAAGTTTTTCAGCACATGGATTTGCAGCGGCCCGAAGCGGCGGCTGAAGTCGACATGCTGCCGCGGCGTGATGCGTTGGTCGCGGAACACCAGCACGTGGTGATCCAGGTGGGCGCGGTGTATGCGGCTGAAGTCGGCCGCTGAGAGCGGCTGGGAGAGATCCAGGCCCAGCACCTCGGCGCCCAGCGGGGCGTCAAAAGGGCGGATTTCAAGAACGGAGGAGGAGGGTGCGGCGGGCGCTGCTGTCGCTGTTGCCGGTTGCTCGTTGGGAGCGAAAGTCGCTGTCATCTTCACCTTTGTTATGGGCGCCCTGGGCAGGGCCAGCGCTGAATATAGGGACGCGCCGGCCCAAAGTGAACAATCGATTTGTCATTTGGTAATTACCTCACCATGAAAAAAGCCCGCGGATGCGGGCTTTTTGGCTATGCGGAACGCCGCGTTCAGGCGGCCACGGCGGCCCGGTCCTGGTTGGCGGCGGGTGCCTGGGTGTGCGTGACGATCTCAATCTGCGCGGCGGCCAGGGCGGCCTCCTTGGCGGCTTCGCCCATGGCCAGGCCTTCGGCGCGCACAAAACGCACGTCGGTGATGCCGAAGAAACCGAACACCACCTTGAGGTAGCTCTCCTGGTGTTCCAGGGCGGTCATGGCTTCGCTGGTCGAATAGACGCCGCCTCGAGCCGAAGCCACGATCACGGTCTTGCCGCCGGCCAGGCCCACAGGGCCTTTCTCGGTGTACTTGAAGGTGCGGCCGACCTGGGCGACGCGGTCAATCCAGGCCTTGAGCTGGCTGGGGATGGCGAAGTTGTACAGGGGTGCGCCCACCACGATCACATCGGCTGCCAGGAATTGCGTCACCAGGGCTTCGGACACGGCGTTTTCGCGCTTTTGCACCTCGCTCAGGTCGCTGCCGGCGGGCATGCGGAAACCCAGCGACTCGGCCGACAGGTGGGAAGGCGTGTCGACGGCCAGGTCCAGGTAGCTGACTTCGGTGCCGGGGTGGCCGGCGCGCCAGGAAGCCACGATTTGGGCGGTGAGCTGGCGGGAAACCGAGTTGCCGCCCAGGATGCTGGAGTCGATGTGAAGAAGCTTGCTCATGATGGGGTTCCTAAACAGAGTGGTTGTTGAGTCGGGTTTTCAGGCCGTATTCACCTTGAATCGCAGCCATGGATAGATTGTGCGGATGAGTCGATTGATTGATAAGTCGGTAAAATTGCGATAGATCGTCCTATATTTGGGACAATCAACCAGAAAGCAGGGCCAAATCCGGTCGCGAAGAAAGGGCGGGTTCTCTTATGCAAGACCTCAATGACATGCTGTATTTCGCCGAGGTGGTGGAGCGCGGCGGCTTTGCCGCGGCCGGGCGCGCGCTGGGCCTGCCCAAGTCACGGCTGTCGCGCCGCGTGGCCGAGCTGGAGTCCAGGCTGGGCGTGCGGCTTTTGCAGCGCACCACGCGCAAGCTCTCGCTGACGGAGGTTGGTGAAATCTATTTGCGCCACTGCGGCGCCATGCGCGACGAGGCCCTGGCGGCTTCCGAAGCCGTGGCGCAAATGCAGGTCGAGCCGCGCGGCACCTTGCGCATCACCTGTCCGGTGACGTTGGCGCAGGGCTCGGTGGGCTACCTGGTGCCGCGCTATATGGAGATGTTCCCCCAGGTGCGGATAGACATGCGCGTGACCAACCGCGTGATCGACCTGGTGGAGGAGGGCATAGACATCGCGCTGCGCGTACGCCCCACGCTGGAAGACAGCGGCAGCCTGGTGATCAAGAACCTGGGCTCCAGCGGCGGCCAACTGCTGGCCAGCCCGGCCCTGCTGCAGCGCCAGGGCCGGCCCGAAAAACCCGAAGACCTGCTCAAGCTCGACACGGTGTCCATGTCCTGGGCCGACGGGCGCTCGTCATGGCGGCTGCTGGGCCCGGGCGGCAAGGAGTTCGTGCTGCAGCACCAGCCGCGCTATGTCGCCGACGACCTGCAGACCCTGAAACTCGCGGTGTTGGCCGGCACCGGCATGAGTTTTTTACCCGACTCCATGAGCGCGGCCGAACGGCAGGCCCAACTGCTGGTACCCGTGCTGCCGGGCTGGGCGCTTCCCTCGGGCGTGGCGCATGCGGTGTTCCCCTCGCGGCGCGGGCAGGTGCCGGCGGTGAGGAGTTTTTTGGATTTCCTTGGGGAGAGGATGAGAGGGGATTCGCTGGCTTGAGGTTTTGGCCTCAAGCTCCATTGGGCTGTTCTTGGTCTATGGTTGTTTTCTCTGCTGAGGCTGCTGGCCGGGTCTCGCCCCGGCGGGCGACTTACTTTTCTTTGCTTCGCCAAAGAAACGTAAGCAAAAGAAAGGCGACCCTGGTGTCTGCGTCCCTTCGCTTCGCTACGGGCAGCCTGTGGTGCTCGGTCCAGACGGGGTCAAAAACAACTCGCTTCGCTTGTATGTTGTGGGTGTCGGGGTGGAGGGAGGAATACCAAGCAGCCAAATACCAATACCGAATACCTGAAGAAACAAGGACATGCCACCTCAATCGTCAGAACAAGTGAATCCCTTCGTTATGTACAAATCCGGATAAATTAAGAGCAATATATTCTTTTGCGTTTTAACGCTTGCTCCCCACAATGCTTTGATCAAGCAACTCAAGGAGCAACCATGGCCACTCTCAGACTCGGCGACACCGCCCCCGACTTCACGCAAGACTCCACCGCAGGCAAGATTTCCTTTCATGAATGGGCCGGTGATTCCTGGGTGGTGCTGTTTTCGCACCCCGCCGACTTCACCCCCGTCTGCACCACCGAACTCGGCAAGACTGCTGCGCTGAGCGGTGAGTTCGCCAAGCGCAATGTCAAGCCCATCGCGGTCAGCGTCGACCCGTTGGACTCCCACAGCAAGTGGGTCAATGACATCAATGAGACGCAGAACACCACGGTGAATTTCCCCATCCTGGCCGATGCGGACCGCAAGGTGGCCGGGCTCTACGACATGATTCACCCGAACGCCCTGAGCACCGGCCCCACGGCGACCGTGCGCAGCGTGTTCATCATCGACCCGAAGAAGGCCATTCGCACCACCTTCACCTATCCCGCGAGCACGGGCCGCAACTTTGACGAGATCCTGCGTGTCATCGACTCGCTGCAGCTGACCGACGGCTACAAGGTGGCCACGCCGGTGAACTGGAAGGACGGCGACGACGTGATCATCGTGCCCAGCCTGCAGGACCCGGCCGAAATCGCCCAGCGCTTTCCAAAAGGCTTTAAAGCCATCAAGCCGTATTTGCGCGTCACGCCGCAGCCGAACAAGTAAGCAGATGGGTTCACGCAGCGTGCGTTTCATCATCGTTCCCGGCTGGCGCGACTCCGGCCCCGGCCACTGGCAAAGCCTGTGGGCCGAGCGCCTGGGCAATGCGGTGCGTGTGCGGCAGGACGACTGGATCACGCCTTCGCGCAAGGCCTGGGTGGCGTCGCTGGCCAACACCATCCTGCTGCAGAACGAGCCGGTGGTGGTGGTGGCGCACAGCCTGGGTTGCATCGCGACCGCGCATTTGCCGCCTGAGGCGGCTGAACGCATACAGGGCGCCTTGCTGGTGGCGCCGGCCGACCCGGAACGCCGCGCCGTGCTGAGCGACTTCGCCCCCGTGCCTTACCAGAAGCTGCCTTACCGCAGCGTGCTGGTGGCCAGCAGCAACGACCCTTTCTGTCCGGTGCGCCTGGCCGGCGCCTATGCCCGCGCCTGGGGCAGCGAGTTTGTGCGCCTGCAGGATGCGGGCCACATCAACATTGAATCGGGCCACGGCGAATGGCCGCTGGGCATTGCCCTGCTGCAGTCGCTGGCGGGCGATGCTTCGCTCTCGGCACCGCGGCTTGATTTTTCTTCTCCGCGAACTTCTTCTTTCGGATCCCTGGAAACGGCATGACTTCCCCACAACTCAAAATCGCTCTTGCTGCCCTGGTTTTGGCAACGAGCGGTATCGTCCCGGCGCAGTCGCAAACGCTGCTCAACGGCTCTTACGACGTGGCGCGCGAGTTCTACAAGGACTACAACGCGGCCTTTATCGCCCACTACAAAAAGACCACCGGCAAGGACGTGAAGGTGGACCAGTCGCACGGCGGCTCCAGCGCCATCGCGCGGTCGGTGGCCGACGGCCTGGATGCCGATGTGGTCACCATGAACACTTCGACCGACGTGGACTTCCTGGCCAATGCCGGTGTGGTTGCCAAGGACTGGGTAAAAAAGTTTCCGGACAACGCATCGCCCACCACCTCGACCATGCTGTTCCTGGTGCGCAACGGCAATCCCAAAGGCATCAAGGACTGGGATGACCTGGTCAAGCCCGGCATCCAGGTTGTCGTGGTGAACCCCAAGACCGGCGGCAACGGCCGCTACGCCTACCTGGCGGCCTGGGGTTATGCCAAGAAGAAGGGCGCAAGCGACGCGCAGGCCGCCGAATTCGTCGGCAAGCTCTACAAAAACGTGCCGGTGTTGGGCAAGGGCGGGCGCGATGCGACCACCGTCTTCCTGCAGCGCAATATCGGCGACGTGCTGATCACCTTCGAGTCCGAAGTGCTGTCGGTGAACCGGGAGTTCGGCGAAGGCAAGGTGGACGCGGTGTACCCCTCCATCAGTATCCTGGCGGAAAACCCGGTGGCAGTGGTGGAGCGCACCGTCGCCAAGAAGGGCACGGCGGACCTCGCCAAGGCCTACCTCAATTACCTCTACTCGGACGAGGGCCAGGAAATCGCCGCGCGCCATGCGCTGCGCCCGCGCTCGCAGGCCGTGCTCAGGAAATACGCAAGCACCTTCAAGCCGCTGCAGCTGTTCACGGTGCAGGACGTGTTCGGCAGCCTCGGTGAAGCGCAAAAAGTGCACTTCAACGACGGCGGGCAGTTCGACAAGCTCTACGCCGTCAAGTAAGCCAAGCCATGACTGCCTTGTCTTCTGTGGCGCCGCCTTCCGCGGTGGCGCCGGGAATCCCTGCGGGTGGCAAAAGGGCCGCCCGGCGCGTGCTGCCAGGCTTTCGGCTCACGCTGGGTTACACAGTGCTGTACCTGAGCCTGATTGTGCTGATCCCGATCTCGGCGCTGTTCTTCAAGACCTTCACGATGAGCTGGGAGCAGTTCATCACCGCCGTGACCTCGCCGCGCGTGCTGGCCTCCTACCGGCTCACCTTCGGCGCTTCGCTGGTTGCGGCGCTGGTGAACCTGGTCTTCGGCCTGCTGGTGGCCTGGGTGCTGGTGCGCTACAAGTTCGCGGGCAAAAAGATTGTCGATGCGCTGGTCGATTTGCCTTTCGCGCTGCCCACGGCCGTGGCCGGCATCTCGCTGACGGCCTTGCTGGCCGGCAACGGCTGGATAGGCCAGTACCTGGAGCCCATGGGTATCAAGCTGGCCTTCACGCCGGCCGGCGTGGTGATCGCGCTGATCTTTATCGGCCTGCCCTTTGTGGTGCGCACGGTGCAGCCTGTGCTGGAAGACGCCGAAAAAGAGCTTGAAGAGGCCGCCACATCCCTGGGCGCCACGCGCCTGCAGATTTTCACCAAAGTCATATTGCCGCACATCACGCCGGCCTTGCTGACCGGCTTTGCCATGGCGTTTGCCCGCGCGATCGGCGAATACGGCTCGGTCATCTTTATCGCCGGCAACATGCCCATGATTTCCGAGATCACGCCGCTCATCATCATCGGCAAGCTCGAGCAGTACGACTATGCCGGCGCCACCGCCGTGGCCGTGGTGATGCTGCTGGTGTCCTTTGTGCTGCTGCTGGTGATCAACGGCCTGCAGGCCTGGCAGCGCCGCAACGCAGGGGCCCCAGCATGAGCGCCCAACTCACCAACCGCCGCGTCCGCGCCGGCACCACCGAGGCTCCCTGGGTGCGCTACACGCTGACCACCGTGGCGCTGCTGTTTGTGCTGCTGTTCCTGGTGCTGCCGCTGGCGGCCGTGTTCACCGAGGCCTTGCGAAAAGGCTTTGGCGCCTACCTGGCCGCGCTGCGCGAGCCCGACGCCTGGTCGGCCATCCAGCTGACGCTGATCGCCGCTGTGATCGCCGTACCGCTGAACCTGGTGTTCGGTGTGGCCGCTGCCTGGGCGATTGCCAAGTACGAGTTCCGCGGCAAGTCGGTCCTGACGACGCTGGTGGACCTGCCGTTTTCGGTCTCGCCTGTGGTGGCCGGCCTGATTTATGTGCTGATCTTCGGCGCCCAGGGCTGGTTCGGGCCCTGGCTGCTCGCGCATGACATCAAGATCATCTTCGCCGTGCCCGGCATCGTGCTGGCGACCGTGTTCGTGACCTTTCCCTTTATCGCGCGCGAGTTGATCCCGCTGATGCAGGCGCAAGGCAATGACGAGGAGCAGGCCGCCATCGTGCTGGGCGCGACCGGCTGGCAGACCTTCTGGCATGTCACCTTGCCCAACATCAAATGGGGTCTGATCTACGGCGTCATTTTGTGCAATGCGCGGGCCATGGGCGAGTTCGGCGCGGTGTCGGTGGTATCCGGCCATATCCGCGGGCAGACCAACACGCTGCCGCTGCATGTCGAAATCCTCTACAACGAATACCAGTCGGTGGCCGCCTTCGCCGTGGCCTCGCTGCTGGCCATCCTGGCGCTGGTCACGCTGGCCATCAAGTCGGTGGCCGAATGGCGCCACGAAGCCGACATGAAAGCCGCGGCGGATCTGCCGCCCGAGCGCCCCGTTTTATCCCCTCTCCCTCAGGGAGAGGGCTAGGGTGAGGGCGGCTCCCGATTTGTAGCCGCCGGCCCTCACCCCAACCCTCTCCCAGGGGGAGAGGGAGGAAGAAAAGCCAACCTCCCTTCGCTATGGGGAGGGAGAAAGAGAGAAAGACATGAGCATAGAAATCCGCAACGTCAGCAAACATTTTGGCGACTTCCAGGCCCTGGGTGACGTGAGCCTGGACATTGAGTCGGGCGAGCTGGTCGCTTTGCTGGGCCCCTCGGGCTGCGGCAAGACCACCTTGCTGCGCATCATCGCCGGCCTGGAAACCGCCGACCGCGGCAGCATCCTCTTCAGCGGCGAAGACACCACCGACGTGCATGTGCGCGAGCGCCAGGTCGGCTTTGTGTTCCAGCACTATGCGTTGTTCCGCCACATGACGGTGTTCGAGAACGTGGCCTTCGGCCTGCGCGTCAAGCCGCGCGGCGTGAGGCCCAGCGAGGCGCAGATCAAGGAAAAAGTGCATTCGCTGCTGAACCTCGTGCAGCTCGACTGGCTGGCCGACCGTTTTCCTTCGCAGCTGTCGGGCGGGCAGCGCCAGCGCATCGCCCTGGCGCGCGCCCTGGCGGTGGAGCCCAAGGTGTTGCTGCTCGACGAACCCTTTGGCGCGCTGGATGCCAAGGTGCGCAAGGAATTGCGCCGCTGGCTGCGCCGCCTGCACGACGACCTGCATGTCACCAGCATTTTTGTGACGCACGACCAGGAAGAGGCGCTGGAAGTGGCCGACCGCGTGGTGCTGATGAACCAGGGCAAGATCGAGCAGATAGGCTCGCCGCAGCAGGTCTGGGACCACCCGGCCAGCCCCTTTGTCTACGGCTTCCTCGGCGACGTCAACCTGTTCCACGGCCGGGCCCACGAAGGCGAGGTGCAGCTCGAGGGCCTGCGCCTTGATTCACCCGAACACGCCGGCGCGCAGGACGCCAAGGCCTTTGCCTACGTGCGCCCGCACGACCTGGACGTGCAGCGCTACGCACCCGGCGCCGAAGGCATCGTCGTCCACCTGGAGCGCGCCATCGTCATCGGCCCCATCGCGCGGCTGGAACTGATTCCCGCCGAAGGCTACGAGCAAAAAGGCAATGTCCCGGGCGACGCCATCATCGAAGCCCAGATGCCCTCGCAGCAATTTGCCGACATGGGCCTGCGCGAAGGCGACATGCTGGTGGTGACGCCGCGCAAGGCGAGGGTGTTTGTGGAGGGCTAGTTGCGGGTGCGTGCAGGCAGCTGCTTATGCAGGTCGAATCCTGTTCGGCTTCAACCAATATGCTGCTGCAAACCTTCGACCAATGCGTCGAAGGTGACACGGCAACGCGGGCTGTGGCGCAGGTCTTCGTGCATGGTCAGCCAGGTTTCGAGTTTGAAGGACAACTCGCCAGGCAGCACCCGCACCAGGGCGGGGTCACGCGCCGCCAGCGCTGACTGGCACACGCCAATGCCGGCGCCGGCACGTATCAATGCCAGTTGCGCGAGGTCGCTGTCGGTACGCGTGGCAAACGCCGCCCGCTTCCATGCGGGCAAGGCTTTGCGCGCCGAACGCAGAAAGGGTGTCTCCTCGTCAAACCCGATCAGCGCATGCTGCGCCAGGTCCGCTGACGACTGGGGTGTGCCACGCGCGTCCAGGTAATCGCGGCGCGCGTAGAGACCCAGTTCCACTTCACCCACGCGGCGAGCGATCAGCAGGTCTTGCTTGGGCTGTGTCATGCGCACGGCAATGTCGGCTTCGCGTTGCAGCAGGTCCTGCACGCGGTTGGTCAGCACCAGTTCGATGGTCAGACCCGGGTGCTCGCGCTGCAGTTTTGCGACGATGGGCGGCAACACTTCGACACCGATGACTTCGCTCACCGTGACCCGCACCGTGCCGCGCACACCGTCGCCCTGGCTTTCGGCGGCGCGGCGTAAGGCGGCCGCGGCGCTGGCCATTTCTTCGGCGAAGGGCTGCAGTTCCAGCGCGGCTTCGGTCGGCGCAAAACCGGTTTGTGAGCGCGTGAACAGCGCCAGGCCTAGCGATTTTTCGAGTGAGGCGACATGGCGTCCGACCGTGGGCTGTGCCACCCCCAAAGACCGTGCCGCACCTGAGAGCGAACCCTCGTGCAGCACCCCCAAAAATGAGCGATAAAGCTCCCAGCCGGCATCTTCTTCCATACAAAAATGTATAGCTGTTACCCTGTCTTAGTCAATTCCATTTTGACCCTTCGGGGCCCAGACTTTACCCATCGCAACTTTTTGGGGAATTGGCATGAGCAGCAAACAAGACAGATCAGGCACAGCGCTTGTGCTGGGCGCAACCGGCGGCATTGGCGGTGAAGTGGCCCGGCAACTGCAGGCGGCAGGCTGGCAGGTTCGCGCGCTCAGCCGTGGCGAGCTGCCGCAGGGCGAGCAATATGGCGGCATCACCTGGCTGCGTGGCGACGCGATGAATCCCGGTGATGTCATGGCTGCGGCGCAAGGCTGCGGCGTCATCGTGCACGCCGTCAATCCGCCCGGCTATCGTCGCTGGGGCGAGCTGGTGCTGCCCATGCTGGATAACACGATCGCAGCCGCCCGGGCGCACGGCGCGACCATTGTGTTGCCCGGCACGGTCTACAACTACGGGCCGGACGCATTTCCCAGCCCCCGGGAGGATTCACCGCAACACCCGCAAACTGCCAAAGGTGCGATTCGTGTGCAGCTTGAGCAACGCCTCAAGGACGCGACCAGTGACAGTGGCCAGGGCGGCTGCCGGGTGATCATCGTGCGCGCGGGTGATTTTTTTGGGCCGCGCGCCGGTAACAGCTGGTTTTCGCAAGGCCTGGTCCGGCCGGGCGCTCCGCTGCGCAGCGTGAAGCTGCCTGGCAAGCCCGGGGTCGGCCACCAATGGGCTTATTTGCCGGATGTTGCGCGTACCATGGTTGCCTTGCTGGCGCGGCGTGACGTTCTGCCTGCATTCGCAACCTTCCATATGGACGGCCAGTGGGACAACGACGGCCGCCAGTTGGCTGAAGCGATCTGCCGTGTCGTCGCGCGGCGCGGCGGCCCTGCGCCGTCCATCAAATCCTTTCCCTGGTGGGCGGTGACGCTGGCCGCACCCTTTGTCGAGACCCTGCGCGAGCTGCGCCGGATGCGCTACCTCTGGAACACGCCGGTACGCATGGACAACGCCTCCCTGGTGGCGGCGCTCGGTGCGGAGCCGCACACGCCGCTGGACATGGCGGTGGAGGAAACGCTGCAAGGGCTGGGTTGCCTGGGTGCGCAAGGCGGGGATTTCAACCACGGTACCGTCCGCCGCCATGGCTGATGCAAGTCCGGCTCCGGCTACCGGTTCGTGCCAAACCTCAGCGCCGACCTGGCCCGCGCCCGTTCGGCTTCCACCTCCCGGTTGCGCGGTTCGGCGTTGGTGACCAATGTCCGGATGAGAACCCGCGCCGAGGCCGCAACCTCTTCCACCGCACGATCAAACGCGGCCTCATTGGCCTTGGACGGCACATTGAAGCCGCTGAGCTTTCTCACAAACTGCAGCGAGGCGTCACGGATTTCCAGCTCGGTGGCCGGTGGCTCGAAATTGAACAAGGTCTTGATGTTGCGGCACATGCCGGCTCCTTGAGGCGAAGGCTTCCCGTTGAAATCTCAGGCTCTGCCTAGCCGGCGGGCTTGATCACCACCGACTCGGCCGAAGCCACAAAAGGCCCATGGTAGACCGCCTCGATGTTGTTGCCGTCCGGGTCCAGCACAAAGGCGCCGTAGTAGCCCGGGTGGTATTTTCGCTCGCCCGGCGCGCCGTTGTCGGTGCCGCCCGCGGCCAGCGCCGCTTCATAAAAGGCTTTGACGGCCGCCTGGTCTTTGGCCTGGAAAGCCAGGTGGACGTGCGAGGTGGCGCCGTCGGCCTGGTCTATCCAGAGCTCGTCGGCCGAAAAATGGCTGTCGGCTTCCTGGATGGCACCGGCCTTGCCCAGCGACTGCAGCACGGCACGGTAAAAGCGTTTGCTGGCCGCGAGGTCATGGGCGCGCAGGTGGATGTGGTCGACGAGGCGGCCGCGGTGGAATTCCATGGTTCTATCCTTCCTGGTTGTGCTGGTTTTCAGCGTATCACGCCGGGCATCAGGGCTTCGGCGATTGCGATGTGGTTGCCGTCGGGGTCGCTGATCATCACCGCGCGGACTTTGTCGGTGGCGGTTGTATGGCTGGTGTCTATGCCCAGCTTTTGCAGGTGTTCGATTTCGGGTTCAAGGTCGTTGACGGCCAGGGTCAGCGAGCCTTCGCCGGCGCGCTCGGGCAGTTCATAGACTTGCAGGCCGCCGCCGCGCTGGAACTGCCATTCGCCGACTTCGGGCATGGGGCGGCTGGCTTTGGCGTCCAGCAGTTTTTCGTACCAGGGCAGGGCAGTGGCCAGGTCGCGCACGGCGACACTGGCGAGGGCGTTTTGCACCATCATGAGGGTCTCCAGAAGTGGTTGGGTCCTGAAAATCTACGCCCGCCGGCACCGCCCACCTGTAGGACAAGTGCTGGCCTCCGCGGATGAAAGGGGGCGAAAAAATTCGCCCTCCATGAATCGCAGGCGGGAACTTATCCCGGCCCAAACGCCCGAACCGCTGGACAATCCATAATCCATCCAGAAAAAAAGAGGGCTCCCTGATGTTTTTGACGTATTTCGATGCCATGCCGCGCCGCGTGCTGGTGTTGGTTGCCGCGGCCTGCGTGGCCATGCTGGCTTTTGGCCTTTATCTGCAGCATGTGGTGGGCCTGGAGCCGTGCCCCATGTGCATCGTGCAACGCTATGCGCTGGTGCTGGTGGCGCTGGTGGCGGGCGTGACGGCGATTGCCAAAAGCCGCGGCTTCCTGATCGCCGGTTCGGGCCTGATGGTGCTGCTGGCCGGTTTCGGCGCTTTTGTCGCGGCGCGCCAGAGCTTTTTGCAGTGGTATCCGCCTGAAATCGCTTCGTGCGGCCGCGATTTTTACGGGATGATCGAGACCTTTCCCCTGAAGCGCGCGATTCCCATGATCTTCAAGGGCAGTGGTGACTGCACCAAGATCGACTGGACCTTTCTGGGCGGCTCGATTGCCAACTGGTCGTTTGTCTGTTTTGTGGTGATCACGCTGGTGGGCCTGCTGCTGGTCGCCCGGCTGGCGCGCAAACCTTAAGTTTCCCGGCCGGTATCGATTTTCTGTACGTCAGTGCAGTTATCAATTTTCTAGTTCAATTCAATTCGCGCCTCACGGATCACTTTCTCCCAGATGGCCGACTCCTTGCGCACAAGATTGCGCATCTCATTCGGCCCGGACATCGCAACGTCCACCCCTTGCTCATCGAAGCGCTGGAGCAGTGCGGGGTTCCTGGCTGCGGCCTGCATTGCCGCGTAGAGTTTGTTGGTCACAAGCGCAGGCGTGCGCGCGGGCGCAAAAATGGCGTTCCAGGAACTGTAGGCAAACCCGGGCACGGTCTGCGAAATCAAGGGTAGTCCTTTGAGCGGGCTGGACTTGCTGGGTGCGGTGATCCCGATGGCCCGGATCGCGCCCTTGTCAATCATTCCCGTGAATGAGGGCATGGTCCCGAAGATGGCTTGCACCTGGCCGGCGATGAGGTCGGTCATGACCTGGGCCGCGCCCTTGTAAGGGACATGCGTCACCTGGATGCCGGCGCTTCGCGCGAACAGCTCCGTCCCCAGGTGGGCGAGGCCGCCTATGCCTGCGGAAGCGAAATTCACCTCGCCCGGGTGGGCCTTGGCATAGGCAATCAGCTCCGCGACGGATTTGAAGGGCGCCTTCGCACTCACCACCAGCACATGGGGCGCCGAAGCGATCATGCCCACGGGCGTGACCTGGGTGAGGATGTCCACACGGTTCTTGCTCAGCAAGGGCTGCGCAGTGATGTTGCCGGAGGCACAAAACAGCACGGTGTAACCGTCGGCTGCCGAGCGCGCCACCGTATTGAGCGCCGGGACGCCGGCACCGCCGCCGATGTTCTCGACGATAAAGGCCTTCCCGAGGCTGGGCGCCATGGCCTGTCCAAGATCGCGTCCCAGCACATCGGTCGCGCCACCGGCCGCGAACGGAATGATCATCCGGATGGGTTTGCTCGGGTAGTCATCCTGCGCCTTGACGGCAAAAGGCAATAGTGCGGCCGCGCCGAGAAGGCGGCGGCGGCCGGGGTTCAGGGGGATAGTCACGGTTTTGTCTCGCTCTAGTTGTTTGAATGCCGGCATCATGGTTCGGTGTCGAAACAAAAACAACGCGTTACGCTCCGCGAAACAATCATCCTCACCCCATGGCCCCTAGAGCATCCGCCCCGAGCACCGGTGCCTCGACTCCAAAGCGCTCTTCTTCAAGAGGCCTCGCGGACATCGAGCAGGCCCCGGGACGGGATCATGTCCACGCGGTTGTCCGGGCCATGTCCTTGCTCAAGGCCTTCGACGATGGCGACAAGGTGTTCCTGTCGCTGACGGAACTGGCGCGCCGCACCGGCATGCACAAGCCCACCGCCCTGCGGCTGGCACGCACGCTCGCGCTGTCCCGTTTTATGGTGCAGCGCGACGACGGTGCATGGCGACTGGGGCCCGCGGCCGGATGGCTGGGCTCGCGCTACCAGGCTCAATTCGATGTCGGATCCGTCATCGAACCCATCCTGGTTCGACTGGCCGCGGACACCGGTGAAAGCGCTTCTTTCTACGTGCACGAAGGTAATCTTCGCAGCTGCCTGATGCGTTGCGACGGCCCCAATGCCAGGCCCGACCATCCCCGCTCCGGCGAGCTGCTGCCCCTGGAACTGGGAGCGCCGGGCAGGGCAATTCTGGCGGCACTCGGTGAGCCCGGCGACCTCTACGAACGTATTCGCCGGCGTGGCTACCACTGGGCACGCGCAGAACGCTCAACGGGCGCGGCCGCTGTGGCCGCCGCCGTACGCGGCGAAAAGGGCACGGTACTCGGGGCCGTCAGCACCTCGGGGCCTGTCGAGCGATTGACACCGGCCGTTCTCCGAGGGCTGGCTCCCGTCACGATGGCCGCCGCGCGGCAACTGGGTTTGGCGCTGGGCGGGGTTTCAACGACGGCGCTGCGCGCTACATGGCATCCATGATGTTACGCACTGCGTAACCCATTGCCGTCACCTGTCGTCTGAATTCCAATTCGCGCAGGCCTGGATCGCTGCAGGCATCCGAAGGAATTCCGATGACAACAACTCCACATCGACAGCAGCTGGGCCCTGCACCGAACGCCCGACGCCAGCTGCCTCCCCGGCTTCGAAGCATTCTTTCGCTGGGGGACCTGGAGCCCGCGGCACGCCGCGTCCTGCCTCGTCCGATCTTCGGCTACCTGCAAGGCGGTGTTGAAGACAACGTGACGCTGCAGGCGAACGGCGCGGCGTTCAGGAAATGGATGTTCCGCACCAGTGTGTTGGTGAATGTCTCAGCGCGCGAGCAGCGCACCACGTTGATGGGGCAGACCTACAGTTCACCCTTCGGTGTGGCGCCCATGGGCCTGTGTGCGCTGTTTGCCTTCGACGGCGATGTGGCGATCGCCAGCGCCGCCGAAGCCGCGGGCATACCTTTTGTCCTGAGCGGCGCGTCGCTGACCCGCATGGAACGGGTGGCGCAGGCCGCTCCCACCTGCGGCTGGTTCCAGGCCTACATTCCGGGAGAGGCCGGGCACATCGAAGGACTTGTGAACCGCGTGGAGGCGGCCGGCTTCAAGACCCTGGTCGTGACGGTCGATACGGCGACGCTGGCCAATCGGGAAAACAACGTCCGCGTCGGCTTCTCCACACCGCTGCGGCCAAGCCTGCGCCTGGCCTGGGACGGCATGGTACGCCCACGCTGGCTTGTGGGCACCCTGGTCCGCACGCTGGTCGAGCATGGAGTGCCTTACTTCGAGAATGCGGGGGCAGGGCGCGGCGCGCCCATCATCTCCGGCAACGCCGTGCGGCAATTTGGCATGCGCGACCACCTGAACTGGGAACACCTGGCGCTCATCCGCCGGCGTTGGCGGGGCAAGCTGGTCATCAAAGGCCTGACGTCCGCGGCTGATGTCCAGCGCGCGGAGCAGGCGGGGGCGGACGGTGTGATCCTGTCCAACCACGGAGGACGCCAACTGGATGGAACAGTGCCCCCGATGCTGGTGCTTCAAGAGGCTGCCAGGGTCAAGGGTGGGATGGCGTTGATGATCGACAGCGGCATCCGCCGCGGCACCGATGTCTTGAAAGCCTTGGCGCTCGGGGCCGACCATGTATTCGTGGGCCGCCCCATGGCCTATGCCGCCGCAGTGGGTGGCCAGGCGGGTGTCAGCCACGCGATCGGGCTGCTGAGGGACGAAGTTCACAGGGACATGGCGCTTCTTGGCGTAAAGACTTTGAAGGAGCTGGGCCAAGGGCACTTGGTCGCGGTGTAGGGCAATGCCAAGGCCGGTCCGGCCTTGGCAAAAAAGGTCGGTCTGCATCGCGTGCGCCGGCATCCCATCTCGACGTCCGACACGGGAACTCGGTTTTAGGTTTTAGGGCTGACACGGGATGGTTTCCATGATACTGTATGCATGTACAGTATTTGCCTTGTTGACCTCTCGCCATGCTTTCTCCAACCCCCGCAGCCCGCGCCTTGCCGGACTTCGCCAACGCCCATGTATGGCGCGCCGGCGAGCTTGGCGGCGCGAGTGTGCAAACCATTGCCACCGGCCATGCGGCGCTGGACGCCGCGCTGCCCGGTGGCGGCTGGCCGCGGGGGGCCTTGATCGAGTTGCTGCAGCCGCAGGCCGGGGTGCATGAATGGGGCCTGGTGGCGCCGGCCCTGGCGGCCCTGCAGGCCCAGGCCCGTGAATTGACGGTGCTGGTGGGCGCGCCCTGGCTGCCATTCGGCCCGGCGCTGGGCGCGCGATCCCTGGACATGCGGCGCCTGCTCAGCATAGACGGCCGGCCTGGCGATGCGCCCTCGCTGCTGTGGGCCACGCGCGAGGCCCTGCAATGCGCCGACGTGCACAGCGTGCTGGCCTGGTTGCCCGATGCGCGCAGCGCGCACCTGCGCCGCCTGCAGATCGCAGCCCATGCGCACCACAAGCTGCTGTTTGTGTTCCGGCCTTTGCGGGCGCAGCAGGAATCCTCGCCCGCGCCGCTGCGTTTACGGCTGGAGGGCGCGGCCCATGAGGCGGGCGTCTTGCGGGTCGATGTGTTCAAGCGGCGCGGCCCGCCGCTGGCCGCGCCGCTGCTGCTGGACACCCGGCCGGCCCGCTTGGCCGCGCTGCTGGCGGCCAGCCGCGAAAGGGTGCGGCGCCAGCGCGAGGAAGCCGGTATCCCGGTGCCCCTGCTGCTGCCTTCGCTGGTGTCGCTTCCCCTTACTTCACCCCAGAGTCCCATCCATGCGTTGCTGGATCGCATTGCGCATCTCGACCACCACTGAGGCGGGCCAGCCGGCTTGTCCGATGGATGCCGCCACGCTGCGGCAGGCGGCGGCCAGCCTGGCGCTGGGCCTGACGCCGCGCGTGGCGCTGGTCGACGAAGCCGTGCTGATGGACGTGACCGGCAGCCTGCGCCTCTTTGGCGGGCTGGCGCGGCTGATGCAGTTGCTGGCGCAGCGCCTGGAAGCTTTTTTTGGCGAGAACGGGCTGCAAGCCGAAGTCCAGCGCGCGCAGGGCGCGACCTCGCTGATCGCGCTGGGCCGCTTGCGTGTGCTGGGCGAGGGTGGGGCCGCCGTCAAAAAACGCGTGGCCGAACTACCCATGCACACGCTGACGGCCGCCCGCCCGCACCTGGGTGTGCTCGAGCGCATAGGCTGCCGGACCTGGGATGACCTGCTGCGCCTGCCGCGCGACGGCGTGGCGCGGCGCTTCGGCGCGGAACTGCTGCAGGCGCTGGACCGCGCTCGCGGCAGCGCACCCGACGACTACGAGTGGCTGCTGCTGCCCGAGCACTTCGAGGAAAAGCTCGAGCTCAACGCGCTGGTGACCCACGCCCCCGCGCTGATGGCCGGCGTGGAGCGGCTGCTGGTGCAGCTGCACGCCTGGCTGCTGGGCCGGCAAAGCGGGCTCAGCGCCCTGAAAATCACCTGGCACCTGGACAAGCGCCGCGACGTGCCGCCCACGGGCGAGCTCGAAGTGCGCACGGCCCAGCCCGCGCAGGATTTGCGTCATGTGGCGCGCCTGATATCGGAACACCTGGTGCAGCAAAAGCTGCCGGCGCCGGTGCACAGCCTGACTTTGCAATCGCTGGCCACCGAGCTGCTGTCCGACGCGGCCGCCGCCACTGGCAGCCTGCTGATGGAAACGCGCCAGCAGGGCGACGGCGTGGTGGAACTGGTCGAGCGCCTGAGCGCCCGCCTGGGCGATGCGCGGGTGCGGGCCTGGCAGCCTTGCGCCGACCACAGGCCCGAGCTGATGCAGCGCTGGGTGCCGGCCAGGGGCGTGATTGCATCGATCAGCGCGCAGCTCTATCCCGCCCGGCCTGGCCGCAAGCGTGCAAAGGGTTCAAAGACGGCTTCCAGCAGCCCACCCCCGGAAGTCAAGACCGAAGCCTTGTACCCGGCCTGGTTGCTGCCCGAGCCCATCAAGCTGGCCGCCGCCGGCAACAACCCGGTTTACCAGGGCCCGCTGCGCCGCCTGGCCGGGCCGCAGCGGCTGGAGGCCGCCGAATGGCTGCTGGCGGGCAGCGAGGCCGCGCGCCAGCAGCCATTCAGCGGCCTCAGCGCAAAACCGTGGGCGCTGCGCGACTATTTCATTTACCGGACCCAGCAGGGCGGCCTGCTCTGGATTTACAGCGAGCGCCTGGGCGCAACGCCCGAGGGCGCGCGGCAGCGCGCCTGGTATTTGCACGGTTTTTTTGCCTGAGGCCAGCCGCCATGTCCACCCACGCGCTGCCCGATTACGCCGAGCTGCATGCCCTGAGCAACTTCAGCTTCCAGCGCGGCGCCTCGCATGCCGACGAGCTGGCCGAGCGGGCGGCCGAGCTGGGCTACAAGGCGCTGGCCGTCACCGATGAATGTTCGGTCGCCGGCGTCGTGAAGGCGCATGAGGCGGCCCGGGCGCACGGACTCAAGCTGCTGCCGGGGGCTGAGTTCCTGGTGCAGGCTGCTGATGCCTTCAGGCTGGTGGTGCTGCCCCACAACGCGGCGGGCTGGGGCAACCTCTGCGAGTTCATCACCGAGGCGTGCCGGGCCGGCGACGAGATCGAGAAGGGTCGCTACCGCGTCGCGCTCGGTGAAACCGATTTTTCGCGGCTGGTCGATTGTGAAATCCTGCTCTCGCCCCTGCCCGAAGCCATCCATGTGCAGGCGCTGGGCGCGCACGCCGCCTGGGCGCTGCGGCTGTTCGGCGCGCGCGCCTGGCTGGCCGTCGAGCTGCAGCAGGGCCTGGACGACGCGCTGCGCCTGCAGCAATTGCAGGAAGTCGCCGCGCGCACCGGCATAGGCCTGGTGGCGGCTGGCAATGTGCTGATGCACAAGCGCTCGCGCAAGCCGCTGCACGACGTGATGACGGCCATCAAGCTGGGCCGGCCGGTGCATGAATGCGGCTTTGCGCTGCAGGCCAATGCCGAGGCGCATTTGCGCCCGCGCATGCGGCTGGCCGGTATTTACCCGGCCGCGCTGCTGCGCGCCACGCTGGAGGTGGCGGCGCGCTGCAACTTCAGCCTTGACGAGATCCGCGACCTCTACCGCTATCCCCGCGACGACATGGTGCCGCCGGCCGAAACACCGGCGCGCTGGCTCAGGCGGCTGAGCTGGCAGGGGGCGCACACACGTTACCCGCAGGGCATACCTCACAAGGTCAGGCGACAGCTGGGCTTTGAACTGGCCTTGATCGAAGAACTTGAATACGAGATGTTCTTTATCACGGTGCACGACATCGTGCGTTTCGCGAGGCAGGAAAAAATCCTCTGCCAGGGGCGCGGCTCGGCCGCCAACTCGGTGGTGTGCTTCTGCCTGGGCATCACGGCCGTCAACCCGGCGGAAAGCAAGCTGCTGTTCGAGCGCTTCATCAGCCGCGAGCGCCGCGAGCCGCCCGACATCGACGTGGACTTCGAGCACGAGCGGCGCGAGGAGGTCATCCAGTACATCTACCGCAAATACGGCCACGACCGCGCCGCCATTGCCGCGACCATCATCAGCTACCGCCCGCGCAGCGCGATCCGCGACGTCGGCAAGGCGCTGGCGATAGAGCCTGAACTGGTGGACCAGTTCGCCAAGGAGCATTTCTGGTTTGACGGCAGCGAGGTGCTGCGCGAGAAAATCCGCGAGGCCGGCCTGGCGGGCCGGGAAGGGCCGGTGCTGCAGTGGCTGGACCTGTCGGCGCAGCTGATCGGTTTTCCACGCCACCTGAGCCAGCATGTGGGCGGCTTTGTGCTCACGCAGGGCAAGCTCACGCGGCTGGTGCCGGTGCAGCCGGCCTCCATGGAGGAGCGCCGCATCATCCAGTGGGACAAGGACGACCTGGAGGCCATGGGCCTGCTCAAGGTCGACGTGCTGGCGCTGGGCATGCTGTCGGCCATACGGCGCTGCCTGGCGCTGGTGAACCAGGTGCGCGGCACCACGCTGCAGATGCACGAGGTAAAGCCCGATGAGAAGACCTACGACATGATCTGCGCGGCCGACACGGTGGGCGTGTTCCAGATCGAAAGCCGCGCCCAGATGTCCATGCTGCCGCGGCTGCAGCCGCGCAGCTACTACGACCTGGTGGTCGAGGTCGCCATCGTGCGGCCCGGGCCCATCCAGGGCGGCATGGTCCACCCCTACCTGAAGAACCGCGAAGCCCAGAGGCGCGGCGAAACCATCACCCCCGAATACCCGGCGCTCAACCCGGCCCTGGAGCGCACGCTGGGCATTCCGATTTTCCAGGAGCAGGTGATGCAGATCGCGATGATCGCCGCCGACTTCACGCCCGGCGAGGCTGACGACCTGCGCCGCTCCATGGCGGCCTGGAAGCGCAAGGGCGGGGTGGAGCGTTTTCACGGCCGCCTGGTCCAGGCCATGGTCAAAAACGGCTACAGCGCTGAATTCGCCGAACGCATCTTCAGCCAGATACTGGGTTTTGGCGACTACGGTTTTCCCGAAAGCCATGCCGCCAGTTTCGCCAAGCTGGTGTACGTGAGCTGCTGGTTCAAGTGCCATGAGCCGGCCTGTTTCCTGGCGGCCATGGTCAACTCGCAGCCCATGGGGTTTTACACACCCTCGCAGCTGGTGCAGGACGCCATCCGCCACGGCGTGGAGGTGCGCGCCGTGGACGTAATGCACAGCCACTGGGACTGCACGCTGGAGCCGGGCGGTGTGCTGCTGCCCGGCACGCAGCCTGCGGTGCGCCTGGGCCTGCGCCTGGTGGCCGGCCTGCGCGAGGACGCAGCCCTGCGCCTGGTGGCGGCGCGGGCGCAAGCGCCTTTCAGTTCCACCGAAGACCTGGTGTCGCGCGCGCTGCTGGGCACGCTGGAAGTCAACGCGCTGGCCGCCGCCGATGCCTTGCTGCCCCTGTCGGGCCACCGGCGCCAGCAGGTGTGGGACGCCTCGGCCATCAAGCCGGCGCCGCGCCTGCTCAAGTCCGTGCCCACGCATGAGACCCCGCTGTCGCTGCCCGACACGCCAGAAGGCGAGAACATTTTGTTCGACTACCAGGCCACAGGCCTGACGCTGCGACGCCACCCGGTCGCGCTGCTGCGCGAGCGGCTGGCGTGCAGGGGCCTGCTGAGCGCCAGCGAACTCAACGCCTTGCCCGACGGCGAAGAAGTGGCCGGCTGCGGCATCGTCACCGTGCGCCAGCAGCCGCAAACCGCCAAGGGCACCATCTTTGTCACGCTGGAGGACGAAACCGGGCCGGTCAATGTGATCGTCTGGAAGTCGCTGCGCGAAGCCCAGCGCGCCGAACTGCTGCACTCACGCCTGCTGGCGGTCTACGGGGTGTGGCAGCGCAGTGAGGAAAGCGGCACCGCCAAAGGCTATGGCGCGGTGCGTAACCTGGTGGCGCGGCGGCTGGAAGACCTCACGCCGCTGCTGGGGCGGCTGGGCACCTCCAGCCGCGACTTTCATTGAGGCCGGCCGGCTTGCCGCGTGTGCTCCCGGTGCGCGTCGTCCAGCAACTGGCGCACTTCCTCGTCGGTGGCCTGGGGAAAGTCCACATACCACTGGCTCACGGCGCCGAAATAGTCCAGGCGGGCCGGGCAGACGACTTCCGTGCCCTGGTCTTCCAGCTCTTGGCACCCTTGTTCAGAACCGACCGGCACGGCCACCACCAGCTGCGCCGGCTGTTGCTGCCGGATCGCCAGCACGGCCGCGCGCAGGGTGGCGCCTGTGGCCAGGCCGTCGTCCACCACGATGACCGTGCGGCCCGTGATGCCGGGTGCCGGGCGCTGCCGGCGGTAAAGCTGTTCACGGCGCGCCAGCTCGGCTTCTTCCCGGGCCAGCACGGCGGCCACCGCCTGCGGCTGCGGCGCGGCGCCGGGCGGCGGGTTCATCACCCGCACACCGCCGCTGGCGATGGCGCCCATGGCGTATTCCTCATGCCCCGGATAACCGAGCTTGCGCACCACAAAGACGTCCAGCGGCGCTTCGAGTTCCCGGGCCACCTCGTACCCCACGGCCACGCCGCCGCGCGGCAAGGCCAGCACCAGCAGGCCGGGGCGGCCGCGATAAGAGGTCAGGGCGCCAGCCAGCAGGCGCCCGGCATGGACGCGGTCACGATAGGGCAGTGCGAAGTCCGTCATACGCAGGCTTCGGCAGGCTTTCAGGCCGCTAAAACGGGCCCGGCCGCCTTGCCGGAACGGTTTTATTTTCCTGCGGGAATACCGCGGCCCGCAAGAGGGCGCTGGCGTGAGGCGGCTCAGCGCTGGTGTGCTTCGCCGGTCTCCACACTGCCCTGCTGCAGGGCATGCTCCAGCAGCTTGCTGTAGTTTGCGAGCTTTCTGTACAGCAGGCGCACTTCCAGCATGTTGTGGATGCGCGTCTTGACTTCCACCAGGTCAAAGGGCTTGCTGATGAAGTCCTTGGCGCCGGTTTCCAGGGCGCGCAGCTTATGGGCCGGCTCCGCGGTCAGCACGATGACGGGCAGGTAGTTGTCGCGGCTGTTCTTCTTGAGTTCCTGCATGACCTGGAAGCCGTCCATGCCCGGCATTTTCAGGTCCAGCAGGATCAGGTCGTAATGGTGCTCGGCGTGCAGCCCGGCGACTTCCTGCGGGTTCATGGTGGCGCTGACGCGGGTGTAACCGGTCTCGCCGAGCAGTTGCCTGAGCAGTTGCACGTTCACGGGCTGGTCGTCCACGACCAGGATGCTTGCATTGAGGATGTCGAATTCGGTGTTCATGGCGTGGTTTCCCCGGCCGCAAGGCGGTCGGTCCTGGCTTTGGCCAGGGAGAGCATCAAGTTCAGCGTTTCCATGAACTCGTTGATCTTGATGGGTTTGGTGAGGTAACGAAAGAAGCCGGCCCGCAGGCCTTTTTCAATGTCGCGGGGCATGGCATTGGCGCTGAGGGCCACGACCGGGATGTGTTTCGTCAAAGGGTCTTCCGACAGGATCTTCATGGCCGTGATGCCGCTGATGCCGGGAAGGTTGATGTCCATCAGGATGAAGTCCGGCAGCGCGGCCTTGGCGATGGCGATGCCGCTGATTCCGTCGCGCGCGGACAGCAGGCGAAAGTCCGGGCGCCTGGCGATCAGGTCCTCCACCAGCATCAGGTTGGCCGGGTTGTCCTCGACGTACAGCACGGTGCAGGTTTGCGGGTTCGCGGGCGCGGGCGCGGCAAGCCCGATCGCGAGATTGAGCAGTTCCGGCGAAAATTTCTGCTCGGCGGTGACGTTCATTTCAATCCAGAACATGCTGCCCTTGCCGATCGTGCTTTCCACGCCGATCACGCCGCCCATCAGTTCGACCAGCCGCTTGGTCATGACCAGGCCAATGCCCGTGCCCTGTTCGGTGCTGGCTTCCTGCCCGAGGCGGTTAAAGGGCTGGAAGAGCTGTTCTATCTTCTCGGGCATCAGGCCTTCGCCGGTGTCTTCCACGCAGATGCGTATGCGCCCGGGCGGGGTGTCGACGCACCTGAGCGTCACCTTGCCGCGTTCGGTGTTGTATTTGATGGCATTGGTCAGCAGGTTGATCAGCACCTGCTTGAGCCGCGTGCGGTCCGCATTGACAAAGAGGGGCGAGGTGAACGCTGGAAAGCTCACACTGATGCCGCGCTTTTCGGCCTGCGACTCGATCATGGTCTCGCACTCGTGCATGACTTCGGCCAGCGACACCGGCTCCAGCGACAGCGACAGCTTGCCGGACTCGATCAGTGCCAGGTCCAGGATCTCGTTGATCAGGTCCAGCAAATACCAGCCGGCCTGCAAGATCTGGTCCACGCTGCGCTTTTGCGAGGGCGTGGGTACCGGCGTGCCGGACTCTATCAGCTGCGCGAAGCCCAGAATGGCGCTGAGTGGCGTGCGCAGTTCGTGGCTCATGCTGGAGAGGAAGTCCGATTTGGCGAGGTTGGCCTTCTCGGCCACCGCCATGGCTTCCTTCAGAGCGATCTCGACCTGCTTGCGCACCGAGTTGTCGGTGCCTATCAGCAGGTAGCCGATGATGGTGCCGAAGTCGTCGCGCAGGGCGGTGATGGACACGATGGCCGGAAAGCGGCTGCCGTCCTTGCAGATGTAGGTCAGCTCGTAAATATCTTCAATGCCGCGCGAGGCCTTGAAGGCCAGGGCCTCGAAGCCCGGCGTGATGGGGGTGGCGAGCTCCAGGCTCAGCGCCTGCGCGCGCGCCATCACTTCCTGCGGGTCGTGGATGTCGCTGGGGTTGATTTTGTTGACGACCTCGGCTGCCATATAGCCCAGCATGCGCTCGGCGCCGACGTTGAAGAGCTGGATGATGCCTTTTTCATCGGTCGCGATGATGGAGAAGTTTTCGCTCGTCAGGATGGCTGTCTGCAGCGCACCCGTCTTGAGCAGCGCTTCCTGGCGCCGGACCTCTATGCCGTCGGCTTTGGCGAGCGCCTCAAGGGCGCTCAGGCTGGTAATGGGTGACATGGGCCATGTTCTCTGTGAAAGTAACGACGATGCCGCGAGGCGCCGGCTGTGGGGCGGCGCGTCCAGGATCCTGGCCGGGGAGGGGGTGAAGTCCTTGGAAAGACTCCGGGAGTATGAGGGGTCGGGCCTTGAGCTGTCTGTTCGGCAGCGCACATAGGGGCCGCCCGGGCCCCGCAATGGCTAGCTGTTTGCCCGCCGGTAGAAGGCCAGCGAGCCGGCCAGCGCCAGCAGCGCGCCGCCGCAGGCGCGGTCCATCCAGCGCGTGGCCGAGGCCTTGAGCAGGCGTATCGCGCGCGCGCCCACAAAGGCGTAGGCGAACATGACGGAAAAATCGATGCCCGCGAACACCAGTGCAATCGCGAGGTACTGCGGCGCCTGGGCGGCGGCCGGGTCTATGAATTGCGGCAGCAGGGCCGAGCAGAACAGGTAGCCCTTGGGATTGGTCACCGCCACCAGGAAGGACTTCATGAAAATCGCGCGGCTGCCGTGCTGCGTGCCGCCGGCGCCTTCGGCGGGAATTTCAAAGCCGCCGCGCGAGCGCAGCAGGCGAATGCCCAGCCAGGCCAGGTAGGCCGCGCCGGCCCACTTGAGCACCGAAAACCAGAACTCGGAGGCGGCCAGCAGCGCGCCCAGGCCCAGGGCCACCGCGCCCACCAGCACAAAATCGGACAGCACCGCGCCCAGCATGCCGGGCACGGAGCGGCGCACGCCGTAGCGCGAGCCGTTGGCCAGCGCCAGCAGCACTGTGGGGCCGGGCGTGGCGATGGCCACCAGTGCGACGACGGAAAACAGCAGCAAGGTGGTGGTGTTCATGCGGCGGCTCCGCAGCCTTGGGGCTTGTAGACGCGCTCGGTCGAGGGCGGGTATTTCGCGAGAAGGCGCTCGGGGCGGCTGGGCCGCACCGTGAAGCCGCCGCCGCAGTTGGGGCAAACGCCCTTGAGCCGGGTGTCGGCGCAGTCGGCGCAAAACGTGCATTCAAAGGTGCAGATGCGTGCCTCGGCCGACTCGTTGGGCAAGTCCTTGTTGCAGCATTCGCAGTTGGGGCGCATTTGGAGCATGTGAGATCCTGTTGGACGTGGGGATTGACCCGATGCTAAAGAAAAACCCCTGCGAGGGAAACCCCGGGCGGGTCAGGACAGCTTCTTGACCAGCACCTGGCTCTTGCGGTCCCAGTTGTACTTGCGCTTGCGGCCTTCAGGCAGCCAGTCCGGGTCCACCTGCACAAAACCGCGCTTGATGAACCAGTGCATGGTGCGGGTGGTCAGCACGAAGATGCTTTGCAGGCCGGCCGCGCGGGCGCGCTGCTCTATGCGTTTGAGGATTTTCTCGCCGTCACCCTGGCCCTGGCTTTGCGGCGAGACGGTGAGCGCCGCCATTTCAGCCGTTTTGGCTTCGGGGTAGGGGTAGAGCGCCGCGCAGGCGAAGATCACGCCGTCGTGCTCGATGATGCTGTAGTTGGCGGCGTCGCGCTCGATCTCGGTGCGGCTGCGTTTGACCAGGGTGCCGTCGTTTTCAAAGGGCTCTATCAGCTGCAGAATGCCGCCCACGTCGTCCCCGGTGGCTTCGCGCAGCTCTTCGAGCTTTTCATCGACCACCATGGTGCCTATGCCGTCGTGCACATAGATTTCCAGCAGCAACGAGCCGTCCACCGCAAAGGGCAGGATGTGGCTGCGCTCCACGCCGGCCTTGCAGGCCTTGACGCAGTGCTGCAGGTAAAAGCCCGTGTCGGTGGGGCGCTCGCCGTTGGGCAGGGTAGCCAGCAGTTTTTCGGCGGCGGCCAGCGGCAGCTCGGTGTCTATGGGGTTGTCCTCGCTCTCGGGCTGGTCGTGATGTATGCGTATGCCCGGAATCTCGGTCAGGAAGATCAGCTTGTCGGCCTGCATGGCGATGGCCACCGAGGTGGCGACCTCTTCCATGGTCAGGTTGAAAGCCTCACCGGTGGGCGAGAAGCCGAAAGGCGAGAGCAGCACCATGGCGCCGAAATCCAGCACCCGGCCTATGGCGGCGGTGTCCACCTTGCGCACCAGGCCCGAATGCTTGAAGTCCACGCCGTCCAGGATGCCGACAGGCCGCGCGGTGATGAAGTTGCCCGAAATCACCCGCACCGTGGAGCCGGCCATGGGGGTGTTGGGCAAGCCCTGGCTGAAAGCCGCCTCGATTTCATAACGCAGCTGGCCGGCGGCCTCCTGGGCGCTGTCGAGGGCGACCTCGTCGGTGATGCGCATGCCGTGCGAGTATTTGGCCGTGTGGCCCTTGGCCTTGAGCTGCTCATTGACCTGCGGGCGAAAGCCGTGCACCAGCACGATCTTCACGCCCATGCTCTGAATCAGCGCCAGGTCCTGGGCGATGTGCTGCAGCTTGCCGGCGGCGATGGCCTCGCCGGCCAGGCCCACCACAAAGGTCTTGCCGCGGTGCGTGTGGATGTAGGGCGCGACCGAGCGGAACCAGGGCACAAAGGTGAAATTGAAGACGGCGGACATGGGCGCGCTTTCGGGTCGTAAAGGGCAGGGCGGAAGCAGCCGGGGGCGGGGCGGCCGCAGGGCAAGGCACTGCTTTTCCCGGCAAACGAAAAAGTCCAGTGAGTGTAAGGGAGACGCGGCCGGCCCGGGGACTTCGGGGGCGGCCGGCCTACGCCTTATAGGGCTTGGCGAACAGGGTGGGGCAGGTTATGGTCAGGGGGTCATGGATAAATATGCGATCGGGTTCTGGGGCTGCTATTTCGGCTCGGCCGGCCTGATGCTGGCCGGTTCGGTGTTTGCCTATATCCGGTCCCTGCGGCGCATTGCCGTCAACGCCGCCGCCTCGGCCCTGGCTTCGACCTTTTTCGTGGCGGCCTTCCTGGGCGCCCTGCCCATAGGCGACGCCGACACGCTGGACCGCTTCCTGGCCCATGTGGCCAGCCTGGTGTCGGTTTTGCTGGCCTACCTGCTGTTCTCCATCCTGGGCATTTTGCGCAGCCCTTCGTCCCGGCGGCGCGCCTTGCTGCTGCTGGCGGCCGTCGCTGCCCTGGTCATTGCGCTGGGCTGGGCCGTAAGTCCGCAGCAGTCCCTGATGCTGAGCCTGGCCGGGGCCGCGCTGATGGGTTTTGTGGCGCTGGCCCTGAGTCTGCGCAGCGCCTTGCGCGGCGATCGCCTGGCCTGGGTGGCGGTGGCGGGCGTGATTTTTATGCTGATGGCCATTGCGGGCCTGAGCTGGGCGGCGCTGGACCGCGCCCACGTGCCCTGGCAGGCCCACGCCGTCAGCGCACTGGCGGGCACGGCCTACCTGACCACCATGGCTTCCGTGCTGTGGATACGCTATTCCTACCTGATCGAGTTGAACCAGGCCATGGCCTACGGCCCCAGCTATGACCCTGTCACCCGCATGCGCTCCAACAGCGAAACCAACAACATGGTGAACGGGGCTTTCAGGGATTACCGCGACAAGCCGGTGCCGCTGGGTGTCATCGTGGTGTCCATCGCCAACCTGTATGTGCTCGAAAAACTCTACGGCCTGGCGGCCGTCAACCATGCGCTGTTTGTCTGCGCCGGGCGCCTGCGGCGCGCAGTGCCGGCTCATGTGGAGATGGGGCGGCTGGGCGAGGACGGCTTTTTGCTGTTGATGCGAAACTGTCACGACAGCGGCGACCTGATCCACCTGGCACGCCGCGTCCAGGCCGCCCTGACGCGCACTGTGACGCTCAATACCAGTCTGGAAGCCGGCACCGGGGCCGGCCAGCAAACGCCCTGGGCGGCGGAGGTCGGGCTCGGCGTGCTGCGGGTGTCCAAAACCGACGCGCGCGCCTCCTCGGCGGTGGGTTTGGGGCGCGGCATGTCGCGCGCGGCGATGGGCTATCCCAGCCGCATCGCCTGGTTTGACGAAACCAGCGGGGAAATCGTCGACATGCCGGTGCTGGCGGCCTGAGCCGGTGCCGCGCTCCCCCGGCGCGCGGGGCCTTACGGAAGCGCCGATAATTGGCGGCTTTGGCCGTCCCGGCCTCGCGGCATTCCTTACGGCTCTTTCCTTTGTCCCCAGTTTTGACTCCCCTCGCCATCACCTTTCCCGAATCGCTGCCCGTCTCCGGCAAGCGCGATGAGATCACCGCCGCCATGGCGGCCCACCAGGTCGTCATCGTCTGCGGCGAGACCGGCTCGGGCAAGACCACGCAGTTGCCCAAGATCGCGCTGGCCATGGGGCGCGGCAAGCTCAACTACCCGCCGGGGCAGGGCCGGCTCATAGGCCACACCCAGCCGCGGCGCATCGCCGCCTCCAGTGTGGCCAAGCGCATCGCCGAGGAACTGAAGACCCCGCTGGGCGAGGTGGTGGGCTACAAGGTGCGTTTCCAGGACCGGCTTTCGCGCGAGGCTTCCGTCAAGCTGATGACCGACGGCATCCTGCTGGCCGAGACGCAGACCGACCCGCTGCTCAAGGCCTACGACACCATCATCATCGACGAGGCCCATGAGCGCAGCCTGAACATCGACTTCCTGCTGGGCTATTTGCGCCAGTTGCTGCCGCGCCGGCCCGACCTCAAAGTGGTCATCACCTCGGCGACGATTGATGCGCAGCGTTTTGCCGATTACTTTGCATCCGCCAAAGGGCCTGCGCCGGTCATCATGGTATCGGGCCGCATGTTCCCGGTGGAGCAACGCTACCGGCCCTTTGAAGAGTCGCGCGAGCATGACCTGAACGACGCGATTGCCGACGCCGTCGACGAGCTCTGGCTGAGCCCGCACAGCGCGGGCGACATCCTGGTGTTTTTGCCCGGCGAGCGCGAGATCCGCGAGGCGGCCGACCATTTGCGCAAGCACCTGGCGCACCAGCCGCTCACGCGCAACGCCGAGGTGCTGCCGCTGTTCGCACGCCTGAGCCAGGCTGAGCAGGACCGCATTTTCGACGGTCACAGCGGCCGGCGCATCGTGCTGGCCACCAATGTGGCCGAAACCTCGCTGACCGTGCCCGGCATCCGTTATGTGATCGATGCCGGCACCGCGCGCGTCAAGCGCTACAGCTTTCGCAACAAGGTCGAGCAGCTTATGGTGGAGCCGGTGTCGCAGGCCGCGGCCAACCAGCGCGCCGGCCGCTGCGGCCGCGTGGCTGACGGCATCTGCATACGGCTGTATGACGAGAAAGACTTCCAGGGCCGCCAGCCCTTTACCGACCCGGAAATCCTGCGCAGCTCGCTGGCTTCGGTGATCCTTCGCATGAAGGCGCTGCACTTGGGCAATGTCGAGGAATTCGCCTTCATCGAGCCGCCGCAGCGCCGCGCGATTGCCGACGGCTACCAGCTGCTGGCCGAGCTGGGCGCGGTGGACGAGGACAACGAACTCACACCCGTGGGCCGTACGCTGGCCAAGCTGCCACTGGACCCGCGCGTGGGCCGCATGATCCTCGAAGCCAGGGACCGCAATGCGCTGGACGAGGTGCTGGTGATCGCCAGCGCGCTCAGCGTGCAGGACGTGCGTGACCGGCCCATGGACAAGCAGGCCCAGGCCGACCAGCAGCACGCCAAGTTCGACGACGAAAAAAGCGAGTTCAGCGGCTACCTCAAGCTCTGGAAATGGCTGGGCGATGCGCGCGGTGGCCACGGCACGGACCACAAGCTCTCGAATCGCCAGTATGAAAACCTGCTGCGCGAGAACTACGTCAACGTGCGCCGCGTGCGCGAGTGGCGCGACATCCATTCGCAGCTGCACACGGTGGTCGGCGAGCAGAAATGGGTGCTCAATGACAAGCCCGCGAGCTATGAGCAACTGCACCTGTCCATGCTCTGCGGGCTGCTCGGCAACATCGGCTGCAAGAGCGACGAGGAAGACTGGTACCTGGGCGCGCGCGGCATCAAGTTTTACCGCCATCCCGGCGCGCGCCTGAGCAAAAAACCGGGCCGCTGGATTGTGGCGGCCGAGCTGGTGGAAACCACGCGCCTGTTCGGCCGCGGCATCGCCAATATAGACCCGGCCTGGATAGAGCAGGTGGCCGGCCACCTGCTCAGCAAACAGCTGCTGGACCCGCACTGGGAGAAAAAAGCCGCCCAGGTGACGGCGCTGGAGCGTGCGACGCTCTACGGCCTGGTAGTCTACAACGGCAGGCGCGTCAATTTCGGCCGGGTCGACCCGGTCACGGCGCGCGAGATCTTCATCCGCGAGGCGCTGGTGGCCGGCAACTGGGACACCAAGCTGCCTTTCCTGGCCGCCAACCAGAAGCTGATCCAGCAGGTGCAGGACCTGGAACACAAAGCCAGGCGCCAGGACGTGCTGGTCGATGAGGAACTGATTTACGCCTTTTACGACCAGCAGTTGCCGGCCGACGTGCACAGCGGCGCGGGCTGCGAGCACTGGTACAAGGAAGAGTCCAAAAAGCAGCCGCAGCTCTTGCTGCTGACGCGCGAAGAGCTGATGCGCCATGAGGCGGCCGGCATTACCACCCAGTCCTTTCCCAAGACCCTGCGCATGGGCGGCGTGGATTGCGGGGTGACTTACCTGCACGAGCCCGGCGACGCGCGCGACGGCGTGACCGTCGAGGTACCGCTGTTCGCGCTCAACCAGGTCAACGAGGAGCGCTGCGAGTGGCTGGTGCCCGGCATGCTCAAGGACAAGGTGCAGGCGCTGATCAAGACCCTGCACCAGCGCCCGCGCTCGCGCCTGGTGCCCTTGCCCGAGACCGCCGCCCGCATGACTGAGCAACTGCTGCAACCCGAGGTCTTCGGCAGCGGCTCGCTGACCGACGCGGTGCTCAAGCTGGTGCGCGACGCGACCTCGCTGGACATCAAGCGCAACGACATGAAGCTGGACATGCTGCCGCCGCATTTGTTCATGAACTTCCGCGTGGTCGACGAGCACGGCCGGCAGTTGGGCGCGGGCCGCAATCTGGGCGCGCTCAAGGGCGAGCTGGGCTCGCAGGCGCGGGGCGCTTTCCAGGCGCTGGCTGGCCTCAAGAACCTCGCGAAAGCGCCCGAGCCGGCCGCCAATCCGGGCAAGACTCCCCCTGCCGGCAAGCCTGGCGCTCCGGCCGCGGCGGAAAAACCGGCGGTCAAGGTGGCGGAGCGCTACACGGGCTGGAGTTTTGGCGAATTGCCCGAACTCATGGAAATCCGCAAGGGTTCGCAGACACTGATAGGCTTTCCGGCGCTGATCGACCTGGGCGATGCGGTCACCATAGAGGTGTTTGACGAGCCCGATGCGGCGGCCGCCAAGCACCGCGCCGGCCTGCGCCGGCTGTTTGCGCTGCAGATCAAGGACGCGCTCAAATACCTCGAGAAAAACCTGCCAGAGTTGCAGAAAATGGCCACGGCCTACATGCTGGTGGGCCGCGCCGCCGACAATTCCGGCGGCGGCACGCTCGAGGAACTGCGTGAGCAGATCATCGAGGTTGCGCTGGACCGCGCCTTCCTGCTCGATCCGCTGCCCACCAGCGAGGGCGAGTTCAAGAAGCGCATCGAAGACGGCCGGGGCCGCCTGACCCTGATCGCCAGCGAGGTGGCCCGGCTGGCTGCGGGCATCCTCACCGAATTCGCCGCGGCCCAGCGCAAGATCAAGGACAGCAAAAACGCCGCCGAAGCCGCGGCCGACGCCGCCCAGCAATTGCAGCGCCTGGTGCCCAAGCGCTTTCTGGCGGTCACGCCTTATGCGCAGCTGCAGCATTTCGCGCGCTACCTCAAAGCCATCACCTTGCGGCTGGAAAAATGGCGCGCCGACCCGGCACGCGACGCCGCGCGCCTGGCCGAACTGCGACCGCAGGAACAGCGCTACTGGCGCCTGGTGGCCGAACGCAAGGGAGCGGTCGACGCGCGCATGCAGGAGTTCCGATGGTTGCTGGAGGAGTTGCGTGTGAGCTTTTTTGCACAGGAATTGCGCACGCCGCAACCGGTCAGTATCAAGAGGCTGGAAAAGGCCTGGGCTCAACTGAATAGTTGAGCCCAGGCCTTTCAGCGAAGGCTAACAACTGCCGAAGGCTTGTTATGCCGCAGCTAAAAAGCGTGGCAGCAGCTGAACAGTTGACGCTACGCTTTTCAGCGAAGGCTAACAACTGCCGAAG
>NZ_JBKBEX010000029.1:0-60622 GCF_047303325.1 Polaromonas sp. CT11-55 | reverse complement strand
CAGCTAAAAAGCGTGGCAGCAGCTGAACAGTTGACGCTACGCTTTTCAGCGAAGGCTAACAACTGCCGAAGGCTTGTCATGCCGCAGCTAAAAAGCGTGGCAGCAGCTGAACAGTTGACGCTACGCTTTTCAGCGAAGGCTAACAACTGCCGAAGGCTTGTTATGCCGCAGCTAAAAAGCGTGGCAGCAACTGAACAGTTAAGCCCGGCTTCTTCTAACGCATCTAACGCACAAAAAAATGGCCTTGCATTGCAAGGCCATTTCTCCTGGTGAATCACCAGCGTAGGGTGCGAACTGGGTGCTAGATGCGACCCATCAGCAGCAGGATCACGAGGATCAGCACCACGAGGCCGATACCGCCGCTGGGCCCGTAGCCCCAGCTGCGGCTATGGCCCCAGGTGGGCAGGGCACCTACCAGGATCAGAATCAAGACAATCAGCAGGATGAGGGATAGGGACATGAAAGCACTCCTTGTTATGTGCCTTGATTCTTGCCTGGGCCCGGGCACGATCAAGCAGGAGAGGGACCTGTCCAACCGTCGGTCAACGCTGACAGCCTTGGCCTACAGCTTGGCCAGGCGTTGCAGCGCCGTGTTCAGGGTCTCATCCTTCTTGGCGAAGCAAAAGCGCACCACACGCTGGTCGAAGCCGTTGCCGTAGAAAGCCGACAGCGGAATGGCCGCGACGCCGATTTCGGTGGTCAGCCATTTGCAGAATTCGGCTTCATCGAGGTCGCTGACCTCGGAGATGTCCACGCACTGGAAGTAGCTGCCTTCGCTGGGCAGCAGCTTGAAGCGGGTTTTGGCCAGGCCCTCCCGGAACAGGTCGCGCTTGCGTTGGTAGAAGGCCGGCAAGCCCAGGTAGGGCTGCTCGTCGGCCATGTAGGCGGCAAGGCCGTACTGCACAGGCGTGTTGACGGTGAAGACGTTGAACTGGTGGACCTTGCGGAATTCGGCCGTCAGCGCGGCGGGCGCGGCCACATAGCCGACCTTCCATCCGGTGACATGGTAGGTCTTGCCGAAGCTGCTCACGATAAACGCGCGCGCGGCCAGGCCCGGGAAGCACGCCGCGCTCTGGTGGATGCGGCCCTGGGCCGCGTCGAACACCATGTGTTCGTAGACCTCGTCGCTGATGAGCAGCACGTCGGTGGGCGCCAGCAGCTCCTGCAGCGCGAGCATGTCGGCTTCGCTCCAGACCGTGGCGCTGGGGTTGTGCGGCGAGTTGACGATGATGGCGCGCGTGCGCGGCGTGATGGCCGCGGCGATCTTGCCGAAGTCGGGGCGGAAGGTGCCGGGCGTCAGCGGGACGCGCACCACCTTGCCGCCGGCCAGCTCGATATTGGGCACATAGCTGTCGTAGCAGGGCTCGAGCACGATGACTTCATCGCCGGGATGCACCACCGCCAGGATGATGGTGATGATGGCCTGCGTCGCGCCTGCCGTGATGGTGATCTCGCTGTTGGCGTCGTAGCGGTGTCCGTAGAGCTTGGCCACCTTGGCCGAGATGGCTTCGCGCAGCACCGGCACGCCCGTCATGGGCGGGTACTGGTTCAGGCCCCGGGTCATGGCGTCGGTGACGGCATTGACCAGCTGCGGGTCGCATTCAAAATCAGGGAAACCCTGGCCCAGGTTGACCGCGCCTTTTTCAGCGGCCAAGGTGGACATGACCGTGAAAATCGTGGTGCCGACGGCGGGCAGTTTGGTGGTTAGCGTGGGGGTGCGTTCGAGGATGGTGCTCATGGCTGCGGGGTGGATCAAATCTCGTAGTCGTTGACGCGGCCGGCCATGGCCTTGGTGATCAGGGCGCGGTCCAGCTTGTCGCTGAGCAATTCGGCAAATTTGTAGACAAAGTTGCGCAGGTAGGCGCTGCGCTTGAAGGCCACGCGGGCCACATTGATGCCGAACAGCGGGCCGGCCGGGATGGCGATCAGGTCGCTGTTGGTGCCGTCTTCCTTGATGGCCATTTCGGCCACGATGCCCACGCCCAGGCCCAGGCGCACATAGGTCTTGATCACGTCGGAGTCTATGGCCTCCAGCGCGATGCGCGGCTGCAGGCGCTTGGCGGCAAAAGCCAAGTCTATCTTGGTGCGGCCGGTGAAGGACGGGTGGTAGGTAATCAACGGTTCTTCGGCCAGGTCTTCCAGCGAGATGTTTTCTTTTTTGGCCAGCGGGTGATCCACCGGGATCACCAGCATGTGCTGCCATTCGTAGCAGGGCAGGGTAACGAGGTCGTCGTACTGCGTCAGCGACTCGGTGGCGATGCCGATTTCGGCGACTTCGTCGAGCACCATGCGCGCCACCTGGTCGGGCGAGCCCTGGTGCAGGCTGACGTTGACCTTGGGGAATGCCTCGCGCAGCTTGGCCACCGGCTGCGGCAGCACATAGCGGGCCTGAGTGTGCGTGGTGGCGATGGACAGCGTGCCGCTGTCCTGGGCCGAGAACTGCTCGCCGATGCGGCGCAGGTTGCCAACCTCGCGCATGATGAGTTCAATGCTTTTAAGCACATGCTCGCCGGGCTCGGTAACGCGCTTGAGGCGCTTGCCGTGCCGCGCGAAGATTTCCACACCCAGTTCTTCCTCAAGTTCGATGATGGCCTTGGAAACGCCGGGCTGCGAGGTGTGCAGGGCCTTGGCGGTTTCGGTGAGGTTCAGGTTGCGCCGTATGGCCTCCTGGACAAAGCGGAATTGGTGAAGGTTCATATCGAATTCAGGCTAATTATTCACTTTATTATGCCCGTATTGCGCTAAAGCGGCGGCCGACGGCGGTCAACAGCTTGCGGCCGCCACGCCGGAGGCCTCAAGCGAGCGCGATGCTGGCCATCAAGGCCATGAGTTCGGGATACTCGCCTGCGGTCGGCAACAGCTCCACGGCGAGGCCGGGGTGGTCGGCCTGGATCTGTGCGACCAGCCGCGGCAAGTCCTCGCGGGCATGCTTGCCCACGCCGAAGAACAGCGGAAACACCCGGATGGCCTGCGCACCGCCGGCGGCAAGCTCAGCCGCGGCTTCGGGCGGGGGGGGGGGGCGGGCTGTATGTGTGCCACCCGCGGCGTCTTGCCCGGGGGGGATGGTTTCCCCACGCCCAACACCAGCCCAAACCCCCGGTGGGCCGGCGCCCCGCGGGCGCCACGCCCCGCGGGGGCTGGGGGCTGGGGGGGGGGGCAAAGCTCCAGGTAGGCGCAGAGCACCGGGGTGCCGGGCGCGCTGGCACGCACCTGCGCGGCCACGGCCTCTATGGGCGCGCGCCACAGCGGGTCGCGCGAGCCGTGGGCCAACAGGATGATGCCGCGGGGCTGTGCTGCCGTGGTTGCCATGGCCATTCGTGTATGTGCCTAGCGCCGCAGCACCAGCCAGCCGAAAGCGCCCAGCGAGACGGCCATGTAAAGCATGCCGGGCGTGGCGGCCGCCAGCCAGGGCATCCAGTTGCGCAGGTTGCCGATGTAGCCGAAGACGTTGTTGAGCAGGAAGAAGCTGATGCCTATCATGACCCCGGCAAACACATAACCCGCAATGCCCCCGGAGCGGAAGTGCAGGTAGGCGAAGGGCAGAGCAAGGATCACCATGACCAGGCAGCTGAGCGGATAAAACACCTTTTTCCAGAATTCGATTTCATAGCGCTGGGCGGTCTGGCCGTTGGCGTCCAGGTGGCGCACGTAGTTGAAGAGGTCTATGGTGCCCATGCGCTCGGGCTTGAGCAGCGCCACCGAGACCATTTCGGCGCTGATTTCGGTGGGCCAGCGGAAGTTTTGCAGCACCATGCGGGTGACCTTTGCGCTTTCCTGGGGCCGGGCGGCGGTGGGGGCTCCGCTGACCTCGAACTCCGCGCGCGTGGCCTGCTGCAGTTGCCAGGCATCGCCGGCGGCAAAGGTCGCCAGCGGCGCCTGGGTGGTGGAGACGATCAGGCCCTTGTTGTTGAACTCGAACACCTGCACGCCCTGCATTTCGTTGTCGGGGGTGAGGGCCTTCACATTGACCACATAGGTGTTATAGGCCTGCTTTTCCTTGAGCCAGGCGCCGGTCTGGCCTATGGTTATCTTGCTCTGGTAGCGCGCCTTGAGCAGTTGCGCGGCCCGCTCGCTGGCCGGCGCCACGTAGTCGCCCACCACGAAGCTGAACACCACAAACAGCGCGCCCAGGACCAGCAGCAGCTTGAGCGCGCGCCACGGGCCCAGGCCGCTGGTGCGCAGGATGGTGTATTCCGAGCTCTGGGCCAGCCGCGCCATGACGAAAATCGTGCCTATCAGCACCGAAATGGGCAGCAGCTCGTAAAGATGGTTGGGCACCAGCAGGCCCACATACAGCAGCGCATGGCGGATCTGGTAGATCTCGCCGGCGTTGATGCCATTGCTTTTGCCGAGGTACTGCAGCTCGTCGACCAGGTCGAAGAAGAAAAACAGGGCCAGGAAGCCCAGGGCTACCAGGGCGATGGCTGCGAGCACTTCCCCGTAAATCAGGCGGCGGATGGTTTTCATGGCTGCTGGCTTTCGGTGTTGCGCACGGCGATGGGGGCCCGCTTGAGGGGCCGGGCGGGCCTGAGCACCCAGTTGAATTGCCGCTTGGACAGCCAGATCAGACCCAGCAGCAGCACGCCGCCGTGCAGGGCCAGCAGAAAGTTGTTGAAGCTGATGAGGCCCACAAAAATCCAGCTTTGCCCGAGATTGACCAGGTTGTTGTAGACCACGAAGGTCAGCAGCACAAAAATCATGTTGCCGCTGCGTCCGCCGCGCGGGTTCACGCTGGCCAGGGCCACGGCCAGCACGACGAAGTTGATGGACGCCAGCGCCAGCCCGATGCGCCAGGCCAGTTCGCTGAGGTTGCCGCGCGTGGGCGCCTTGATGAGCGAGCGGGTGGACAGCAGCTTGGCTTCGGGCACATTTTCAGTGAGCGGATTGGAGTCGCCGGTCTTGGTGCCGTATTCCTCGAAATCGCTGATCTTGAGCGCCGGCTGGCCGATCACGTTTTCCAGGCGCTGGCCGTTTTCGAGCATGAGGAACTGGGCGTCGTTCAATACTTCGATGCGGCCGGAACGCGCGGTGGTGATGGAGCTCTTGCCTTTTTCCGTGGCGGCGATGAACACATTGTTGCTGGCCCGCGCGCCCGCCAGCTCGCGGTCTATGAAGAACACCCGGTTGCCGCTGGAGGATTCCTGGAACTGGCCGGGGGCGATGCGGTCGATGTCGCCGCGCTGCTCATAGCGGCTTTGCATGTCCTTGGTCTGCTGGTTGGTCCAGGGCCAGACGAACAGCGCCATCAGCGTGATCACCAGCAGCACCGGCCAGGCGAAGCGAAACAGCGGCCGCAAAAAGCCGGCCAGGCCTTGGCCGCTGGTGAACCACACCACCATTTCGCTGTCGCGGTACATGCGCGACAGGGTGCTGACCATGGCAATGAAGAGCGACAGCGTGAGAATGGTCGGCAGGCGGCCCAGGGCGGAGTAGGCCATGAAGAGCATGACGTCCTGCGGATTGATGAAACCGCGCGAGGCCTGGCCCAGCGTGCGGATCAGCACAATGGTCATCACGATGGTGACCAGCACCACCAGCGTGGCCCCGAAACTGCGCGCCAGCTCTTTGCGAATCGAAGATTGGAATAACATTGACTGAAATATCTGCGTTTGTTTTATTTTTTGTTTTACTTTGGTTTACCCACCAGACCCTGAATTATGGACTTTGAACTCAAAACACTGACTCGCGCCCGCATTTGCAGTGAAAAAACCGACGCACTGCTTGTGCTGGTCCCCCAGGGCCGGGAGGCCGGCAGCGACCCGCTTTCGGCGCTCACGGCGCTGGCCATCAAGTCCGGGGACTTCGAAGCCAAGCCGGGCAAGCTGCTGGCCGCCTATCGCGCGCCCGGCATTGCCGCCACGCGCCTGGTGCTGGCGGGGGTGGGCGATGCCAGTCCCAAAAATATCCGCACGGCCGTAACCGCGGCCCTGGGCGCCGTGAAGAACGGCAACGCGCAACGCCTGGTGCTGTGCCTGGATTTGCTGGACGGGCTGCAGGCGGAGGCCGTGCGCGCCGCCGTGACGGCCTGCAGCGAGGCGGCTTACGTCTACACCACCACCAAATCCAAGGCCAGCCCTTCGAAGCTGCAGCGCGTGCTGCTGGCCGTGGGCGACGCCGCGAACGCCAAGGCGGCCAAGGCCGGGCTGGACAAGGGCGTGGCGCTGGTCAAAGGCCTGGAGTTCGCCAAGGAATGGGCCAACCGGCCTTCCAACCACGCCACGCCAACCTTGCTGGCCGGCGCCGCCAGGGAGCTGGGCAAGCTGCGCAACATCAAGGTCGAGGTGCTGGGCCCCAAAGAGGTCGCCAAACTGGGCATGGGCTCCTTCATGGCCGTGGCCCAGGGCACTGCCGAGCCGCTGCGCTTCATCGTGCTGCGCTACGACGGCGCGGCCAAGTCCGCGGCGCCTGTGGTACTGGTCGGCAAAGGCATTACTTTTGACACCGGCGGCATTTCCATCAAACCCGCCGCCGAGATGGACGAAATGAAGTTCGACATGTGCGGCGCCGCGAGCGTGCTGGGCACCTTCCGGGCACTGGCCGAATTGCAACCGGCGCTCAATGTGGTGGGCCTGATCCCGGCCTGCGAAAACATGCCGGGCGGCCGCGCCATCAAGCCGGGCGACGTGGTCACCAGCATGAGCGGCCAGACCATCGAAATCCTGAACACCGACGCCGAGGGCCGTCTGGTGCTCTGCGACGCCCTGACTTACGCCGAGCGCTTCAAGCCCAGGGCGGTAGTCGACATCGCCACGCTGACCGGCGCCTGCGTGATTGCGCTGGGCGGCGTGCGCAGCGGGTTGTTTTCCACCGACGATGCCCTGGCCGAGGCGCTGGCGCAGGCCGGTGAGTCGTCCATGGATCTGTGCTGGCGGATGCCGCTGGACGAGGACTACGCCGAAGGCCTGAAGACCAATTTTGCCGACGTCGCCAATGTGGCCGGCAGGGCCGGCGGCGCGATCACGGCCGCCAAGTTCCTCCAGCGCTTTGCGGCCAGCTTCCCCTGGGCGCACCTGGACATCGCCGGCACCGCCTGGAAAGGCGGCGCCGCGAAGGGAGCCACCGGCCGGCCGGTGCCGCTGCTGCTGGACTACCTGCTCGGCCAGGCGGCTGCGGCCAAGGCGCCCGCCAAACCCAAGGTATCGGGTAAACCCAAGGCCGCCACCAAAACACGGGCATGACCGAAATCGCTTTTCACTTCAACGTGCCCGACAAGCTGGCCTACAGCTGCCGGTTGCTACGAAAGGCTTACCTCAGCGGCGCGAGCGTGATGGTGACGGGCGAGCCTGCGATGCTGGCCGAGTTGGACCAGCTGATGTGGGGTTTTTCGCCGGCCGAGTTTGTGCCGCACTGCCGGGCCGGTTCGGCGCAAACCACCCTCGCGGCCTCGCCCGTGGTGCTGGCGGAATCGCTGCTGGACTGCCCGCATTACGGCGTGCTGGTCAACCTGGGGCAGGGCATTCCGTCCGAGTTCGAGCGCTTTGAACGTTTTATCGAAGTGGTGGCGCGTGAGGATGAAGACCGCCTCGCCGCGCGAAGCCGCTGGAAGCATTACACCGACAGGGGGTATGCGATGAAACGGCATGACCTGGCCACGGCCGGGGAGGGTGCATGAACCGTCCGCCGCCCGCGCCGCCGCGCTTTGTGCCGACGTTGACGGAAGTCGTGCGGCCCGTCGCCGCGCCCATGCCGGCTCCAGGCCCGGCCGTAGCGGCAGGCGCCTCGCCGGCACCGCCTGCCACCCTGGCGGCTTCGCCGGACCTGCAGGAACAGATGGTGCAGCGCGTGTTGCAGCGTGTGGACCTGATGCTGGATCGGCGTTTGCGCGAGGTGGTGGGCCAGCTCATCCTTGAGCAAACGCAAAGCCTGGCGCCGCGCCTTCGCGAGGAAATCGAGGACGTCGTTCGCCAGTCCGTGAGCCAGGCTTTTGCGAATGAAACCACGCCGCCGACGGCCGGCAGATAGGTCGCCCTGGTGACTGTTTGGGCCCGCGTGTTTTGTACGTGCGGCACCATCGCGGGCGCTGTTGAAACACCCTCTCACATAAGCCGGCCTGCTCCCCGGGTAAACCCCCTTATCAGAATTTAACCTAGGGACGTTGCTATGGTGCGGGCCCGGAAATTGCGTTATGTTCGGCCCCGTTGAGTAAAAAAATTCGTTCTCAACCTTTAACGGTAATTTCCTAATCGGAGTGTTTTTTATGCAAATGAAATTAAAACTGACAGTAGTGGCCGCCCTCGCTGCGGTGGCAGGTTTTGCTTCTGCCCAAGACGCAGTCGTCAAAATCGGTCACGTGGCGCCGCTGTCCGGCTCGCAGGCCCATTACGGCAAAGACAATGAGAACGGCGTGCGCATGGCCATCGAAGACCTGAACGCGCAAAACGTGGTCATCGGCGGCAAAAAGGTCAAGTTTGAAATTGTTGCTGAAGATGATGCTGCTGATCCAAAACAGGGCACCGCAGCCGCACAAAAACTGTGCGACTCCAAAGTCGCTGGCGTGGTCGGCCACCTGAATTCCGGCACGACGATTCCCGCGTCCAAGGTCTACAACGACTGCGGCATTCCCCACGTCACGGGCGCTGCAACCAACCCCAACCTGACCAAGCCAGGCTACAAAACCACCTACCGCATCATTGCCAACGACAACGCCCTGGGCGCTGGCTTGGCTTTCTATGCTGCCGACGCACTGAAACTCAAGAAAGTCGCCATCATCGACGACCGTACGGCTTACGGCCAAGGCGTTGCTGAAGTGTTCAAGAAGACGGCCCTGGCAAAAGGCATGACCGTCGTTGACGAGCAGTTCACGACCGACAAAGCCACCGACTTCATGGCCATCCTGACCGCGGTCAAGGCCAAGGCTCCTGACGCCATCTTCTTCGGCGGCATGGACCCACAAGGCGGCCCCATGCTGCGCCAGATGGAACAGCTTGGCATGAGCAACGTCAAGTACTTCGGCGGTGACGGCATCTGCACGGCCGAACTGGCCAAGCTGGCAGCCGGCGCCAAGACCATCGGCAACGTGGTCTGCGCTGAAGGCGGCGCTTCCCTGGCAAAAATGCCTGGCGGCGAAGCCTGGAAAAAGCGTTACGACGCCAAGTACCCCAACCAGTTCCAGGTTTACAGCCCGTACACCTATGACGCGACTTTCGTCCTGGTTGACGCCATGAAGCGCGCCGGTTCCTGGGATCCAAAGGTTTACACCCCTGAGCTGATCAAGACCAACTTCAAGGGCGTGACCACCACGATCTCTTTTGAACCCAATGGCGAACTGAAGAACCCCGCCATCACCCTGTACGTCTACAAGGACGGCAAGAAGTCCGCTCTGAACTGATCGTTCACCGCGAACAAAAAAAGCCACCGCAAGGTGGCTTTTTTTTGCCCATTTTCTGTGCTCCCCGCCGCTGCAGGCGGGGCGGGAATCGTCGAAACATTGTTCGCCAAAAGACAATGTCCCCAAGTTGCTTGCGCTTGCCCGCCCAGAATGTTCCCAGGCAGGTTGTTGAACTTCCGGCAGGAAAGAGCCGGTGGCGACCCGCCTGACACGCTTTCATTGGGTCAACATTCTTCCTGGAGACATAAAAATGGCTAAACCGCAAGCACACCTGGAAAACCAGGCCGCATCCAGCGTCATGGGCACCGCGGCCGACGAGGTCGTGGTACTCACCGACATCCTGGGGCGCAAACTGAAAATCAAGCCTCTCGACATCCTCTACGAGAGCCAGCTCACCCGTATGTTCGGCACCGAGGCGGCCAACCTGCCTTACATGATGGGTTTTGTGTATCCCGCCGCTTCAGTGTGCGAAATCGATGGGATGGCGTATCCGCGTCCCACCAGCCAGCAGGAAGTGGACGAGGCGATCCAGCGTCTTGGCCGTGAGGGTTTTGCCGCATTCCTGCAGCACATGCAGTCGGAAATGGAAAAGCTCAAGCAGGTTGCCGAAAGCGGCGCGGAGCCAAAACCGGAATAGACCCGGGCTCCGCGGCTGAGCCGGTATCTGGCGAAGCCAAATGAAAAACGGGGCGCAAGGCCCCGTTTTCATTGATTCACTGGCGGAAGAGGCGGGATTCGAACCCGCGGTAGGTTTAACCCTACGCACGCTTTCCAGGCGTGTGACTTAAACCACTCATCCACCCTTCCGCGAAGCCTTTGATTATAGCAGTGCCTCGGCCTGCCAGGCTGAAAAACGCGCTACAAATGCGAGTTCTAATGGACGGCACCCTGGAAGCGATGCTTTTCCAGCTGGGCCATGGTCACGAATTCCAGCGCCTTGCTGTGGGTGGATTCCAGCACGACGGGCGGCGCCTGGCCGGCCTCCAGTGCCTCCCGCCAGCGATTGGCGCACAGGCACCAGCGGTCACCCGGCTTGAGCCCGGCAAAACGATGGGCCGGCCGTGGTGTGCTCAGGTCATTGCCGCGCAAGGCAGAAAACGCCAGGAATTCGGCGGTCACCCGCACGCAGACAAGGTGGGAGCCGAGGTCCGAGGCGTCCGTGTTGCAGCAGCCGTCGCGGAAATAGCCGGTGAGCGGGTCGTAGGAGCAGGGCACCAGGTCCGTGCCCAGGACGTTTTTTTCGGTCATGGCGTGTGTCTCCGGCAGGCCTGTGTCAGGCCTTGTTGGCCTGCACCATTTTCATGGCCGAGCCGATCAGGGCGCCGACCTCGGTCATGTTGCTGGGCACGATCAGCGTGGTGGTGGCGTCCTTGGCGACCTTGGAATAGGCGTCCACCGCCTGCTGGGCGACCTTGAGCTGCACGGCCTGCTCGCCGCCGGGCTGGCGAATGGCGGCCGCCACCATCTCGATGGCCTTGGCATTGGCGTCGGCAACGGCCATGATGGCCGCCGCTTCGCCCTGGGCGTTGTTGATGGCGGCCAGTTTTTCGCCTTCGGAGCGGGCGATAAAAGCCTCGCGCTCACCGGTGGCGATGTTGATCTGTTCCTGGCGGCGGCCTTCCGACGCCGCGATCAGCGCGCGTTTTTCCCGCTCGGCGGTGATCTGCGACTGCATGGCGTGCAGGATTTCCTTGGGCGGCGTCAAGTCCTTGATTTCATAGCGCAGGACTTTCACGCCCCAGTTCAGCGCTGCTTCATCAATGGCAGCAACGACCTGCGCGTTGATGATGTCGCGCTCCTCAAAGGTTTTGTCGAGCTCCAGCTTGCCGATGACGGAGCGCAGCGAGGTCTGGGCCAGCTGCGTGACGGCCACGATGTAGTTGGACGAGCCGTAGCTGGCGCGCATCGGGTCGGTCACCTGGAAGTACAGGATGCCATCCACCTGCAGCTGGGTGTTGTCGCGCGTGATGCAGACCTGGCTGGGCACGTCCAGCGGGATTTCCTTGAGGCTGTGCTTGTAGGCGACGCGGTCGACAAAGGGAATCAGCCAGTTCAGGCCGGGGGTCAGGGTTCCCGCATATTTCCCGAGGCGCTCCTTGACCCAGGCATTTTGCTGGGGCACAACCTTGATGGCGCGGATGACAAAGATCATCGCGACGATAAAAACGACAAGTGCTACATAAGACGACATGGTGATTCCCTCAGATTTTTTCTACGACCAGTTTGCTGCCAATGACTTCCCGGATACGGTGCAGGCCCGCGGAGGGCACTGAGCCAGCCGCCTGCACGACCGCCCATTGCGCGCCGCGGTAGCGCACCAGCGCCGTGCCGTCAGCTTGCCAGTCGTCGACCTGCACGGTTTCGCCGATATCCATATTGACGTCCGGATTGGTCCCGGGCGGCAGGGCTTCGGGGCCCCGGCTCCGGACAAGATGGGCAATGCCGACGGTGGCCGAACCCACCACGGCCGCGGTGATGAGCTGCACGGACGTTGAGGCGCCCAGGTGGGCGGAAACGGCCGCGGCCGCCAGCCCTATGGCCACCATCAGCAGGTAAAACGTTCCCGTCGCCAGTTCCACCGCAACCGCAACGCCGGCCAGCAGCCACCAGATCGTCGATTCACTCATGCTTCCTCCTTTTGTCGGTCATCCGCTACATTTTGGGGCAATTAGACCCCAAGACAAGCGTAGCGCAACAATATGTCCTTACACTTCGCTGCTTGGAAAAAGCTTCCCTCCCGCCGCTCGGGCTCAACCTGTCTATGCCTTTTGAGCGTTCCCCATGCCCTCCGACAGGTTCAGGGCACCCTTGAACTGCTCTCCCCGCCATGAAATTCCGCTTTCCCATCGTCATCATTGACGAAGATTTCCGTTCCGAAAACACCTCCGGCCTGGGTATCCGCGCGCTGGCGCAGGCCATCGAGAGCGAAGGCTTCGAGGTGCTGGGCGTCACCAGTTACGGCGACCTCTCGCAGTTCGCCCAGCAGCAAAGCCGGGCCAGCGCCTTTATCCTGTCGATTGACGACGAGGAGTTCTCGCCGGGCCCCGACCTCGATCCCGCCGTGCTGAACCTGCGCACCTTCATCGAGGAGGTGCGCCGCAAGAACCTGGACGTGCCGATTTACGTCTATGGCGAGACCAAGACCTCGCGCCACATTCCCAACGACATCCTGCGCGAGCTGCACGGCTTCATCCACATGTTCGAGGACACGCCCGAGTTCGTCGCGCGCCACATCCTGCGCGAGGCCAAGAGCTACCTGGAAGGCGTGCAGCCGCCGTTTTTCAAGGCTCTGCTGGACTACGCCGAGGATGGCTCCTATTCCTGGCACTGTCCCGGCCATTCCGGGGGCGTGGCTTTCCTCAAAAGCCCGGTCGGGCAGATGTTCCACCAGTTTTTCGGCGAAAACATGCTGCGCGCCGACGTTTGCAACGCGGTGGAAGAACTCGGCCAGCTGCTGGACCACGACGGCGCGATAGGCGCCAGCGAGCGCAACGCGGCGCGCATTTTCAACGCCGACCACTGCTTCTTTGTGACCAACGGCACCTCCACCAGCAACAAAATGGTCTGGCACCACACGGTGGCGCCCGGCGACGTGGTGGTGGTCGACCGCAACTGCCACAAGTCCATCCTGCACTCCATCATCATGACCGGGGCGATCCCCGTGTTCCTGAAGCCGACGCGCAACCATTTCGGCATCATCGGCCCGATTCCGCAGAGCGAATTCGAGCCGGACGCCATACGGGCCAAGATAGACGCCAACCCGCTGCTCAAGGGCGTGGACAGCAGCAAGGTCAGGCCGCGCGTGCTGACGCTGACGCAGTCGACCTATGACGGCGTGCTCTACAACACCGAGACCATCAAGGGCATGCTGGACGGCTACATCGACAACCTGCATTTCGACGAAGCCTGGTTGCCGCACGCCGCTTTCCACCCCTTTTATGGCGCTTACCACGCCATGGGCAAAAACCGCGTGCGGCCGAAAAACGCCGTTGTGTACGCCACGCAGTCCATCCACAAGTTGCTGGCCGGCATCAGCCAGGCCAGCCACGTGCTGGTGCAGGATTCGCAGGACGTGAAGCTCGACAGGCACCTCTTCAACGAGGCCTACCTGATGCACACCTCCACCTCGCCGCAGTACAGCATCATCGCCAGCTGCGACGTGGCCGCGGCCATGATGGAGCCGCCCGGCGGCACCGCGCTGGTTGAGGAGAGCATCGCCGAGTCACTGGACTTTCGCCGTGCCATGCGCAAGATCGACGAGGAGTACGGCGACGACTGGTGGTTCAAGGTCTGGGGGCCGGACAAGCTGGTCGAAGAGGGGATCGGCGAGGCCCAAGACTGGATCATCAAGGGCGAATCCCGCAGCGCCAAGATGGCGAAAAACGGCGCCAACAACTGGCATGGCTTCGGCCAGATGGCCACCGGCTTCAACATGCTGGACCCGATCAAGTCCACCATCGTCACGCCCGGCCTGGACCTGAACGGCAAGTTCGCGAAAACCGGCATCCCGGCCAGCATCGTGACCAAGTTCCTGGCCGAACACGGCGTGATCGTCGAAAAAACCGGCCTCTACAGCTTCTTCATCATGTTCACCATCGGCATCACCAAAGGCCGCTGGAACACGCTGCTGACGGCGCTGCAGCAGTTCAAGGACGACTACGACAAGAACCAGCCGATGTGGCGCATCCTGCCCGAGTTCTGCCAGAAGTACCCCAAGTACGAGCGCATGGGCCTGGCCGACCTGTGCCAGCACATCCACACCTTGTACGCCAAGTACGACATCGCGCGGCTGACGACCGAGGTTTACCTGAGCGACCTGGCGCCCGCCATGAAGCCCAGCGACGCCTATGCCCACATCGCCCACCGCACGACGGAGCGCGTCGAGATCGACCACCTGGAAGGCCGCATCACCGTTGGCCTGGTGACGCCTTACCCTCCGGGAATTCCGCTGCTGATTCCGGGCGAGGTGTTCAACAAGCGCATCGTGGACTACCTGAAGTTCTCGCGCGAATTCAACGCGCAGTGCCCGGGTTTCGAGACCGACATCCACGGCCTGGTGGAAGAGGTCGATGCCAAGGGCAAGACCCGCTACTACGCGGACTGCGTCAAGAAGTAAACAGGCCCAGCAGCCTCGGCCGCTTTAAACGGCAGCGTCCCGTACCCGCATGAAACTGGCAAAACGCGGGATGCCGCTGTCATTCAGGCCGCGGAAACGGTAGCTTACGGTACTGCCCACGGGTGGCGGGTTCTGGCGCAGCTCGTCGCTCAAGCCGCTGCCCAGCTTGAAGCGCCGGCCGGGCTTGCCGTCCGCAGCGGGCATCTCCACCAGCAGCGCGCCCACCATGCCCGCATATTTGCCGCGGCCGGGAATGTGCGCCACCACGCGGGCTTCGTCATCCTCGTGCGGTTTGGCCTTGAGCAGGTCGTCGCTGCGCTGGCCTTTGTAGAGCGAGGCCCCGCGGTGCAGCATCAGGCCTTCGCCGCCGTGCTTGACGGTGGTGGCGAGCAGCGCCTGCAGGGCCGCATGGCTGGCGACCTTGGACTGGGCCACCGCCTGCACCCAGGGCTGGTCGATGCGGCTCACCACGCCGTTCAGGGCCGGGATGCGCTCGCTGAAGCGGCCACCCTGCGCGGGCAAGTCGAACACCATGAAACGCATGGCCCGCCAGGCCGCCGCATCCGGGCTTTGCTGGCGCACCGTGGACATCGCGCGGGCGAACTGCCCGTGGCCCGCCCACAACTCGCCGTCCAGCGGCACCTTGGGCCAGCCTGCCGTGAACCAGCTCGGCGCCGTTATGCGTTCCCCGTTGCGGGTCAGCAGTTTCTCGCCGTCCCAGTAGCCGCGTATGCCGTCGTATTTTTCGCTGACCCAGTAGTCGGCCAGCGGGATGCCCGGGCGGTAGGCTTTGGCCAGCATGAGCTGCGGCGCTTCGGGTGCAGCTGTGGCGGCAAAGGCCGCACTGGGCAGGGTGGGCGTGAGCAGGCCCGCGACGACCAGCAGGAGGTGGAGGGCTTTGAGTCGAAAAACCGACATGGAGGCTGAAGTGCGGGAAGAGGGTGTTGGTGCTTGGTGCGGTGCCATGTTTCTTTGACTTTTGGCTGTATGAATGTACAGTCTATAGTCCCATGCCGGGTGCGGCAAGCCTTGCTCGAGGAAACTGTCGAGGGCGCGCCACATGCGCCTGCTTGCCCCGCAAATCATTGAGAAAAAAGGATGCAAAACATGAGCCACCAAGGAAGTTGCCACTGTGGAAAGATTGCTTTTGAGGTTGAGGGCGAGCCCGCCAGCGCGCTGGCGTGCAACTGCTCCATGTGCTCGCGCAAAGGCTCGCTGCTCTGGTTTGTTCCGCGCGAGCAGTTGCGCCTCCTCACGCCCGACGAGAACGCCAGTACCTATTTGTTCAACAAGCACCTCATCCAGCACCGGTTTTGCCCCACCTGCGGCATCCACCCCTATGGCGAGGGCACGGCCCCGGACGGCAAGCGCATGGCCGCCGTTAACCTGCGCTGTGTGCAGGACCTGGACCTTGCCGCCATCCCCGTCCAGCATTTCAATGGGCGGGCTGCTTAGCGCCTACGATAATCACCCACTCAAAGCCGCTCATGCGCGGGCTTTGTTCCCGTGACTTTCACCCCGACCCACCATGACCTCCAGCGATATCGAATCCATAGAGCGGGCCACCCTGGCCGCGGTGTCTCCCGAAGCCGTCGAGGAATTCCAGGACTGGCTGCTGCCCTTTGACAGCGGCACGGTCAGCCGGGCCCGCAGCGCCGTGCCGCTGCGCCACGTACCGGCGGCCGAGGGCATGGTCGACCAGGTCGAGGCGCGCTACCGGGCGCGCGGCCTGCGCACGGTGTTCCGCCTGGCCAATGAAGCCTGCTTCGACGACCTGCGGCAGGAGCTGGCGCGGCGCGGCTACCAATCGGGAAAGCCGGTGCTGGTTCAGGTGGCGCCGGTGCGGGCCATGCGCGCTACCAGCACGGCAGCGCCGGCCGAGACCGCCGATGTGCCCGATGCGGCCTGGGCCGCGCTGTTCCTGGCCGAAGGTTTTGACCCGGTGGACGGCGCAAGCCGCGTCAAGGCCCTGAGCCGCGCCCGCGGGTCGGTTTATGCCAGCGTGCGCGAAAACGGCAAAACCGTGGCGGCGGGCGCCGGCGCCTTTAGCCATGGGTGGTCCAGCGTGCACGGCATGCGCACCGACCAGGCCTTCAGGGGCAGGGGACTGGCCGGGCGGGTGCTGGCCGGCATTGCCGCCGTGGCCGAACAGCGCGGCATCGCGCGGGCGTTTTTGCAGGTGGAAGACGTCAACACCTCGGCGCTGGCGCTATACCGGCGTGCGGGTTTTGAGACCGTCTGGAGCTACGACTACTGGCGCCAGCCTTGATTCAGGCCGCTTCGGCCGGTTCGGCGATGCCACCCACGACGTGGCTGAAGCCGCCGTCGACATAGGTGATCTCGGCGCTCACGCCGCCGGCCAGGTCGCTCAGCAGGAAAGCCGCCACATTGCCCACGTCTTCAATCGTCACGTTGCGGCGAATCGGGGATGCCTCGGCGACCACGCTCAGAATCTTGCCGAAGCCCTTGATGCCGCTGGCGGCCAGGGTCTTGATGGGGCCGGCGCTGATGCCGTTGACGCGCATCCCCTTGGGGCCCAGCGATTCGGCCAGGTAGCGCACCGAGGCTTCCAGGCTGGCCTTGGCCAGGCCCATGGTGTTGTAGTTGGGCACGGTGCGCACCGCGCCCAGGTAGGTCAGCGTGAGCAACGCCGATTTCGGGTTCAAGTAGGGCAGGGCGGCCTTGGCCATGGCCGGGAAGCTGTAGGCGCTGATGTCGTGGGCGATCTTGAAGCCCTCGCGCGACAGGCCGTCGAGGAAGTCGCCGGCAATCGCCTCGCGCGGCGCATAGCCTATGCTGTGCACAAAGCCGTCAAACGTCGGCCAGGTCTGCGACAGGTCGGCGAACAGCTTGGCGATCTGCGCGTCGTCGCCCACGTCACAGTCAAAAATCAGTTTCGAATCGAAGTCGGCGGCGAATTCCGTGATCCGGTCCTTGAAGCGCTCTCCGACGTAGCTGAAAGCCAGTTCGGCGCCCTGCGCGTGGCAGGCCTTGGCGATGCCGTAGGCGATGGAGCGGTTGGACAGCACGCCCGTGATCAACAGTTTTTTGCCAGTGAGGAATCCGGTGTGTGTCGCCATGCAGGTGCTCCAGTAAATGTGCGGAAGATATGCCGGCAAGGGGCGCGAGATATGCGCGCTGGAAATTTGCCGACCTAAGTAGTGCAGAATTGTCGCATGCGGGATTTGTCTTTTTTGCGGGCCTTGCTGCTTGCCCTGTTGGCGTGCGCTGCCCCTGCGTGCCGGGCGGCCCATGCCTATGCTCAGTTCGGCGACATCAAGTATCCACCGGGCTTTACCAACTTCAGCTACGTTAACCCGAATGCACCCAAGGGTGGTGAAATCCGTATGGTGCCCCCCACGCGGCCGACCAATTTCGACAAATTCAACCCTCTAACCCTTCGTGGCACCGCTCCCTACAACATCGGTGGCCTGTTGCTGGAAAGCCTGCTGACGGGCAATTCTGAAGAGCCCACCACAGCCTACGGCTTGCTGGCCGAAGATGTCGAGGTGGCGGCGGACAAGCTTTCTGCGACCTTCCGTCTGAACGAGAAAGCGCGGTTCCACAATGGCAAGCCGGTGCTGGCTGCCGACGTGGTGCATTCCTTCAAGACGCTGATCAGCAAGGAAGCCGCACCGCAGTTCAAGACCATTTACGCCGAGGTCAAGGGCGCCGTGGTTGTGTCCGAAAGGGTGGTGCGCTTTGACTTTGCCACGCCCAACCCCGAGCTGCCGCTGGTGGTTGGCGGCATGCCGGTCTTCAGCCGCGACTGGGGCGTAGTCGATGGCAAGCGCAAGCCCCTTGACCAGATCGTGTCCGAGCCGCCCATTGGCTCTGGTCCGTACAAGCTGGCCTCGCTGGCCATGGGTCGTGACATCACCTACGTGCGCGACCCGAATTACTGGGCCGTTGACTTGCCCACGCGCAAGGGATTCTTCAATTTTGACCGCGTCACCTACAAGATATACCTCGACGAGACCTCTAGATTCGAAGGCCTGAAGGCCGGTGAGTTCGATTTTTTGCGCGAATTCATTTCGCGTAACTGGGCAAGGCAGTACACCGGCAAGCAGTTCACCTCCGGCGATCTGGTCAAGCGGGCCTTTGAAAACAAGAACCCGGGTGATTTTCAGGGCTACATCTTCAATCTGCGCAGACCTCAGTTCCAGGACATTCGGGTGCGCAAGGCCATCGGCCTCGCGATGGATTTCGAGTGGATGAACCGCCAGCTGTTTTACGGCATCTACAAGCGGGTGAACGGCTATTTCCCGAACAGCGAATTCCACGCCGAGGGCCTGCCCAAGCCCGATGAACTGGCCTTGCTGGAGCCTCTGCGCAGCAAACTCCGGCCGGAGGTGTTTGGTGAGGTTCCAGTGTCGCCCAGCACAGCGCCGCCCGGCAGTCTGCGAGAAAATCTGCGCCAGGCCCAGGCCTTGCTGAAGGAGGCCGGCTGGACCTACCGCGATGGCGCCCTGCGCAACGCCAAGGGTGAGGCCTTCGTTATGGAGTTTCTCAACGACCAGCCGGGCTTGGTCCGTATTGTCGGGCCCTTTCAGAAGTCGCTGGAAAAGCTCGGAATCACCATGACCTACCGGGTGGTGGACTTCTCGCTGTCCAAGCAGAAGATGGATGCCTTTGACTTTGACATCACCACGGCTCGCTTGCCCGGTAGCACAGCCCCAGGCGGCGAGTTGCTGGACCGTTGGGGTTCTGCCGCGGCCAAAACACCGGGCTCATCCAACATCTGGGGCATTGCGGATCCGGCCGTTGATGCGCTGCTGCAAAAAGTGGTCACGGCCAGGACCCGGCCCGAACTGGGGGCGGCCATGCGTGCGCTGGACCGGGTGCTGACCCACGGTTATTACTCGGTGCCGCAGTACTATGGCGACGCATTCCTCATCGGCTACCGGCCACGCCCTTTTGTGCTGCCCCCCGTCATCCCGCCGTATTACGAAGCAGACACCTGGGCGATGAGCACCTGGTGGGCCTCGGAAGGCAATAAATAGGCGAATCAACATGGCCAGCTACATCCTCAAACGCCTGCTGTTGATGATTCCAACGCTGTTCGGCATCCTGCTGGTCACGTTTGCGATGGTGCAGTTCGTGCCCGGCGGGCCGGTCGAGCAAATGGTGGCCCAGTTGCAGGGCCGGGATTCAGGCGGCGAGAGGGCTGCCTCGTCGGGCGCCGGTTACCGCGGCAGACAAGGCGTGGATGCCAAACGCATTGAAGAAATCAAGACGCTATACGGGTTCGACAAGCCGGTGCATGAGCGCTTCTTCCAGATGTTGGGTCAATTTGCGCGCTTTGACCTTGGCAACAGTTTCTATCAGCACAAGGACGTCTGGCAGCTCATCAAGGAAAAGCTGCCGGTTTCCATCAGCCTCGGGCTCTGGACATTTTTTCTTAGCTATTTGATCGCCGTGCCGTTGGGCGTGGCCAAAGCGGTGAGGGCCGGCAGCCGTTTTGACTTCGTCACCACGTTGGTCGTGCTGGTGGGTTATGCCATCCCGGGTTTTGTGCTCGGCGTCGCGCTCCTGGTGGTCTTTGGAGGACAACTGCAGTGGTTTCCCCTGCGCGGGCTGACTTCGGCCAACTGGGCCTCCTTGAGCTGGGGGGGCAAAGTCACCGATTACTTGTGGCACATCACTTTGCCCGTGATAGCCATGGTGCTCGGCAGCTTCGCGGTGACCGCGGCGCTCACCAAGAATTCCTTTCTGGAGGAAATCCGCAAGCAGTACGTGCTGACAGCGCGTGCCAAAGGGCTCAGTGAGCGGCAAGTGCTGTGGAAGCATGTGTTTCGCAACGCGCTCATTCCGATCATCACGGGATTCCCTGCGGCCTTTGTCGGCGCTTTCTTCACCGGTTCATTGCTGATCGAAACGCTGTTTTCACTCGATGGTTTGGGCCTGCTGAGCTATGAAAGCGTGATCCGGCGGGACTACCCGGTGGTTCTGGGAACGCTTTACCTTTTCACACTGATTGGCTTGGCGACCAAACTGATCAGCGACCTCTGTTATGTGTGGGTGGACCCCCGCGTGAAGTTCGATTGAGCATGAACAGCCCCGTCCCACCCCTCGCCCCGTCTGCCAGCCCATCCTCGGTATCGCCCTCGGTTCGCGCCTGGCGCCGTTTTCGCCGTAACAAACTTGGCTACTGGAGTCTGCTGGTGTTCGGCGTGCTCGTGATTTTGAGCCTGTTTGCTGAGGTGTTGTCCAACGACAAGCCGCTGATGGTGAGCTTCAATGGGCAGTATTACTTTCCGTTGGCCAAGGATTACCCCGAGAAGACCTTCGGCGGTGACTTTGAAACCCCCACGGATTACCTTGATCCCTTTATCCGTGGCAAGCTGAACGAGGGTGGCAACTGGGCAATTTACCCGCCCAATCCCTATGGCCCGAAAACCATCAATTACTTTGCCAAAGAGCCCAACCCATCCGCCCCGTCACGTGACAACCTCCTCGGCACGGACGACCGTGGCCGTGACCTGCTGGCGCAACTGATTTACGGCTTCAGACTGAGCGTGCTGTTCGGTGTCGTCTTGACCGTGATTGGCGTTATCGCCGGTGTGCTGGCGGGCGCCATTCAGGGCTATGCGGGCGGTAAAACCGATCTCGCGTTCCAGCGCTTCATCGAGGTTTGGGGGTCGATGCCCCAGCTTTACTTGTTGATCATCTTCAGCGCCATCTTTACGCCAAGCGTCCCCCTCCTGATCGTCCTGCTCAGCCTCTTTGGCTGGATGGGGCTCTCTGCCTACATCCGGGCCGAGTTTTTTCGCAACCGCCAGCTGGACTATGTTCGAGCTGCAAAGGCGCTGGGCGTCAGCAACCTTCAGATTATGTGGCGGCACATCTTGCCTAACAGCATGACGCCCATCGTCACTTTTATGCCCTTCGAAATGGGCGCGGCTATTCTCGCGTTGACCTCCCTCGACTTTTTGGGTCTGGGTGTACCGCCTGGAACGCCGTCGTTGGGGGAATTGCTGAACCAGGGTAAAGCCAATATCGATGCCTGGTGGATATCAATCTCCACTTTTGCTGTGCTGGTTGTCACACTGCTGTTGCTGACGTTGATGGGAGACGCGCTGCGCGATGCCCTGGACCCGCGAAAGGCCGATAAATGACAGCCCCCTTGCTGAAGGTCGAAGGCCTCAAGGTCTCGTTTGGCGATAAAGCGGTCGTCCACAGCATTGATTTTTCCATCGCCCCCGGCGAAAAGCTGGCGCTGGTGGGCGAGTCCGGCTCCGGCAAGACCGTGACCGCTCTCAGCCTGCTGCGGCTGGCGCAAAACGCCACGGTGGGCGGAAAAGCCGTTTTTACCGGCGTTGATGCGGCCGAACGCGCGGCCAGCGGGGCGCCGCCCAAAGCGCCTGTCGATCTGCTGTCGCTGGCCGAGCCATCCTTGCGCGGGATTCGCGGCCGCGACATCGCGATGATCTTCCAGGAGCCCATGACGGCGCTCAATCCGCTCTATAGCGTCGGCGACCAGATTGCCGAGGTACTGGAGCTCCACAAAAACCTGTCCCGCGCCGAAGCGATGCAGGGTGCCATCCAGCTGCTGGCCGACACCGGTATTCCCGAGCCCGCGCGCCGCGCCATGGCTTTTCCGCACCAGCTCTCGGGCGGGCAGCGGCAGCGGGCCATGATCGCCATGGCGCTGGCCTGCCAGCCCCGGCTGCTGCTAGCCGACGAGCCCACCACGGCGCTGGATGTCACCTTGCGCGGCCAGATCCTGGACCTGTTGGGCGAGCTGCAGCAGCGCAACGGCATGGCCGTGCTGCTGATCACCCACGACCTCAACCTGGTGCGCAAGTTTGCCGACCGGGTGGCCGTGATGGAAAACGGCCGCATCGTGGAGCAGGGTACCGTCGCCGAGGTGTTTGCCCGGCCCCAGCACCCCTATACCCGCAAGCTGATCGACAGCAAGCCGCGGCGCGACGGGTTGGCGGCGGCCGGTGCCGCAGCGGATGCAGCGATCACGATGAAGGCCGAAGGGCTGCGCGTGAGCTACCCGGTGCCGGTTCCCGGCATACGTGGGTGGTTCAAGCGCGGTGAATTTGTCGCAGTGAAAGAGGCCAGTTTCCAGATTCCGGCCGGCAGAACCTTGGGCGTGATTGGCGAATCGGGCTCCGGCAAGTCCACCCTGGCGCTGGCCAGCCTGGGCCTGCTGCCTTTTTCGGGCCAGTTGCAGGCGGCCGGCCAGGCCTGGGGCCAAGAGGCCGCAAGTGACAAAGCCATACGGCGGGCGGTCCAGGTGGTGTTCCAGGATCCGTTTTCCTCGCTGTCGCCGCGCATGAGCGTCGAAGCCATCGTGGAGGAGGGCCTGCGCGTGCACGAGCCCAGCCTGGCTCCTCCTGCCCGGCGCGAGCGGGCCATACAGGCGCTGGCCGATGTCGGTATGACGGAGGCCCAGTTTCCGGGCTTGCTGCAGCGTTACCCGCACGAGTTCTCGGGCGGGCAGCGCCAGCGCCTGGCGATTGCCCGGGCGCTCATCATCAATCCCAGCCTGCTGGTGCTGGACGAACCGACCAGCGCGCTGGACGTGACCATCCAGAAGCAGGTGCTGGGCCTGCTGCAAAAACTCCAGCGCGAGCGCGGCCTCAGCTATTTGCTGATCACGCACGACGTGGACGTGATACGCGCCATGGCGCATGAAGTCATGGTGATGAAGGATGGGGATGTGTTGGAGTCCGGCTCGCTCAGCGAAGTGCTGGATTCGCCGCGCCATCCCTATACGCGTGTGCTTGTGACGGCCGTATAGGCCTGCAGTTTTGAGAATTTACTTTAAATAATCAAAAATTCCCAATGATTTCATTGGGAATTTTGGTATTGATCTGTGTGCGTCGTTGAAAATCAGTGCGTGGCGCCCATCTTTGTTGCTACCTGTCCCGCCACAAGCTGGCAATCAATGAATGACGGTGTGATGGCTTAACAAAAAGGCAAAAAGGGTTAAGGCGGGCTGCTCCCGCCGGAGTTTTAGCGGTGACTCTCGTTTCAGGCACGGAAATTGTTTGCATCGAGGGGCGCAGCGCGTTACAATAAGAGCTTCACGACCAAATGGGCGGGTTTTCACCGCCCATTTTTTTTGGGCGTTTGTTTTTGAACTATTGAATTAATAAGCGGGTTTTAGAGACTGAATGGCATTGCAAGAGACGATTGAGCAAACTGTGACGGGGCTGGGCTACGAGCTGGTCGAGATCGAGCGCACCGGCGGCGGTTTGCTGCGTGTCACGATCGACATGCCTTACGTCCAGGGCGCCGAGCAGTTCATCAATGCCGAAGACTGCGAAAAAGTCACCCGCCAGCTGCAGTTTGTGCTGGAAGTCGAGGGCGTCGAGTACGCCCGGCTGGAGGTCAGTTCCCCCGGCATCGACAGGCTTTTGCGCGGTGAAAAGGATTTTGAGCGTTTTGCCGGCGAGCTGGTCGACATCACGCTGAAGGCGCCTATTGGCGTGGCGGCTAGCGCCGGCTCGACAGTGACGGCCAGCCGCAAAAAATTCCGCGGCACGCTGGAGCGCGCCGAGGCCGGCTGGCAGATCGTCTGGAGTGACGAGCCTGCCGCCAAACCCGGCCAGAAGATTAGCAAAAAGAGGATTCCCGCACCGCTGCAGGCGCTGGGTTTCACGCTCGACGAGCTTCACCAGGCGCGGCTTGCGCCCGTGGTGGACTTCAAGGGCCGCAAACCCAGGTCCACCCCCGGTGTCGCTTCCTCCCCCGAGAATTGAATTTCAAGAAATGAAGAAAGGCAGGCTTGTGAAATGAATCGCGAACTGTTGATGTTGGTTGATGCCATCTCGCGTGAAAAAAATGTGGAGCGCGACGTCGTGTTCGGTGCTGTTGAGCTTGCGCTCGCCTCGGCCACGAAAAAAGAGTACGAAGGCGAAGTGGACATCCGCGTGGTGATCGACCGTGACAGCGGCAACTATGAAACCTTCCGCCGCTGGCTGGTGGTGCCGGATGAAGCCGGCCTGCAAAACCCCGAGGCTGAAGAACTGGTGAGCGACGCGCGCGACGAAATCCCCGACATCGAAGAGGGCGACTACATCGAGAAGCCGGTTGAAAGCCTTCCCATAGGCCGTATCGGCGCGCAAGCGGCCAAACAGGTCATCCTGCAAAAAATCCGCGACGCCGAACGCGAAATGCTGCTCAACGACTTCATGTCGCGCGGCGACAAGATTTTTGTCGGCACCGTCAAGCGCATGGACAAGGGCGACATCATCGTCGAGTCCGGCCGCGTCGAGGGCCGCCTGCGCCGCGGAGACATGATCCCCAAGGAAAACCTGCGCTCCGGCGACCGTGTCCGCGCCATGATCATGGAGGTCGACACCACCCTGCGAGGCGCGCCCATCATCCTCTCGCGCACCGCGCCCGAGTACATGATCGAGCTGTTCCGCCAGGAAGTGCCCGAAATCGAGCAGGGCCTGCTGGAAATCAAATCCTGCGCCCGTGACCCTGGTTCGCGCGCCAAGATCGCCGTGCTGTCGCACGACAAGCGTGTCGACCCCATAGGCACCTGCGTCGGCGTGCGCGGCACCCGCGTCAACGGCGTGACCAACGAGCTCGCCGGCGAACGCGTCGACATCGTGCTCTGGAGCGAAGACCCGGCCCAGTTCGTCATCGGTGCGCTGGCTCCGGCCAATGTGTCGTCCATCGTGGTCGACGAGGAGCGCCATGCCATGGACGTCGTCGTCGACGAGGAAAACCTGGCCATCTCCATCGGCCGCGGCGGCCAGAACGTGCGCCTTGCCGCCGAGCTGACCGGCTGGAAGATCAACATCATGACGGCCGACGAGTCCGCCCAGAAGCAGGCCAGCGAAACCGACACCAGCCGCAAGCTCTTCATGGAAAAGCTCGACGTGGACGAGGAAATCGCCGACATCCTGATCTCAGAAGGCTTCACCAGCCTTGAAGAGGTGGCCTATGTGCCCCTGCAGGAAATGCTGGAGATCGAATCCTTCGACGAAGACACTGTCAATGAGCTGCGCACCCGCGCCAAAGACGCGCTGCTGACGATGGAAATCGCCAAGGAAGAAAATGCCGAAGGCGTTTCGCAGAACCTGCGCGACGTCCAAGGCCTCACGCCAGAGCTGATCGCCAAATTAACCGAAGCGGGCATCACCACCCGCGACGACCTGGCCGACCTGGCTGTGGACGAACTCACCGATATCACCGGCCAGTCTGCGGACGAGGCCAAAGCCCTGATCATGACCGCTCGCGCGCATTGGTTTACCGATGAGCCCGCTGCCGCTGACACCCCTGCACCCGCAGCGGCCCAAGAGCAATGATCATGAAAGGCCTGCAGGAAAAAAACATATGTCCAGTACCACCACCGTCGCTGAATTCGCAGCTGAACTCAATAAATCCCCCGCCACGCTGATCGAGCAATTGACCAGCGCGGGCGTCGCCAAGGCACAGCCCAGCGACCCCCTGTCCGAGGCGGACAAGCAAAAGCTCCTGGGCTATTTGCAGGCCAGCCATGGCACCGTCACGGCCGAGCGCAAAAAAATCACGCTGGTGAAAAAATCCACCAGCGAAATCAAGCAGGCCGACGCCACTGGCAAGGCCCGCACCATCCAGGTGGAAGTCCGCAAGAAGCGCACCTTCATCAAGCGCGACGAAGGCTCGGACCAGCCCGCCGAAGAAGTGCAGCCCGAAGTGGCCGCGCCGCCGCCGGCACCCGTCGTCGATGACGCAGAATTGATCCGCCGCGAGGAAGAAGCCCGCCGCCACGCCGAGCTGCTACGCCGCCAGGAGCAGGAACTCGCCGAAAAACGCCGCCTGCGTGAAGAGCAGGACGCGAAGGACGCTGCGCGTGAGCAGGAACGCCTGGCCGCCGAGCAGACCGCCCAGGCCGTCGCTGCGGCTGCCGCCGTCGCCGACGCGAAGAAGGCCAAGCCCGCTGCAGGCAAAGCCAAGGAAGCCGCCGCGCCGACGGCCGCCGCCTCCAAGGCCGCTGAAACCGCCGCCGCCGAGCAGGCCACCAAGTCCGCTGATGCCGCTGCCGCGGCTGCGGCCGCCAAGGCCAAGGCCACCGCTGAATTCCAGGCCGACGCCGCCAAGGCGCAGGAGCTGCAGGAACGCCGCCGCAAGGCCGAGGCCGAAGCCGCAGGCATACGCGCCATGATGTCCGCGCCCAAGCGCGTGCTGGTGCCGCACGTCGATCCCAAGGCCGCCATCAAGGGCACGCTGCACAAGCCGGCCGGTGCGCCGGGCGCCGCGCCCAAGCCGGGTGCTCCCGCGGCCGCCGCCGCGCCGGGTGCCGCGGGCAAGAAGGAAGTCAAGTCGGAGAACCTGTCTTCGACCTGGAAGGACGACGCCGCCAAGAAGAAGGGCATCCCGAGTCGTGGCGCGCCCGTCGTGCCCGGACGCGGCAATTTCCGCAGCGGCCCGCGCGGCCGCCGCAGCAACGACCGCGATGCACGCCCCGAGTCCACCTTTGTGGCGCCGACCGAGTTCAAGGTCATCGAAGTGCATGTGCCTGAAACCATCACCGTGGCGGAACTGGCGCACAAGATGAGCGTCAAGTCCTCCGAGGTGATCAAGCACCTGATGAAGCTCGGCCAGATGGTCACCATCAACCAGCCGCTGGACCAGGATACCGCCATGATCGTGGTGGAAGAAATGGGCCACAAGGCGGTCACCGCCGCGCTGGACGATCCGGAAGCCTTCACCGACGACGACGTGCAGGGCCAGCAGGCAGAACTGCTGCCGCGTGCCCCCGTTGTCACCGTCATGGGCCACGTCGACCACGGCAAGACCTCGCTGCTCGATTACATCCGCCGCGCCAAAGTGGCCGCGGGTGAAGCCGGCGGCATTACGCAGCATATCGGTGCCTACCACGTGGAAACCCCGCGCGGCATGGTGTCCTTCCTGGATACCCCGGGCCACGAAGCCTTCACCGCCATGCGTGCCCGCGGCGCCCAGGCCACCGACATCGTCATCCTGGTGGTGGCGGCCGACGACGGCGTGATGCCCCAGACCAAAGAAGCCATCAAGCACGCCAAGGCGGCAGGCGTTCCCATCGTGGTGGCGATCAACAAGATCGACAAGCCCGATGCCAACCTGGACCGCGTCAAGGGAGAACTGGTCACCGAGGAAGTCGTGCCGGAAGAATTCGGCGGTGATTCTCCCTTTGTGCCGGTTTCCGCCCGCACGGGCGCCGGCATCGACCAGCTGCTCGAGCAGGTGCTGCTGCAGGCCGAAGTGCTGGAATTGCGCGCGCCTGTCGACGCCATGGCCAAGGGCCTGGTCATTGAAGCCCAGCTCGATAAGGGCCGCGGCCCGGTCGCGACCGTGCTGATCCAGTCCGGCACGCTCAAGGCCGGCGACGTGGTGCTGGCCGGCTCGACCTACGGCCGCGTGCGCGCCATGCTGGACGAAAACGGCAAGCCGATCAAATCGGCGGGCCCCTCCATCCCCGTGGAAATCCAGGGTTTGACCGAAGTGCCGCAAGCCGGTGACGAGTTCATGGTGATGACCGACGAGCGCCGCGCCCGTGAAATCGCCACCTACCGCGCCGGCAAGTTCCGCAATACCAAGCTGGCCAAGCAGCAGGCCGCCAAGCTGGAGAACATGTTCTCCGACATCTCGGCGGGCGAAGTCAAGATGCTGCCCATCATCATCAAGGCCGATGTGCAGGGTTCGCAGGAAGCGCTGGCCCAGTCGCTGCTCAAGCTCTCGACCGACGAGGTCAAGGTGCAGTTGGTGTACTCCGGTGTCGGCGGTATTTCCGAGTCCGACGTTAATCTGGCTATCGCCTCCAAGGCCGTGCTGATCGGGTTCAACACCCGCGCGGACGCCCAGGCGCGCAAGCAGGCCGAGAACAACGGCATCGACATTCGCTACTACAACATCATTTATGACGCTGTGGACGAACTCAAGGCCGCCATGTCCGGCATGCTCACGCCCGACAAGAAAGAGGAAGTCATCGGTACCGCCGAAATCCGCCAGGTGTTCAAGGTCAGCAAGATCGGCTCCATCGCCGGCTGTATGGTCACCTCCGGCCTGGTTCGCCGCAGCGCGCGCCTGCGCCTGCTGCGCGAGAACGTGGTCATCTTCACGGGTGAACTCGACTCGCTCAAACGCTTCAAGGACGACGTGCGGGAAGTCAAGGAAGGTTTCGAGTGCGGCCTGAATATCAAGAACTACAACGATATTCAAGAAGGCGACATCCTCGAGTTCTTCGAAATCAAGGAAGTGGCGCGTACCTTGTAAAGCGGACCGGCCCGCCGCCTTCCCGCGGCGGGCCTTCCAGAAAAAACAGGATTTCGCCCCATTCACCCCATGCGTAAAAAGTCATCCACCCCCAACCGCGGCTTTCGTGTCGCCGATCAGATCCAGCGCGACCTGACGGAGCTGATCGCGCGCGAGCTGAAGGACCCGCGGGTCGGGATGGTGACCATCCAGGCGGTCGAGGTGACGGCCGACTACGCGCACGCCAAAGTGTTCTTCAGCGTGCTCGTCGGCGACCCGAAGGAGTGCGAGGAAGCGCTCAACCAGGCCGCCGGCTTCCTGCGCAACGGCCTGTTCAAGCGCCTGATGACGCACACGGTGCCGACCCTGCATTTCCACTTCGACCGCACCACCGAGCGTGCGGCCGACATGAACGCCTTGATTGCCAAGGCGGTCTCTTCCCGCGCGCACGACGACTGAGTTCGCGCCGTTCCCCTTGATGACAGGTTCAGGGACAACGGCGCCAACGAAGCGCCGGGCTTGTCCCGTGCGCCGAGCCTGTCGGAACTTATGACGCAAACTTCTTCTCATCGCCAGAAAATCCAGCGACGTCCCGTGCACGGCGTGCTGCTGCTCGACAAGCCGCTGGGCCTGTCGAGCAACCAGGCTTTGCAGAAGGCCAAATGGCTGCTGCGCGCCGACAAGGCCGGCCACACCGGCACGCTGGACCCGCTGGCCACCGGCGTGCTGCCGCTGTGCTTCGGCGCGGCCACCAAGTTCAGCCAGATCCAGCTCGATGCCGACAAGACTTACGAGGCCGTCCTGCTGCTGGGCAAAAAAACCAGCACAGCCGACGCTGAGGGCGAGGTCATAGAGACCCGGCCCGTGCCCGAGATCACGCCGGCTCTGCTGCGGGAACTGACGGCGCGCTTTACCGGCCCTCTGGCGCAGGTGCCGCCCATGTATTCGGCGCTCAAGAAAGACGGCAAGGCCCTCTACGAATACGCCCGCAAGGGCCAGGAAGTCGAGCGCGAAGCCCGCCACATCACCATCTTCAAGCTGGAAATGGCCCAGGTCCACGACGAACGCGCGCCGGCCGCCATCAGGATCACCGTGACCTGCAGCAAGGGCACCTACATCCGCACGCTGGGGGAAGACATCGGCGAGGCCATAGGCTGCGGCGCCCACCTGGGCTCACTCAGGCGGCTGGAGACCGGCGGCTACACCACGCAGCAGTGCGTCAGCCTGCCGGCCCTGGAAGCCATGACCGAGCCCGAGCGCGAAGCTTGCCTGCTGCCGGCCCAGTCCCTGGTTTCAGCGTATCCGTCTGTCACATTGGACGCCGACAATGCGGGGCGGTTTTTAAGCGGCCTGCGCCGCCGGGGCGAGCCCGGCCAGTGGGGCGCCGACGCGCCACTGGTGCAGGTCTACGGTCCCGCGGCGGGGCAGGGCGGCGACGCCCCGGCCTTCCTGGGCTCGGCCCACATCACGGCGGACGAGCTGATTCCGCAGCGCCTGCTGAGCCCGATAGAGATCCAGGACATTTTGAATGCCGCGCACAGTTCCGGCGGCACCGCGCCGGCGGGTGCGGCGGCCCTTGTTCACCATTGACAGTTTTTGCCAGTTTTTGACGTTTTAAAGTTCCCAGAAAGCCAACCATGAGCCACAAACAGATCCGCAATATCGCCATCATCGCCCACGTTGACCATGGCAAAACCACCATGGTCGACCAGTTGCTGCGCCAGTCCGGCACCTTCGCCGAGCACGAAAAAGTGGTCGACACCGTGATGGACAACAACGCCATCGAAAAAGAACGCGGCATCACCATCCTGGCCAAGAACTGCGCCGTGACCTGGGAAGGCACGCACATCAACATCGTCGACACCCCGGGCCACGCCGACTTCGGCGGTGAGGTTGAGCGCGCGCTGTCCATGGTCGACGGCGTGGTGCTGCTGATCGACGCGCAGGAAGGCCCCATGCCCCAGACGCGTTTCGTGACCAAGAAGGCGCTGGCCCTGGGCTTGAAGCCCATCGTCGTGGTCAACAAGGTCGACAAGCCGGGCGCCAATCCCGACAAGGTGGTCAACGCCGCCTTCGATCTGTTCGACAAGCTGGGCGCGACCGACGAGCAGCTGGATTTTCCCGTGGTTTACGCCTCCGGCATCAACGGCTGGTCCTCGCTCGAGGAAGGCCCGCCCAACGAACAGTGGGGCCCCGACATGTCGGCCCTGTTCAACACCATCCTCAAGCACGTGCCGTCCCAGAAGGGCGACCCGGCGGCGCCGCTGCAGCTGCAGATTTCCGCGCTCGATTTTTCGACCTTCGTCGGCCGCATCGGCGTGGGCCGCATCAGCCAGGGCACCATCAAGCCCATGATGGACGTGGTTGTCATGGAAGGCCCGGACGGCAAGGCCATCAAGGGCCGCATCAACCAGGTCCTGACCTTCCAGGGCCTGGAGCGCGTGCAGGCCACTGAAGCCGGCCCCGGCGAGATCGTGCTGATCAACGGTATTGCCGACATCGGCATCGGCGTGACCATCACCGACCCGGTCAACCCCGCGCCGCTGCCCATGCTCAAGGTCGACGAACCGACCCTGACCATGAACTTCTGCGTCAACACCAGTCCGCTGGCCGGCCGCGAAGGCAAGTACGTCACCAGCCGCCAGATTTGGGACCGCCTGCAGAAAGAGCTGCAGCACAACGTGGCCCTGCGCGTCAAGGAAACCGACGAAGAAGGCATTTTTGAGGTCATGGGCCGGGGCGAGCTGCACCTGACCATCCTGCTGGAAAACATGCGCCGCGAAGGTTATGAGCTGGCCGTCTCCAAGCCGCGCGTGGTGTTCAAGGATGTCAACGGCGAGAAGCACGAGCCTATCGAGCTGGTCACCGCCGACATCGAAGACCAGCACCAGGGCGGCGTGATGCAGGCCCTGGGCGAGCGCAAGGGCGAACTGGTGAACATGGAGCCGGACGGCCGCGGCCGCGTGCGCCTTGAGTACCGCATCCCGGCGCGCGGCCTGATCGGCTTTACCAACGAGTTCCTGAACCTGACGCGCGGCTCGGGCCTGATCTCCAACATCTTCGACAGCTACGAGCCGCACAAGGGCGACATCGGCGGGCGCAAGAACGGCGTGCTGATCTCCATGGACGACGGTGAAATCTTCACCTATGCCCTGGGCAAGCTGGACGACCGCGGCCGCATGTTCGTGCGCGCCAACGACCCGGTGTACGAAGGCATGATCGTCGGCATCCACAGCCGCGACAACGACCTGGTGGTCAACGCCACGCGTACCAAGCAGCTGACCAACTTCCGCGTCAGTGGCAAGGAAGACGCGATCAAGATCACGCCGCCGATTGAATGCACGCTGGAGTATGGCGTGGAATTCATCGAGGACGACGAGCTGGTCGAAATCACGCCCAAGTCCATTCGCCTGCGCAAGCGCCACCTGAAAGAAAGCGACCGCAAGCGCGCCGGCAGATCCTGAGCCCCCACGCTTTTCACTGCGCCTTCGGCTTCGTGTAATGCGCTGCCCCCCGAGGGGGCGCTGCGCCTGCGGCCCGGCAAAGCCGGTTCCGCGGCCCCTGCTGGCAGCAGAGGAACGCTTGAAATCGGGCCGCTGCGGGCGAAAGCTCCGGTGGCCTTTATATTTGCGTAACAGCTGAATCGATTTACCACCCATGAAACTCACGCATTCCCGCGCCGTTGTCCTGATGATCTTCGTGACCATGATGTGGTCGATTGCCGGGGTCGTGACCCGCCACCTGGAGTCGGCCCGCAGCTTTGAAGTCACCTTCTGGCGCAGCTTTTTCACGGTGGTGTCGCTGCTGGTCATCCTGCCGTTTTTCCAGGGCAGGGCGGTGTTCAGCAAGATCCGCAACGGCGGCTCGGCCTTCTGGCTGTCGGGTGTCTGCTGGAGCGTGATGTTCACCGCCTTCATGGTCGCGCTCACGCTGACTACCGTGGCCAATGTGCTGGTGACCATGGCGGTCAGCCCCTTCATCACGGCCCTGCTGGCACGCGCCTTCATCGGCCACAAGATTCCGGCACGCACCTGGCTGGCCATTGCCATGGCCGGCGCCGGCATTGCCTGGATGTACGGCGGGCAGATGGACCTTTCCAGCCACATCGGTGGAACCCTGGTGGCCCTGATGGTGCCGCTGGCCAGTGCCAGCAACTGGACGGTGGTGCAGCACAGCCGCGCCCACGGCAAGAATGTCGACCTGGTGCCCGCGGTGCTGCTGGGCGCGGCGATTTCGACGCTGGCGACCTTGCCGCTGTCGCTGCCGTTTTCCGCCACCGCGCATGACGTCGGCCTGCTGGCCTTGCTGGGCCTGGTGCAACTGGCCATTCCCTGCGTGCTGTCGGTGATGTGCGCCGGCGTGCTCAAGGCGCCGGAAGTCGCCCTGTTGGCGTTGCTGGAAGTGATTTTCGGGATTCTGCTGGCCTGGTTCGGCGCGGGCGAGGTGCCCGGCGCCAGCGTGCTGACGGGGGGCGCGCTGGTGATAGGCGCGCTGGTGGTCAATGAACTGGTCGGATGGAGGCAGCGGGCATGAGCGGCATGAACACGGAGACTCGGCTCGAGGTGCTGGTCGAGCGCCGCGGCAACGCCGGGCTCATCACCCTGAACCGCCCCAAGGCGCTTAATGCGCTGTCCCTGGGCATGATCCGGGCCTTGTCCGCCGCTTTGCTGGCTTGGCGCGACGACCCGGCGGTTCACGTCGTGGCCATACGCGGCAGCAACAAAAAAGGCCAGCCCGGCACGCCTGAGAGCCTGTTCGGCGGCTTTTGCGCGGGCGGTGACATCCGCTTTTTCCACCAGGCTGTTTTCGCCGGCGATTCCGCGCTCGAGGACTTCTTCGCCGAGGAATACGCGCTCAACCACCTGATCCACACCTACCCCAAGCCCTATGTCGCTTTCATGGATGGCGTGGTCATGGGCGGCGGCATGGGAATCAGCCAAGGGGCCAAAGTGCGCATCGTGACCGAACACACCAAGATGGCCATGCCCGAGACCAACATCGGCCTGTTCCCGGATGTGGGCGGCGGTTATTTCCTGAGTCGTTGCCCCGGCCATGCGGGTGAATACCTCGCTCTGACGGGGGATGTCATTGGCGCGGAGGAGGCGCTGAACTACGGCCTGGCCGACATCCAGGTCGAGGCGGCCCGCCTGCCTGAGCTGTGGGATGCGCTGGGTCGCGAGGCCTTTGCTTCGGCCGCGGCAGCCCAGGCATGGATAGCGGCGCAATGGACGGCGAGCCGCACCCGGCCGACCAAAGCCGACAGCCGTATCGACGGCTATTTTTCCCTGCAGCGCGTGAAACATATCGTCGACGCGCTGGAGGCTTCGGTAGATTCATGGGCGGCCAAAACCGCCGCCACCTTGCGCAAACGCTCGCCGCTGATGCTGCATGTGACGCTGGAGCAGATCCGCCGCGCGCGCGGCATGGGCCTGGCTGACGACCTCCGTATGGAGCGCGACATGGTGTACCACTGCTTTCACCTGCGCCCCGGCGCGGGGAGCGAGACCGTCGAAGGCATACGCGCGCTGGCGATTGACAAGGACTACAAGCCGCAGTGGAACCCGGCCCGCATCGAAGACGTCAAGCCCGGCATGGCGGATGCGTTTTTCGCGAGCCCCTGGACGCCTGAGACACATCCCCTGCGCGGGCTGAAATAAGAGGACCCGGCTCAGAGCTGTTGGTACACCCGCTGCGCCAGCTTCATCAATTCATCGCGCGAGACGGCGCCGCTCAGCGCATAACCAAAACCCTGGTCCACCCAGTAAAACGAGGGCACGGGGCCGTCGCCGCTATAGCGGAAGGCGGTTTCCTGTGCTGCCTGGGATGGCGGCTGGGAGGCCGCATCGATGGCGCCCAGGTACAGCGTCAGGCGCAGGCCGGCCGCGTTCTGGAACATGAATTGCGCGCGGGCGCCGCCGTCACCGGACAGCAGTCTGCCGCCGACCAGATCATAGCCTTCGGCCGCCAGCACCGGCACTTTCAGCGGCCGGCCCACGCGCTTGGACAGCCACTGCACCAGGTGCTCCTGCTGCGCGGCCGTGACCTCCACAGGATGGCGCACCTCGGGCGAAAACACCGCGTGCGCCAGCGAAGCCTGGTGCACAAAGGATTGCGCCGACCGTGCGGAGGCCAGTTGCTGCAGTGCCGGCCCGCCGAGCTGCCCATGCGACAGCCAGCCCACGCCAAAGGCCAACACCACGGCGGCCGCCATGCCGCCCCAGCGCCGCCACCGGTCAATTTGCTGCTTGCCCGCCTGGCCGCGGCGCGCGGCGGCCAGCAGCGCGTCTGGAATGGCTTCGTCCAGCAGCGGACGATGCAGGGCACGCAAGGCGTCGCGCTGGGCCTTCCAGGCCCGCAGGGTCTCGCGTGCGGCGGCGTCTTCGCCCAGTTGCGCTTCGAGCTCAGCCTGCCGGCCCGGTGGCAAGCAGCCGTCGACCAGGGCGTTGATCCGGTCGTGCAGGACTTCACTTGGGGGCTGCGATGTGTCGTGGGGTTTTTCCATGGGTTGCTGCCTTTACTTCAGGCGCCTGAGCTGGGCCGGTGCGGTGGCGGCCACCGGGGCCGGGCCGTCCATCAGTTCACGCAAACGGCTGCGCGCACGCGACAGCCGGGACATGACGGTCCCGACCGGCACGCCGGTGATTCTGGCGACCTCTTCATAGCTGAGGTCTTCGAGGCTGACCAGCAGCAGCACGGCCCGCTGGTCTTCGGGCAGACGCAGCAGGCAGCGCTGCAGGTCCAGCGACTGGGCGGTACCGGCTTCCGGCGCTGCAAGCTCGTTCTCGACCTCATCGACATTGACCGTGGCGCCCGCGGCCGCCTGCCGCAGGGAGCGGCGGACCTGGTTGACGAAGATGTTGTGCATCAGCGTGAACAGCCAGGCGCGCAGGTCGCTGCCTACCACCCACAGCCGCCATTTGGAACAGGCGCGCTCCAGCGTGTCCTGCACCAGGTCGTCGGCCGTCCAGGCGTCGCCCGTCAGCGCGCGCGCATAACGTCGCAGGCTGGGGATATGGTCGGTCAGCGGAAAGTGGGTCATGCGTCAGGCAAAGCCTGCCGCCATCCTAGCGGAGCCGGCCTGAAAGGGTAGGGTCCGGCGGCAGGCATCGCGGCGTCAGGGCTTGGCGATGTGCCAGACGGTCCCCACGTTGTCGCCGGTCTTGTCACCGGGTTTGCTGTCCTTGGCCCAGTAATACAGCGGCTTGCCCTTCATGGCCCATTGTTTCTTGCCGTCGTCGCGGGTGATCACCGTGTAGTCACCGCCCGGCTTGTCGGCATCGCTGGCCATCAGGGGCGGCCAGTTGGTGGCGCAGGGGCCGTTGCAGACGGATTTCCCGCTGTTGGCGGCGTCGCGGTCGAAGACGTACAGCGTCATGCCGTTGGGGCCGACCAGCACGCCGTCGGCAACGCTGGCCGGGGCGGGGGTGGTCATGGAGGCGCAGCCGCCAAGCAGGGCAGCCGCCAAAAGGGCGGTGGACAGCAGTTTCATGGAAATCTCCGGTGTGGTGTTGTGGGCGTTTCGCTTGCGCAGCACGCATGTGCATGCGGCTGCACAGGGATAAACACCGGCCGGGGCCGGTTTATTCCATCGCCGGAGAAAAAAATACCGCCGTCAGCGGTTGCGGGACTTCATCGCGCGTTCGACCTCGCGCTTGCCTTCGCGGTCCTTGATGGTGTCGCGCTTGTCGTGTTCGCCCTTTCCCTTGGCCAGGCCGATCTCGCACTTCACCTTGCCGGCCTTCCAGTGCATGTTCAGCGGCACCAGGGTGAAGCCTTTTTGCTCGACCTTGCCGACCAGCCTGCGGATTTCTTCCTTGTGCATCAGCAGCTTTTTGGTCCGCACCGAATCGGGCCGCACATGGGTGGAGGCCGTGCCCAGCGGGTTGATCTGGCAGCCGATGATGAACAGCTCGCCGCCGCGCACCACGACGTATCCGTCGGTGAGCTGCACCTTGCCTTCGCGCAGGGACTTCACTTCCCAGCCCTCGAGCACCATGCCGGCTTCAAAGCGCTCCTCGATGTGGTAATTGAAGAGGGCTTTTTTGTTGTCGGCAATGCGCACGGCGGCGGCAGCGGCCTTGGGGGACAGCTTGGCGGAAGGCGTTGCGGCCGTTTTTTTGGAGGAAGTTGCTTCTTTGGTGGCCATGGATAAAAGGTAGGGGCGAAATTTGAAAAGTACAGAGCCTCTAAGGTGGCTAATACAATTGCGCCCAGCCTTCCATTGTATGAAAACCGTTCACAAGTCCGTTTTAATCTGGTACAGCGCCGCCGAGATGTACGCCCTGGTCACCGACGTCGCCCGCTATCCCGAGTTTTTGCCCTGGTGCGACCAAGCCTCGGTGCTGGAGGAGGACGCGCACGGGATGACGGCAAAAATCGGCCTCTCCATCGCCGGCCTCTCGCAGAGCTTCACCACACGCAACACTCACGAAAAAGACCGCAAGGTTAGCCTCAAGCTTGTCGACGGCCCGTTTTCAAAGCTGGACGGCCACTGGGATTTCACGCCGGTGGGCAAGGGCGGTGAAAGGGCCTGCAAGGTCGAGTTCAGCCTGCGCTATGACTTCGACAATGCCGCGCTAGCCGCCTTGGTCGGTCCCGTGTTCGACAAGATCGCGGGCAGCCTGGTCGATGCTTTTGTCAAAAGAGCCTCGGACGTCTATGGCGAGCCCTGAGGGCGGCGCGCCGCTGGCAATCACCCTGGTTTATTCCCCCGCGCCGCGGCAGGTGCGTGAATGGACGCTGGAGCTGGCCGCCGGTGCGACGGTGGCCCAGGCTTTGGAAGTCAGCGGAGTATTCAACGAGTTTCCCGAACTGCGGGCCACCCGCCTGGTGCTGGGCATCTGGGGCCGCAAAACCACGCCGGGGCATGTGCTCCACAGCCAGGACCGGGTGGAAATTTACCGTGGCTTGCGCGTGGACCCCAAGGTGGCACGCCGTGAAAGGTTCAACCGCCAGGGCGCCAAGCGGGCCGGGCTGTTTGCCAAAACCCGGGCCGGCGCCAAGGCCGGGTATTAAAGGGTATTAAAGAAAGCCGGGTATCGAGTCCAAGAATGCCAACGCTACCGGAGCAGTAGCGCTACAACTTATTTGCAATCAGTTTCGATAATGCCTTGAAGGCGTTTGACCTCTGCAGCTTTGGCGCTGTCATCCATGTACTCACGCTCGCCTTTGCTGTTGGTGACGGTAATTCTTTGGCCTGATTGAAAAGAGTTCACTGCTTTTTTGCTGCGATCGCAATTTTCCGCCTTTGCTTTGGCAACTTTTTCTTCGTTTGCCTGCTTTTTCGCAGCCTCTTCTTCTTCCGCCTGTTTTTTCTTGGCTTCGAGCTGCGGATCCTTGCCGGTCAGCTTGGGCGCGTTGGGATCATTTTTGGCCACCGGGGCGGAGGCGGCTGCCCCGGGAGTCGCAACTGCATCCTCTTTGGCAGTGGGCTGGGCAGCTACTTTCGCCCCGCGCGGCATTTTCAGGATGTTTTTCTCGGGGATGTCGGCGGGTGGGGAGCGGTCGCTGTAGACCTTGCGGCCGTCCTTGTCTATCCATTGCCACTGCGCCAGGGCGGTGACTGAAAATGCGCTGCCAGCGACGGCCAGGATGAGTGTTCTTGAGACGAGTTTGAAGTCCATTTCGCCAGTGTAGCGCCGTGTGGCGCGGTTTCGGCCTATTCCGGAGGCAAAGAGCCGGCAAAGAACCCGCAAAGCGGGCTTTTTACAACCCGGGCGCCACGGCGGCCAGACCGTGGCGCCCGGGGGCTAGGGGTTAGTACCGACGGGTTTTTGCGACAAGGGTACAATCGTGTTTTTGGAGCCATCCCTATGCGCCTACTCGGCAAAGCGCTCACCTTCGACGACGTATTGTTGGTGCCAGCGTTCTCCCAGGTCCTGCCCAAGGACACTTCACTTTCCACCCAATTCTCCCGAAACATCCGCCTGAACCTGCCGCTCGTGTCTGCGGCCATGGACACGGTCACCGAAGCCCGGTTGGCCATCGCCATCGCCCAGGAAGGCGGCATAGGCATCGTCCACAAGAACCTCACGGCCCAGCAGCAGGCCGCTGAAGTCGCCAAGGTCAAGCGCTACGAAAGCGGCGTTCTGCGCGACCCGGTCGTTATCACCCCCACCCACACCGTGCGCCAGGTCATGGCGCTCAGCGAGCAGCTCGGCATTTCCGGCTTCCCCGTCATCGACGGCGGCCGGGTCGTCGGCATCGTGACGGGACGCGATATGCGCTTCGAATCGCGCATGGACGTGCCTGTCAGCACCATCATGACGCCGCGCGAGCGCCTGATCACCATCTCCGAAACCGCCTCGCTGTCCGACGCCAAGGCACTGCTGAACAAGCACCGCCTGGAGCGCGTGCTGCTGGTCAACGACAACTTCGAGCTCAAGGGCCTGATCACCGTCAAGGACATCACCAAGCAGACCACCTTCCCGAACGCCGCGCGTGATTCTCACGGCCAGCTGCGCGTGGGCGCCGCCGTCGGCGTGGGCGAGGGCACCGAAGAGCGCGTTGAAGCCCTGGTCAAGGCCGGTGTCGACGCCATCGTGGTCGATACCGCCCACGGCCACAGCAAGGGCGTGCTTGACCGGGTACGCTGGGTCAAGCAAAACTATCCCCAGGTCGATGTCATCGGCGGCAACATCGCCACCGGCGCGGCGGCGCTCGCCCTGGTCGAAGCCGGCGCCGACGGCGTCAAGGTCGGCATAGGCCCCGGCAGCATCTGCACCACCCGCATCGTCGCCGGCGTCGGCGTGCCGCAGATCATGGCCATCGACAACGTCGCCACCGCGCTGCGTGGCACCGGCGTACCGCTGATCGGCGACGGCGGCATCCGCTACAGCGGCGACATCGCCAAGGCCATCGCGGCCGGTGCCAACACGGTGATGATGGGCGGCATGTTCGCCGGTACCGAGGAAGCCCCGGGCGAGGTCATCCTGTTCCAGGGCCGCAGCTATAAGAGCTACCGCGGCATGGGCAGCATAGGCGCCATGCAGCAGGGCAGCGCCGACCGCTACTTCCAGGAGTCGAGCACCGGCAACCCGAATGCCGACAAGCTGGTGCCCGAAGGCATCGAAGGCCGGGTGCCCTACAAGGGGTCCATGGTTGCCATCGTGTTCCAGATGGCCGGCGGCCTGCGGGCCAGCATGGGCTACTGCGGTTGCCCTACCATCGAGGACATGCGCGACAAGGCCGAGTTCGTCGAAATCACCTCGGCAGGCATTCGCGAAAGCCATGTCCACGACGTGCAGATCACGAAAGAAGCGCCAAACTACCGCGCCGATTGAGTTTGACCCAGCCGGCCAGGGCGTCTTGAAAGACGCCCTTTCTTTTTTTGCCTTGAAGAAGCCCCTCATGCAACACCAGAAAATCCTCATCCTCGATTTCGGCTCCCAGGTCACCCAGTTGATCGCGCGCCGCGTGCGCGACGCCCATGTGTTCTGCGAAGTCCATCCCTGCGACGTCAGCGACGACTGGGTCCGCGAGTATGCCAAGGACGGCACGCTCAAGGGCGTGATCCTCTCCGGCAGCCACGCCAGCATCTACGAAGAAACCACCGACAAGGCGCCGCAAGCCGTCTTTGAGCTGGGCCTGCCGGTACTGGGCATCTGCTACGGCATGCAGGCCATGGCGCACCAGCTGGGCGGCAAGGTCGAGGGCGGCCACAAACGCGAGTTCGGCTCTGCCGATGTGCGCGCCCGCGGCCACACCGCGCTGCTCAAGGACATCGCCGACTACACCACGCCCGAAGGCCAGGGCATGCTGGACGTCTGGATGAGCCACGGCGACAAGGTCACCGAAATGCCGCCGGGCTTCAAGCTCATGGCGTCCACCGATTCCTGCCCCATCGCCGGCATGGCCGACGAAGAGCGCCGCTTCTACGCGGTGCAGTTCCACCCCGAGGTCACGCACACCAAGCAGGGCAATGCCATTCTCAAGCGCTTCGTGCTCGACATCTGCGGCACGCGCCAGGACTGGGTCATGGGCGACTACATCAGCGAAGCCGTCGAGAAGATCCGCCAGCAGGTCGGTGACGAGGAAGTCATCCTGGGCCTGTCGGGCGGCGTCGATTCCTCGGTGGCCGCGGCCCTGATCCACCGCGCCATCGGCGACCAACTGACCTGCGTGTTCGTCGACCACGGCCTGCTGCGCCTGAACGAAGGCGACATGGTGATGGACATGTTTGTCGGCAAGCTGCACGCCAAGGTGATTCGCGTCGATGCGAGCGCGCAGTTCCTTGGCCACCTGGCCGGCGTGAGCGAGCCCGAGGCCAAACGCAAGATCATAGGCCGCGAGTTCGTCGAAGTGTTCAAGGCCGAGGCCGCCAGGCTCAAGGCCGGCGACGGCGGCCACAAGGGCGCCAAGTGGCTGGCCCAGGGCACGATTTACCCCGACGTCATCGAGTCCGGCGGCGCCAAGAGCAAAAAAGCCGTCACCATCAAAAGCCACCACAACGTGGGCGGCCTGCCCGAGCAGTTGGGTCTCAAGCTGCTGGAGCCGCTGCGCGAATTGTTCAAGGACGAAGTCCGCGAGCTCGGCGTGGCTCTGGGCCTGCCGCACGACATGGTCTATCGCCATCCCTTCCCCGGCCCCGGGCTGGGTGTGCGCATCCTGGGCGAAGTCAAAAAGGAATACGCCGACCTGCTGCGCCGCGCCGACGCGATCTTCATCGAGGAATTGCGCAACTTCAAGGATGCGACCAGCGGCAAGACCTGGTACGAACTCACCAGCCAGGCCTTCACCGTGTTCCTGCCGGTCAAAAGCGTGGGCGTGATGGGCGACGGCCGCACCTACGACTACGTCGTGGCCCTGCGCGCCGTGCAGACCAGTGACTTCATGACAGCCGACTGGGCCGAGCTGCCTTATGCGCTGCTCAAAAAGGTCTCAGGCCGCATCATTAACGAGGTGCGCGGCATCAACCGCGTGACCTACGACGTGAGCAGCAAGCCGCCGGCGACCATCGAATGGGAGTGAGGTCCTGAGCCATGCCCGGGCAATCCTCCCTATTCGGCTTTGAGGAAGACGCCAAGCCGACGGACAGGCTGTTTTTCGCGCTTTTTCCCGACGCCGAGGCCGCGGCGCGCATTGCAGAGTGCGCCCGCCAGTTGCGCGCGCAGCACGGCCTGCACGGCGCGCCACTCAAAACCGAGCGCTTTCACATCACGCTGCATCACCTGGGCGACTATCCCGGCCTGGACCAGGGTATCGTCGACATGGCGAGCCGGGCCGCGGCCGCGGTCAGGGCGGCGCCGTTTTCGGTCACCTTCGACCGGGCCGTGAGTTTTTCGAGTTCCCCGCGCAACCGGCCCTTTGTGCTGCGCGGCGATGCCGGCCTGGCCGAACTGATGCTGTTCCAGCGGGCATTGGGCCTTGAGATGGCTAAAGCTGGGCTGGGGCGCTGGGCGAAGCCGGCTTACACCCCCCACGTCACCTTGCTTTACGACGACCGCGCCGTGGCCGAACAGGCCATCGCACCCATCCGCTGGACGGCCGGCGAGTTTGTCCTGGTGCGCAGCCTCATCGGCCAGACCCTGCATATTCCATTGGCGCGCTGGCCCTTGCGGCCCTGAGCCTTTGGCTGGCCGTGGGGGCTGGCGCGGGAAATCTGCGCGGTTTTCGCCTATGCTTCAGCCCATGTATCTGCCACCCCAATTCAAAGGTGACAGCGCCCAGGCCGCGGCGCTGATCCATGAGCACCCCTTTGCCAGCCTTATCAGCGTCGACGACGCAGGCCTGCCCTATGTGACCCATTTGCCGCTGCATCTTGAAATGCGGGGCGAGCAAATGGTCTTGCTGGGCCATGTGGCCAAGCCCAACCCGCACTGGCGCTACCTGCAGGCACGGCCCCAGGCCGTCGTGACATTCCTCGGGCCGCACGCCTATATGTCGCCCAAGGTCTACCCCGACCTGGCGCGGGTGCCGACCTGGAACTACCTGGCCGTGCACTGCACCGTGCAGGCCACACTGATTGAAGACCCGCTGGCCAAGGACCGCCTGCTCAAAAAGCTCATAGGCGACCATGAGCCGCCTTTTGCCCAGCAGTGGCGTGACCAGGGCGAGGAATTTGCCCACAAGATGCTGGCCGGCATCGTGGGTTTTGAGTTGCAGGTGACCGAGTTGCAGTGCAAGCTCAAAATCAACCAGCACAGGCGCGAAGCCCATGCCGCGATGAAAACCATTTACGCCGCCGGCAATGAAAACGAGCGCGCCCTGGCCGGCTGGATGGATCGCCTGGGCATTTCGGCCGGCAACGACAACTCCAAGGAGGCTTGATATGCGCGGTATTTTCAGCATCGTGGGTCTGCTGGTCACTTTGGCCATCATCGGTTTGCTGGTCAAAAAGCAGCTCGGAACCCAGGTGGCCGTCCCGGCGACGCCCGGCGTGCCTGCCGTTTCCGCCGACGCGCCGCCGCAGGTGCGCAGCCAGCAAGCCCAGCAGCAAGTCAAACAGGCCGTCGAGGGTGCTCTGCAACAGGCCCGTCCCATGCCGGATGAGAAGTAAGCCGGGAAGAATCAGTCCCCGCCTGCACAGGCCGGGTTGAAGCGGTCATGAGCGACGAAACTTTCATGCAACAGGCGCTGGCCCAGGCGCGCATGGCTGCGGCAGCGGGCGAAGTGCCCGTGGGCGCGGTGGTGGTGCGGCGCGGCGAGGTCATTGCGACCGGCCGTAATGCGCCGGTGGACGGCCATGACCCGACGGCCCATGCCGAGATCGTGGCCCTGCGCGCCGCGGCGCAGGCGCTGGGCAACTACCGGCTCGACGACTGCGAACTCTTTGTCACGCTGGAACCTTGCGCCATGTGCAGCGGAGCCATGCTGCATGCACGGCTGCAGCGTGTGGTGTTCGGCGCGGCGGATCCAAAAACCGGCGCGGCCGGCTCGGTCGTCAACCTCTTTGACCAGCCTCAACTCAACCACCAGACCCGCTTGCAGGGTGGCGTGCTGGCCGGGGAGTGCGGTGGGCTGTTGCAAGCCTTCTTCCGCCAGCGGCGGGCCGACAAGCGCGAAGAGGCGCGCCTGGCGCATCCGCTGCGCGACGATGCGCTGCGCACGCCCGACGCTGCGTTTGAAGGGTTGCCCGATTACCCGTGGCAGCCCCGTTATGTCAGCGACCTGCCCGCGCTGGGTGGGTTGCGCATGCATTACCTGGATGAAGGCGGAGAAAGCAGGCAAGGTGAGGGCGGCCTGACCTGGCTGTGCCTGCACGGCAACCCGGCCTGGAGCTATCTGTACCGCAAGATGATCCCGGTGCTGCTGGAGGCCGGGCATCGTGTGGTTGCGCCCGACCTGGTCGGCTTCGGCAAAAGCGACAAACCCAAGAAAGACGGCTTCCACAGCTTCAGCACCCATCGCCAGATCCTGCTGGAACTGGTAGAAAGCCTGGACCTGCAAAACGTGGTGCTGGTGGTGCAGGACTGGGGCGGCCTGCTGGGCCTGACGCTGCCCATGGTGGCGCCGCAGCGCTACAAAGGCTTGCTGGTCATGAACACCACACTGGGCACCGGCGATGCGCCGCTGCCCGCGGGCTTTCTGGCCTGGCGCGAGATGTGCGCGAAAAACCCGGAGTTCGACGTGGCGCGCCTGTTCGCCCGCGGCAATCCGCAAATGAGCCCCGCCGAGTGCACGGCCTACAGCGCGCCCTTTCCCGACAAAGGTCACCGCGCGGCCTTGCGCGCATTCCCACCCATGGTGCCCGACAGCCCCGATGCCGACGGCGCCGCCATTTCACGGCAGGCACGCGACTTCTGGCAAAACGACTGGACGGGCCGCAGCCTGATGGTGGTAGGCGCGCAGGACCCGGTGCTGGGCCCGCCCGTCATGAATGACCTGCGGGCTCTGATCCGTGGTTGCGGCGAGCCCGTGGTACTGGCACAGGCCGGGCATTTTGTGCAGGAGCACGGCGAGCCGGTCGCGCGCCAGGCTCTGGCGTTTTTCAGCCCGGTAGCTTGAAGACCGGCAAGTGCAAGCCCATGAAGATGGCGCAGATCCGCAGCGCTGCCACGGCGACCAGGCCCGCCCCGAAAGCCCATGAAGGCTTGAGCCCCAGCGTCTTGAGCAGCAGGTAAAGCGTGATGCCGGCGATCGCGGCGCTGGCGTAAATGTCCTGGCGCAGCAGCAGCGGCACCTGGTTGCTGCAGATGTCGCGCATCAGGCCGCCCGCCACGCCCGTCATGGTGCCCATCACCACCACGATGATGGGCGACAGCCGCGCCGCTTCGGCCAGTTGCGCACCCGAGAGCGCGAACAGCGCCAGCCCTAGTGCGTCAGCCACCAGCAGGGCCTGCGACGGGATCGGCAGCAGTTGCACATACAGCATGGTGCCCAGGGCCGCCGCGGCAATCACCAGCAGGTAGGCGGGCCTGGCCATCCAGAACACCGGGTGGCGATTCATCAGCAGGTCTCGCAGGGTGCCGCCGCCTATGGCGGTCAGTGCCGCCAGCACCAGCACGCCCAGCAGGTCGAGCTGCAATCGCCCGGCCGCCAGCGCGCCGCTCACGGCAAAGACGGCAACGCCCAGCAGGTCCAGCACATACAGCATCATGGTGGCCCTGTTTATACCTGCTGGCTTGCAGGCGCGGAAAGTTGCGGCGGCAGTGGGATACTTGCAGCCGTGAAAAAACATATCTACATCTATTCCCCCTCCAGCGCCGTGCGCGACAAAGCCGCTTTCAAGCGCGGCGTGCAGCGCCTCACCGCCCTGGGCCATGAAGTCGAGGTCGACACCGACGCGCTCGCGCGCCACCAGCGTTTTGCCGGCGACGACGAGACCCGGCTGGCGGCCATACACCGCGCGGCCGCAAGCGGTGCCGACGTTGCCCTGATCTCACGCGGCGGCTACGGCCTTTCGCGCATCCTGCCGGGCATCCCCTACAAAGCCGTCGCCAAGGCCATCGCGGGCGGCACCCGTTTTGTGGGCCTGAGCGACTTCACGGCCTTCCAGATGGCGGTGATGGCCAAGACCGGCGCGGTGACCTGGGCTGGCCCCGCTCTGGGCGAGGATTTCGGCGCCCAGGCACCGGACGAGATCACCGAGGCCTGTTTCGACGACCTGATCACGGGGCAGGGCGAGGGTACGGGCTGGCAATTGCCCAAACCTACGGCCGATGCCAAGCCGGCCGCCGATTTCATGGTCAAGGACGCGGTGCTCTGGGGCGGCAACCTGGCCATGCTGTCTTCACTGGTGGGCACGCCTTACCTGCCGGCCGTCAAGGGCGGCATCCTGTTCATCGAGGACGTTGCCGAGCATCCCTATCGCGTGGAACGCATGCTCACCCAGCTGCTGCACGCCGGCGTGCTGGGGCAGCAAAAAGCCATCATCTTCGGACAGTTCACAAATTACGCGCTGGTGCCGCACGACAAGGGCTTCAAGCTGGCGACGGTGATCGCCTGGCTGCAAAGCAAGGTCAAGGCGCGCGTGTTGACGGGACTGCCTTTCGGCCACGTGCCGACCAAGGTGGTGCTGCCGGTGGGCCTGAAAACCACCCTGGCGGTGGAGGGGCGCGACGCCTTTGTGCTCTGGGGCCACTTGCACTGAGCGGGCACCGGCGCGCGGGGCGCCGGCTGCGGGCGGACAAAAATAAACCAGCTAGAAGCTGGTTTAAAAAGTTGCCTTGGAGGCCAGGAAGAAACTGGAGAAACTGAAAAAGAACTAACGAAGGAAAAAAAGAAAAGGGGTTCAGGTGGTGAGCGGGCTGGACCGCGAACTCAGTCCGCGAGGCAGCATGCCCTTGAATTTGTCGCTGATGCGGCTGACTTTCTCACGGGCGATGGTCTCACCGTGCATGGCCGCCAGCACCGCCATCACGTCGCCGCGGGTGTACCACAGGCTCTGCACGTCCTGGGCATAGCGCACGCGACGGGTAATCTTGGGATAGTGTTTTTCGCCGAATTCACCGAGTTCATCGAGAATGAACTGGCGGATGTCCTCGGTGCGGTCTTCCAGCACCGACGGCGTGACTTCTCCAGAGCCCAGCAGGGCCATGAAGCTGCTTTTCAGATTAGGTTTTAACCAGCGCATTTGCCACACAACTTTCTACCGAAACATCCCTGGAATATATTTAGCTGCATCACCTCGAACGGCGTCTTCTGTTAGATTAAGACGACATCTAAGGATATGCAAGGTGTTTTGTGTGAAATGGTTAACGCAAAACAACAAATGAATCAAGGAGTTAGTAACCAGATGTCAAGTTGATTCTGGTTTTGAACACTGTTTAAATCTTTAGGCCTACAGAGGGATTTTCCCTGTGAGTCAAAAGTCACCCCCTCTTTTTTTGGGCATTATTCACCATTTTTGGGGCCTTCTCCCGGCCCTTTCCGGACCGCCATGAGCACACAAATGACCGTATATCCCGCGCATTACATCAACGGCCAGTGGGTCAAGGCCCAGTCTCCCGAAACCCTGCCCGTTCATGATTCCAGCACCGAGGCGTTGATGGCTACGGTGCCCGCCGGCACTGCGGCGGAGGCCGAAGCCGCCGTGCTGGCGGCCCGCGCGGCCTTTGAGGGCTGGGCGGCCCTGCCGGTCGAGACGCGGGCCGCCTACTTGGACAAGGTGGCGGCCGGCGTCAAGGCCCGCACCGAGGACCTGGCCCTGGCGATTGCCCGCGAAGTCGGCATGCCCCTGAAAATGGCCCGCGCCGTCCAGGTGGGCGGCCCGGCGTGGCACTGGGGCAATTTTGCCAAGGTGGCGCGCCAGTTTGAATGGGAAAAGACCGTCGGCAACTCGCTGGTGGTGCGCGAGCCCATAGGCGTGGTGGGTTGCATCACGCCCTGGAATTTCCCGCTGAGCCAGATCACGCTGAAGATCGCGCCGGCTATGGTGGCGGGTTGTACCGTGGTGCTCAAGCCCAGCGAAATCGCACCCGTCAATGCCATGATCCTGGCCGAGATCATCCACGAGGCGGGCCTGCCGCCCGGCGTCTTTAACCTGGTCAACGGCATGGGCCCGGTGGTGGGCGAGGTGCTGGCCACGCACCCCGAAGTCGACATGGTGAGCTTTACCGGCTCCACCCGCGCCGGCAAGCGCGTGGGTGAACTGGCCAGCCAGACCATCAAGCGTGTGGCGCTGGAGCTGGGCGGCAAGTCGGCCAGCGTGGTGCTCGATGACGCCAATTTCGAGGCCGCCGTCAAGGGCACGGTCTCGGCCTGCATGCTCAACAGCGGGCAGACCTGCTCGGCCCACACCCGCCTGCTGGTGCCGGCCGGGCGTTACGAAGAAGTCAAGGCCCTGGCCCAGGCCGCCGTCGCCAAATTCAGCATAGGCCCCAGCCTGGAGGAGGGCAGCAAGCTCGGCCCCCTGGTCAGCGCCGGCCAGCGCGACCGTGTGCTCGGATTCATCCGCACCGGCATCAAAGAGGGCGCGGACGTGATCGCCGGCGGCGCCGAGGCGCCCGCCTTCGACAAGGGCTATTTTGTCCAGCCCACCATTTTGGGTATCAAGGCGACGGACACCCTGGCCCAGGAGGAAATCTTCGGCCCGGTGCTGGTGGTCATTCCCTACAAGGATGAAGAGGACGCCGTGGCGATCGCCAACAGCACCATTTACGGCCTGGGCGGTGCGGTCTGGAGCGGCACCGACGAGCACGCCATGAAAGTCGCGCGCCGCCTGCGCACCGGCCAGGTCGACATCAACGGCGGGCCTTTCAACGGCCAGGCACCCTTCGGCGGTTACAAGCAGTCAGGAAACGGCCGTGAAAACGGCATTTATGGCTTTGAGGAATTCCTGGAATTCAAGGCCATGCAGCTCAAGCCCAGCGCGAGCTGAGTCTTTGCGCTCCCGCCCCCGGCCAGGCAAGTGGCCGGGGCATCTCGTCGGCGCGCCTGTGTCATAAGTTCTATGTGCTACTTATGTTTTAATGGCGTTAAAACTACAAGCAGTTACATCGATTTATGGCAGAAGTTACCGTCGTTTTTGCCGATCTCACAGGAAGCACCGGGGTTTTTGAATCGCTGGGCAATGCCAAGGCCACACAGGCCATCACGCGACTGACCCAGTGGATAGGCAAGGTCTGCCATGCCTACCGCGGCCACGTCGTCAAATACCTCGGCGACGGCGTGCTGGCGGTGTTTCCCGACAATGCGGACGCCGTCGACGCAGTGACCGAACTGCAGCGGGTTCACCGTGATCGCATCCGCAACTGGCCCGAGCAACTCAAGATGCGCCTGCAGGTGGGCGTGGCGCGCGGTGAAATCGTCGAGCAGGACGGCGACTGTTTCGGCGACGCCGTCAACCTCGCCTCGCGCCTGAGCGACCTGTCGGGCCCCGACCAAATCCTGGCCACCGATGTAGTCATCCGGCACTTACCATCTGACACACTCGTGCGCTCCCGAAGCCTCGGCGCGCTGGAAATCCGCGGCCGCAGCGAGGCCTGCCTGGTGCACAGAATCGAATGGCAGTCCGAGGTCATGTCGGAGTCCTTCACGGTGCCGGCCAGCCTGACGGTGCCGCCGGCGACGCCGCCGGCCGCCGCCCTGGCGCTGATCGAGCTTTGCTGGCTGGACATCAACACCGCCTTCGCCTCGACCGAGTTGCCCATCTTCCTGGGCCGCGACCAGGATGCGCATTTTGTGGTGCAGGATCCGCGCGTGTCCCGCCGGCATGCCCGGATTGAATACCGCGCCGGCAAGTTTTTCCTCGAAGACGTCAGCAGCTACGGCACCTGGGTGCGCTTTTCCGACAACGCCGCGGTGGTGGCGTTGCGCCGGCAGGAGTGCGTGCTGCTGCTCGAAGGCGAGATCGCGCTGGGCGCTCCCTTTGAGGATTTCACCGTTCCCACCGTCAGTTTCAAGTTTGCCGACGGCAAAATGCACTTGCAGAAAAAGTAGGCCGGGGCCATCCTGCCGGGTGCGGGATGGCAAAAAAGGCCCGCCACGCACCGTGGTGCTGCCGCCGGGTGACCTCCATCCGGCGAACTTACAGGGAACATGATCTTGGTCTGGTTCAAACGGATTTTTGCCGCCTTGGCCGCCTTGCTGCTGCTTGCCGCGGCGGCCTTGGGCATTTATGTGTACCGGGCCAGTCCCGCGCTGGACGGTGAGCTGCGGGCCGCCGGCCTGCGGGATCGCGTGACCCTGGCGCGCGATCCGTCCGACATCACCCACATCAAGGCCCAATCGCCGCGCGACGCCTGGTTTGCCCTCGGCTATGTGCATGCCCAGGAACGCGGCTGGCAGCTGGAATTCAACCGGCGCGCGATGCACGGTGAACTCTCCGAGGTGTTCGGGCCGGCCACGCTGGACACCGACAAGCTGCTGCGCACCCTGGGCGTGGTGCGCGCCGCCGAGCGCCAATGGCAGGGCCTGCCCGCCGAGGGACGCGAGGCCATGCAGGCCTACAGCGAGGGCATCAACGCCTTTTATGCCGGTTCGCCGCAGGCCTTGTCCCCCGAGTTCCACATCCTGGGCGTCAAGCCCGGCGGCAATTCCGGCACGGCCTGGTCGCCCACCGACAGCCTGGCCTGGTCGCTGATGATGGCACTGGACCTGGGCGGCAACTGGGGCACTGAATTCGCGCGCCTGTCGGCGGCCCGCGTGCTCAAGACCCCCGAACTCTGGCAGCTGTTCCCGCCTTATCCCGGCGAGGAGCCCGCGTCCAAGGTGGACTTCAGCAAGCTCTACGCCGAGCTCGGCGTGTATCGGGCTGAGGTTCCCGCTACCCAAAAGGTCTCCCGCGGCCCGGACGCCGGCGCGGTCGCCATGGCGCAAGGCATCAACCGCTGGGCCGACGCGCTGGGCGAAGTCGATGGCAAGGGTTCCAACAACTGGGTGGTGGCGGGCGCGCGCAGCACGAGCGGCAAACCCCTGCTGGCCAACGATCCCCACCTGGGCCTGTCGGCGCCGGCCATCTGGTACTTCGCGCGCCTGCAGGCGCCTGCCGGCGGGGGCGGCGATGCAGACCGCGGGCTGGACGTCATAGGCGCGACCTTGCCCGGCTTGCCTTTTGTGGTCCTGGGCCGCACCCAAAAAATGGCCTGGGGATTCACCAACACCGCGCCCGACGTGCAGGACCTGTACCTGGAGCAGATCAATCCCGCCAACCCCGGGCAATACCGCATCCCGGCCGCCGCAGGCACCGCCTGGGCCGACTTCCAGACCCGCCGCGAAACCATCAAGGTCAAGGGCCAGCCCGACGTGCTGCTGGATGTGCGCGAAACCCGCCACGGCCCGGTGCTCAGCGACGTGCAGAAATCGCACGCCGAACTGCTGGATACCCGCAAATACGTCATCGCGCTGCGCTGGAGTGCGCTCGACGCCGACAACCAGACGGTGCTCGCGGGCCTGCGCATCAATCGCGCACAGTCCGTGCAGGAACTGGTGGACGCCTTCGCGGCGCACCACTCGCCCATGCAAAACGTCGTGGCGGCGGACGTCGCGGGCGGCCTGGCCTTCAAGGCCGCCGGCAAGGTGCCGCTGCGCAAACCTGACAACGACATTCGCGGCATCGCGCCATCGCCGGGTTGGGATGCCCGTTACGACTGGGCCGGCTGGCTGCCGTACGCGCAAACGCCCGAGGCCGGCCGTGCCGCCATTGAAGCCAAAGGCTGGTGGGCAACGGCCAACCAGCGCATCACGCCGCCGGCTTATCCCTTCTTCATGGGCCAGGACTGGACCGTGCCTTACCGCTACGACCGGATCGAGCAGTTGCTGGCGGCCGCGCCAAAGCACGATGTGGCTTCCATGCAAAAAATCCAGGCCGACCTGCTGTCGCCCGCGACGGTCAAGCTGCTGCCTTTCCTGCAGAAAACGCTGGCGCAGCCGGTGAAGCACCCGCTGGCCGAAGCCGCGCGCAAAGCCCTGGCCGGCTTTGACGGCAGCATGCGTGCCGACCAGGCAGCGCCGCTGGTGTTTGCCGCCTGGGCTGACGAGCTCACGCGCGGCATCCTGGGTGGCAAACTGGGCGAGGCGACTTTCAGGCCGCTTTACGGCAAGCGCCATTTCAGAAGCGCGCTGGAGGACATCCTGGAGCGCCAGGACCTCAACTGGTGCGGCGCGGCCGGTTGCCAGGCGCAGTCCGCAGCGGCGCTGGCCCGGGCGCTGGATCGCCTGCAGGCAGCTTACGGCGCCGACGTCGCCGGCTGGACCTGGGGCAGGGCGCATCCGGCCTTGTCGGCCCACAAGCCCTTCGGCAATGTTGCCTGGCTGGCGCCCTGGTTTGACGTGCGTGTGCCTACGGGCGGCGACCCGTTCACGGTCAACGTGGGCCAGTACTGGGCCACGGGCGATGCCACGCCTTTTGCCAACCGGCAGGCCGCGTCCCTGCGCGCGGTGTACGACATGGGCGACCCTGAAAAATCCCTCTTTATCTACCAGACCGGGCAGAGCGGCCTGGTGTTTTCCAGCCGCTACCGCGACATGCGTGACAGCTGGGCCGCCGTGCAATACCGGCCCCTGCAGATGAACCCGCCGGCCTTCGCGCACCAGCTCACGCTGGTGCCCTGAAGGTCCTCTCCGCCCCGAGGCTCACGCCGGGATCGCGTCCACGTTGAGCCGGTCCCAGTGGCGGTGCTGCGCGATCGCCGCCAGCAAATCCTGCGACACCTGGCCGTCCGTCACCTTGCGCGCATCGGCAATGATGACGCCCGGCGTGGGCTCGCTGACGGCTTCCGGGTCTTTGCCCAGGCTGAAACCCAGAGTCGACAGCAGCTGCGCGCCGTCGTTCACCGCGCAAATCGTCTTGCAGTGCTTGTAGGCTTCCAGCACAAAGTGCACTGCCTCGCCCATGGCGCCCAGCGTGGCGGCGCTCTCGCTGCCGCCGGGTATCAGCACCGCGTCGAACATCACCGAGGGCATGTTGGTGAACGTGTGGTCCACCGCCAGTTGCCGGCCCGATGAGGTGCTCACGGTGCCCAGGTGCGGCGCCACCAGCTTGCACTGGGCGCCGGCGTCCAGCAGGTCCTGCTGCAGGCGCTTGAGCGGCGCGGCTTCCACTCCGTCGGCCACCAGGATGGCCACCTTGCGCGTTTTGGCGCTGCCGCCGGGGCGGCCCACCATGCGCAGGGCCGGGTCTTCCTCCACCTTGCTGGTGATGCGGTGCTCGCGAAAACCCAGCCGGCCGGCCGCGGCCTTGGGGTCGGGCGGCTTGATGCCCAGGGGCGCGGCCACGCGCGTGGCCAGCTTCAGGTCCACATGGGCCAGGTTGTCCACCATGCGCTGGCGGATCTCGGGCACCTCCACCTTGGAAAGCTCAAAGCGAAAGGCCGCCACGATATGGTCTTTCTCCGGCAGGCTCTGGCTGTTCCAGAACAGCGCGGCCTGGGAAAAATGGTCGTCAAACGATGGGCTGCGGCGACGGATTTTCGGCGGCTCCAGTTGCTCCGGGTATGACTGGAAGCCCTGCGCGCCGCCGTCCACCCTGAACTCGGTGCCGTTGCCCAGCGTATTGGGCTCGTAGGCGACCCGGCCCTTGGCGATGGCCTGGCGGTGCATGCCGTCGCGCTGGAAGTTGTGCATGGGGCAGACCGCCCGGTTGATCGGGATTTCATGGAAGTTGGCGCCGCCCAGGCGCGACAGCTGGGTGTCGGTGTACGAGAACAGCCGGCCCTGCAGCAGCGGGTCGTTGGAAAAATCAATGCCCGGCACCAAGTGGCCCGGGTGGAAAGCCACCTGCTCGGTTTCGGCGAAAAAATTGTCCGGGTTGCGGTTCAGCACCATCTTGCCTATGGGCTGCACCGGCACCTGCGCCTCGGGGATCAGCTTGGTCGGGTCGAGGATGTCAAAGCCCAGCTCAGCCTCCTTGCCTTCGTCGACGATCTGCACGCCCAGTTCCCACTCCGGGAAGTTGCCGCTTTCGATCGCTTCCCACAGGTCGCGCCTGTGGAAGTCGGGGTCCTTGCCGGCGATCTTTTGCGCCTCGTCCCAGGCCAGGCCGTGCACGCCCAGCTTGGGTTTCCAGTGGAATTTCACAAAAAAGGCGCCGCCCCGGGCATTGATGAAGCGAAAGGCGTGCACCCCGAAGCCCTCCATCATGCGAAAGCTGCGCGGCAGGGCGCGGTCCGACATGGCCCACATCAGCATGTGGGTGGATTCGGGCATCAGCGAGGCGAAGTCCCAAAAGGTGTCGTGGGCGCTGGCCGCTTGCGGCATTTCGTTGTGCGGTTCCGGCTTGACCGCATGGACCAGGTCCGGGAACTTGATCGCGTCCTGGATGAAGAACACCGGGATGTTGTTGCCCACCAGGTCGTAATTGCCCTCGGCGGTGTAGAACTTCACCGCGAAGCCGCGCACGTCGCGCACCGTGTCGGCCGAGCCCCGTGAGCCGGCCACGGTGGAAAAGCGCACGAAGACCGGTGTTTCCACATCCGGGTCCTGCAAAAAACCGGCGCTGGTGTACTGCACCATGGACTTGTAGGGCTTGAAATAGCCGTGCGCGCCCGCGCCCCGGGCATGCACCGCGCGCTCCGGAATGCGCTCGTGGTCGAAGTGGGTGATTTTTTCGCGGAGTATGAAGTCCTCCAGCAGGGTCGGGCCGCGCACGCCCGCTCTCAGCGAGTTGTGGTTGTCCGGGATCTGCAGGCCCTGGTTGGTCGTCAGCACCGGGGCGCTGCCCGCGGTGAAGCTTTCCAGCTGGGTCTTCTTGTCTTTGGCGCCATCCGTGGTCCGATGGGGGCTGGCAGTGTTGCGCTTGGAGGGCGGCATGAACATCCTTGTGTCAAAAAAGGGACTCCGCCTGGGGCTGGTGGCCTACAGGCGGATGCGGGAGGGAAGGTGCGCAAACATCGGCCAAGCGCGGGCGCCGTGTGGCGGTCAGTTGTCGAGCAGGCCTTCCAGTACTTTGACTGTGGCCAGCAGGCCCAGCGCGGCGACTGTGCCCGCCAGGCACCAGGCCATGAATTCCTGCAGGACTTGCGCAATGCTGTCCGGCAGGGCCATGGACACCAGGAACAGGCCTGCCGCGCAGACCAGCACCGTCAGGAAAGCGTGGAGCAGGTCGATATCGCGAGGGTCGGCATGGACCCGCCAGGCGGTCAGCAGCCCCGCGGCCATGCCTGTCAAAAGTCCGGCCATCAGCTTCATGGTGGTGGTTTCCTGTGCTTGGGTGATCGTCACTGGGTGGTGCATGGACATTACGGGTTCGCGGCCAGCCGGGTGGTAGCCCGACATCGGCGTGCCATGTAAGGGCTTTCTGCTCCTCGCGTAAGACATGGCTTACCGGTGCCGCCAAGGGGGCGCCAAGGAGGGGCGTGGCGCGCTTCCTTCCCCGGTCCCATGGTTTTTGAAGAAGCCCACGGCGCCGCGTGGCCTTTTCTCCTACAAGGCCATGCTCGCCCCTCCGGCACAAAGCCGCAAACGCCGCGCGTAAATTCAAGGGCATGAAAACCGGCACGAGCCCACCCCACCACCCTTGTTTGCCTTTGTTGCGGATCGGCACCCCACCATGAAAATGCGAACCTACCTTGTGGAAGACAACCCGACCATCCGCGACAACCTGATCAGCACGCTGGAAGAGCTGGCGCCCGTGCAGTCGGTCGGCAGCTGCGAAACCGAGGACGAGGGCACCCAATGGCTGACGCAGCATGAAAGCCAGTGGGACCTGGCCATCGTCGACCTGTTCCTCAAGCAGGGCAGCGGCCTCAGGATCCTGCAAGCCTGCCGCGAGCGCAGCCCCTCGCAGAAGATCGTGGTCTTCAGCAACTACGCCACGCGCGAAATGCGCATGCGCTGCGCCGAGCTGGGCGTGGATGCGGTGTTCGACAAATCCACCGAAATCGATTGCCTGCTGGCCTACTGCCTCACGCAGAGCCGCAAGCTGGAAAACGCCGCCAACGACGACTCCAGAAATTCGCTGGATGCAAGGTTGCAGTCCGCCTGAACCCGAACCCGCAGTAAAGCCAGCCCGGACCATGAGCACACCTGCGGCTTCACTCGCCGATATGCCCCTCGAGCTGCCGCCCTACAGCGGGCCCAGGCGGCTGGACGACGATGTGTTCCAGACGGCCGAAGAGGCCGTGCTGGTCGAAGGGCAGGGCAGTGCCGCCGCGTTGCCGTTGCCGCCATCCGGTTCCGCCGCCACAGGCCGCCGTGGTTTGCCGTTCACACAGGCCATTCGCGCGCATGTCGCGGCCCGGCCCTGCCAATCAGCCCTGCTGGCCGCCGCGGCGGGCGCACTGGCCATGCTGGCCTTGCGTTCGCAACTGCGCGGCCGCCTGCAGTTGCCGCGCCGGTCCCGCTTGCGATGAGGCCGGACGCGTCCCTGAATCAAGGAAATTCCATGCCCCTGCATCTTCATGTTCCCCAGCCGCCGCCCGGCACACCGGGCATCCACATCCCCGAGGAAGTCCCGCCGCTGATCGTGCCGCCCGAACCGGGCATGCCGCCCGAGATCACCGACCCACCGCCGCCCGAGCCCACGCTGCCGATCCGCGAGCCGGGCACCAACGTGCCGCCCCAGGCCAGGCCGGCCAGGACTTCCGACTTCTAGCCTTTGGCCTTTCGCTTGCGGCTCAGGAAGCCTGCTGGCGCTGGTATTCGGCGCGCTTCATGCTGAGGTAGCTTTCCTTGTCCACCTCATGCAGCTGCCGGGCGTACTGCTCGGTTGCGTCGAACCAGTGTTGCAGCCGCGCCTCCAGCTGCTGGGCCGGCGGCTTGTCCAGCGAGGCCAGGTAGGCCTCTATCGCCAGGTAGTAGCGCATGGTGTTGCGCTCTACCGTGCCGCGCATGCCGTCCACAAAGGCGGTGGTGCCGCCGCGTTGTACCCGCGTGAAGCCGACCTTGCCGCTGCCGGCCGTGGCCAGGTAGCCTTGCATGGCCAGGCGGCCGGCGACGCCGTAGCCGTAGGAGTAGCGCAGGTGCATAAAGGTCTTGCCGCCGGGAAGCGGCACCGCCTGCAGCTCGATGCGGTAGTTGTTTGTGCCCAGGGGGCCTTTGTCCGACCTCAGGTTCGCCGCCAGGTAATCGGGTGAGCTGGTGGCCAGCCGGTAGCTGAATTGCAGCGCAAAAGCATCTTCCAGTTGCTGCTCGGTCTTTTTGCCGATATGCATGTTCAACACGCTCGGGCTTTCGTTCGCGCTCGCATGGCAGTACTTGGTGTTGATGTGCAGTATCAGCATCTCGCACCAGCGGCTGGGGCTTTTGAAAGCGCCGCTGACCGTGGCGAACGGCGAATTGAGCACCGCGTAAGCGCTGCCGGTCACCTCGTTGGGGCTTTCGGCCGATTCCAGAAACAACGGCCTGCGGTAGGCATTCTGCGCAAGCTGCCCGGCCAGTTCCGCGTGCTTTTCGAGCAGGGCCGGCGCACCGGATTCCGCGCTCGCGGCGGCGACTTGCGGCGCTTGTGCAGCGGCCGGGAAATGGACGGCGCAAAGCAACCAGCCACACAGCAGGGCATGACGCCCCAGACGTCGAAGAGGATTCATGGCTTCAGTGTGCCAGCGCGAACGGGGCCTGTTGCGCATACGCTCCCTCGTCCTACATGGGGTCGCCGCCAGCGTGAAGGCCGCGGCCGGTCAGGCTTGCACCGTCTCCGCGCGCGCATGCGAATCCGCCGCGGCAGCGGCTTCGAACTGCAGCGTGAACCGGTTCTTCCCGTGAAGCAGCTGCACGGATTCCTGCTGGGCCAGTGCCTGCACATCGCGCCAGTCCAGCAGACGGTAGGGCGGCTTGTCCGCCGCGCGCACGGGCTCGGCAGTATCGTGCGGCTTGAGATCGATGTGAAGGGAAAGAACGTCCTGCGCGAACTCCGCTCCTATGAGCACCTTGCCGGGCGCGTCGGCCGCGTCGGTCAGCGCGATGAGGGCGGAGGTCAGCACATTGCGAAGCGCGGACTGGGGCAACTGCACAACGGGGCCACCGGTGTTGTCGACCACCGAAAAGCCCTTGAACGAAAGCTGTGTTGTCACCATGCCCAGGCATTCCGCGATGCCCGCATCGGCTGTGATCAGTCGCTTTTCCTTGGGCGCCAGCCAGCTCATCAGATCCACGCAGGACGCCGCAGCTTCCTTGGTCAGCGCCACGATATCGCGCGCGTTTCTCAACAAGGCCTCCGGGTCCGTGTCGGCTTTTTGCAGGCGCCGCTCCAGCATCGCCGCCACCATCGCAATCGGCTGCAGCGTCCCCGCCATGTTATGGCGTATCACCGGAGCCAGCCGGCGAAGCAGCGCGTAGTGCGCCGCTTCGGCCTCGCACCTTTGCAATCCGCTTGTCTGTGTTGCCGTACTGCTGGGTTGAACGCTCATGGTGCTGCCGCCGATGGTGGTTTCACGAAAACTGCAGGCGAATCTGCAGGGCCCACGCCGTGCAGCGACACCCATCCGGCCGCGATATTTTTCAAGGCGTAACTACAAAATGTACAGCGGTCAAATCGAAGTTTGTGTAAGCCAAAACCTACAGTTTGCCCACTGTGACAAGCTCGCCGCACATTGTTTTCCCCCTTACGAAAATAGTGTGCGATTTGATTGTCATTCTGTATCTTCGCGAGTAATCTCGGCACCCGTTTCTACAAAAAGTTACCCTCAATACAGGATGAACAACATGGAAGCTTTGACCAAGCTTTCGGTGGTGGAGCGCGACACCGAATTGAAGTCCATTCTCAAATCCCTGAGCGCGCTCAGGCGTGGAGAGGCCGGCGTCACACTTCCAACCGAGTGGGACGGCATCTATGGAAAGATCGCCGCCGAATTCAACCAGCTGTCGGCCATGACCACCGCGACCACCAGCCGCTGCAAAGGCCTGGCGTCCAAATCCCGTCTGGCAACACGTGCCAGCCGGCGCCTGCCCGAGGACAAACTCTCGGGCTTCTGGTTGCAGAATGCGATGGCCATCAACACTGTGCTTGATGAAGCCGAGACAGTGACGGAGCAGACCAAGGTGGTGCTGACTGCCTTGACCGACCTCAAAAAAGGCGATGCGCGCGCTTCGCTGCCGCAAGACTGGACCGGCGTGCCCGGCAAGGTCGCCGATGCCTTTAACGATGTGGTCTCCGAAAACGTGCGCATGGCCCGCGAACTCGAACGCCTGAGCCGCGTGGTCGGCAAGCAGGGACGCCTCAAGGAACGGGCTTTTGTGCCTGACGCCTCGGGTTTCTGGCGCGACTCCGCCGAGTCCATCAACTCGCTGATCGCCGACCTGGTCCATCCGACCAGTGAGGTGGCGCGCGTGATAGGTGCCGTGGCCCAAGGCGACCTGTCCAAGAGCATGGCACTGGAGGCCGAGGGCAGGGCACTCGAAGGCGAGTTCCTGCGCACCGCCATGATCATCAACAAGATGGTGGAGCAGCTCGGCACTTTCTCGGCCGAGGTGACGCGCGTCGCACGCGAGGTGGGTACCGAGGGCAAGCTGGGCGGGCAGGCCGATGTGCAAGGTGTGGCCGGTACCTGGAAGGACTTGACCGACTCGGTCAACTCCATGGGCTCCAATCTCACGGCGCAGGTGCGCAATATCGCCGAGGTGACGACCGCCGTGGCGGCCGGTGACCTGTCCAAAAAGATCACGGTGGACGTGAAGGGCGAGATCCTGGAACTCAAGAACACCATCAACACCATGGTGGATCAGTTGCGGTCCTTCGCGTCCGAAGTGACGCGGGTGGCGCGCGAGGTGGGCACCGAGGGCAAGCTTGGTGGCCAGGCCGACGTGCAGGGTGTGGCCGGCACCTGGAAGGACTTGACCGACAACGTGAACTTCATGGCCGGTAACCTGACCAGCCAGGTGCGCAATATCGCCGACGTGACCAAGGCTGTGGCGGCCGGCGACCTGTCCAAAAAGATCACGGTGGATGTGAAGGGCGAGATCCTGGAACTCAAGAACACCATCAACACCATGGTGGACCAGCTTTCTTCGTTCGCCTCTGAAGTGACGCGTGTGGCGCGCGAGGTGGGCACCGAAGGCAAGCTGGGCGGCCAGGCCGATGTGCAAGGCGTGGCCGGCACCTGGAAGGACTTGACGGATTCTGTGAACTCCATGGGTTCCAACCTCACGGGCCAGGTGCGCAACATCGCCGAGGTGACGACCGCCGTGGCGGCCGGCGACCTGTCCAAAAAAATCACGGTGGACGTCAAGGGCGAGATCCTGGAGCTGAAAAACACCATCAACACCATGGTGGACCAGCTCTCTTCATTCGCCTCCGAAGTGACGCGCGTGGCGCGCGAAGTGGGTACCGAAGGCAAGCTGGGTGGCCAGGCCGATGTGCAGGGGGTGGCGGGTACCTGGAAGGACTTGACCGACTCGGTCAACTCCATGGGTTCCAACCTCACGGGCCAGGTGCGCAACATCGCCGAGGTGACCAAGGCCGTGGCGGCCGGTGACCTGTCCAAAAAGATCACGGTGGACGTCAAGGGCGAAATCCTGGAACTCAAGGCCACCATCAATACCATGGTGGACCAGTTGCGGTCTTTCGCCTCTGAAGTGACGCGGGTGGCGCGCGAGGTGGGTACCGAGGGCAAGCTGGGCGGGCAGGCCGACGTACAGGGCGTGGCCGGCACCTGGAAGGACTTGACCGACTCGGTCAACTCCATGGGTTCCAACCTGACCGGCCAGGTGCGCAACATCGCCGAGGTGACGACCGCCGTGGCGGCCGGCGACCTGTCCAAAAAGATCACGGTGGATGTGAAGGGCGAGATCCTGGAACTCAAGAACACCATCAACACCATGGTGGACCAGCTGCGATCCTTTGCCTCTGAAGTGACACGGGTTGCACGCGAGGTGGGCACCGAAGGCAAGCTGGGCGGCCAGGCCGATGTGCAGGGTGTGGCCGGTACCTGGAAGGACTTGACCGACTCGGTCAACTCCATGGGTTCCAACCTCACGGCGCAGGTGCGCAACATCGCCGAGGTGACGACCGCCGTGGCGGCCGGCGACCTGTCGAAAAAGATCACGGTGGACGTGAAGGGCGAGATCCTGGAACTCAAGAACACCATCAACACCATGGTGGACCAGTTGCGGTCTTTTGCCTCTGAAGTGACGCGTGTGGCGCGCGAGGTGGGTACCGAGGGCAAGCTGGGCGGCCAGGCTGATGTGCAGGGCGTGGCCGGCACCTGGAAGGACTTGACCGACAACGTGAACTTCAT
>NZ_JBKBEX010000028.1:0-61841 GCF_047303325.1 Polaromonas sp. CT11-55 | reverse complement strand
GGGCATGGTGTGGGGGCAATTTACCCCAAAGCCTTCTTAGAGGCGTTCGGGGTTGTCGCTAAAGCGCTGAAATTTCTTTAAATAATTTCTGTTTTATGGATATTAATTATTGTTTTACAGAAATTAATCTGAGACACTGAATGCCTCTTAACCAGGCAAGAGGTGGCTCGCATGAAACACACCGCAACTCCCCTGGCCCCATCCGGGCCCGATGTGCAACGTCTCAGCAGCGTGCTGGCCTGGGCCTGCGCATTGCTCGCGGTGGCGCTGCCCTTGGCGGTGGCCTACCACCTGCTCAGCGTGCCGGTGGAAAGCTTGTTGATGCGCGCGGGCGTGTCGTCGCAAGTCGCGCAGGCTGCGGCCATGGAGGTCACGCTGGGGCAAAAATGCCTGTCCGTGCTGTTGGGTGTGGTGCCGGTGTGCTGCGCGTCTTATGGGCTGATGTGCGCCATGCGCTGCTTCTCGGGCTTTTCGCAGGCGGAATATTTCAGCCTGCGCACCGTCAAATACCTGCGCGGTTTTGCCGCCGGCATTTTTGCGTCGGTGGTAACTGGTGTACTGTCGTCCACGCTTATCACCCTGGTGCTGACCTCGGCGGCAGCGGCCGGCCCGCGTGCGTTGTCGCTGAGCCTGGGCAGCAACGAGTTGCTGACCTTGCTGTTCGCCGGCATGGTGTGGCAGATCGCCGCCGTGATGGCCAGGGCCGTGGCGCTGGCCGAAGAGAACGCGCAGTTCGTTTAATTTTTCTTCGTTCTTTTTTTCGTTCTTCGCGCGTGCCCATCGTCGTCAAACTCGATGTGATGCTGTCTGAACGCAAAGCCAAGTCCAAGGACCTGGCCGCCTACGTCGGCATCACCGAAGCCAACCTGTCCCTGCTCAAGCAGGGCAAGGTGAAGGGTGTGCGCTTTGACACGCTGATGCGCATTTGCGAATTTCTCGATTGCCAGCCGGGGGACCTGCTGGTTTCCCGGCCGGACGATGCCGCTTGATTTGCTTGTTCAGGAACATTCCATGAAACGTCTTGCCATTGCCGCGGCCCTGGTCGCTTTGCTCAGTGCCTGCGCCGATATCAATTGGGAGCAAACCGCGAAGGAGTCCCTCAAGTCCGCTTGCCGCGGCGCGAGCAACTGCAGTATTCCCTGCGACCGCAACAACCCGGCCACCTTCAACGACCCGCAGTGCATCGCGGGCGGCAGGCGTTCGTCGCCATAATGGCTCACATGAAACCTGCACAAAAAATCTCCGCAACCGCAGCGGAGCTGGCAGCATGAGCGCCAGCGCCGAATTCGTCAGCTATGTGCGGGAACTGCTGGCACCGCTCGGAGACATCCGCGACGGAAAGTTTTTTGGCGGCCATGCGATGAAGCACGGTGGAAACCAGTTCGCGATGGTCATGGGCAACACGCTGTACTTCCGCGTGGATGACGTTTCGCGGCCGGCCTATGAGAAGAAGGGCTCCAAGCCCTTTAGCTACTCCACCAAAAATGGTGTGGTGCAGGTGCGCAAGTACTACGCCGCTCCTGCGGAACTGCTCGATGACCCGGCGCAGTTGCTGGTGTGGGCCCGACAGGCGATCGGTGCGGCGGGCTCGGCCTGAGACACGAGCCACGCCAGACTACCTGAACTTAAAGCGGCAGGCCCACATAGTTCTCCGCCAGCGAGGTCGCGGCCGCCGGCGAATGGATCAGGTAATCCAGTTCCGCCTCCTGCAGCTTGTGGCCGAATTCGCCGCCGTCCGGGAACTGGTGCATCAGCGAAGTGAACCACCAGGAGAAACGCACGGCCTTCCAGACGCGGTGCAGACAGGTCTCTGAATAACGGTTGATGCCCGCCTCGTCGCCGGCATAAAAATCGGCGAATGCGCGCGCCAGGTAGCGCACATCGCTGGCAGCCAGGTTCAGGCCCTTGGCGCCCGTGGGCGGCACGATGTGGGCGGCGTCGCCGGCCAGGAAGAGCCGGCCGAAGCGCATGGGCTCGGCCACAAAGCTGCGCAGCGGCGCGATGCTTTTTTCAATCGAGGGGCCGGTCACCAGGCTTTCGGCGAGTTCGGGCGCCAGGCGGCGGCGCAGCTCGTCCCAGAAGGCGTCGTCGCTCCAGCGCTCGGCCTTGTCGTCCAGGGCGCACTGCACGTAGTAACGGCTGCGCGTGTGGCTGCGCATGCTGCACAGGGCAAAGCCGCGCGCGTGGTTGCTGTAAACCAGCTCTTCGGCCACGGGCGGCGTTTCCGACAGCACACCCAGCCAGCCGAAGGGGTAGACGCGTTCGAAGGTTTTGAGCGCACTGGCCGGCACGCTGGCCCGGCTCACGCCGTGAAAGCCGTCGCAGCCCGCGATGAAGTCGCATTCAACCTCGTGCGCCACGCCGTGCTGCACATAACGCACCTTGGGCCGCGTCCCGTCGAAGTCATGCAGGCTGACGTTTTCGGCTTCGTACGCCGTGGGCAGGCCCGCGGCAGCGCGCGCATTCATAAGGTCGCGCGTCACCTCGGTCTGGCCGTAGACCATGACGCTTTTGCCGCCCGTGAGCTTTTGCAGGTCGATGCGGTGGTGCGAGCCGCCAAAGCTCAGCGAGATGCCGCCATGCACCAGGCCCTCGGCATGCATGCGGCTGCCCACGCCGGCTTCGCCCAGCAGGTCGGTCGTGCCTTGTTCGAGCACGCCGGCGCGTATGCGGCCCAGCACATAGTCCTGGCTGCGCTGCTCGATCACGATGGCGCTGATGCCGGCTTTATAAAGCAGTTGGCCGAGCAAATGCCCGGCGGGGCCACCACCCACGATGGCTACCTGTACACGCATGTCTTGTCTCCGATGAATCCGTCAGCCGTGAGAGTAGGCCGGCGCGTGCGGAACCACCAGCGGCGCAAAACGCCTTTGCACGATGTGCGGCCTGTTTGTGCGATGATCGCGCAATGGTCACTTCCCGAAGCACTGCGAAACCCGGCGCTTTTCCGATTGCCAAGCCCGACCTGATCGAGGGCATGGCCAAAGGCATGGCCGTGCTCGAGAGTTTCGACACCCAGCGCCAGCGCCTCAATGCCACGCTGGCGGCCGAGCGCGCCGGCATCACTCGCGCCGCGGCACGCCGCCACCTGCTCACGCTCACGCACCTGGGCTACCTGGAAACCGACGGCAGCTATTTCTGGCTGGCCCCCAAGGTGCTGCGCTTTTCGGGCAGCTACCTCGCGACGGCGCGCCTGCCGCGCGCCATCCAGCCCACGCTGAACCGGCTGGCCGCGCAGGTCCAGGAGTCGTTTTCGGTCGCGGTGCTGGACGGTGACGAGGTCGTCATCATCGGGCGCAGCGGCTTTGAGTGGAAATCCTCCGCCGACCCCAAGGCGGCGCCGGCCCGGGTGCTGGCCTACGGCCTGCACCTGGGCGCGCGCCTGCCCGCGCATGCCACGTCCACCGGCCGCGTCCTGCTGGCCGCCAAATCCAAAAGCGAGTTCAGCGCCTGGCTCAAGGCAAAAACCGAGCACGGCAGCCTGGCGCGGCTGACTTTGCACACGACCACAGACCCGCGCAAGCTCAAGGCCCTGGTCGAGCAGGTGCGGCTGGACGACTACTGCCTGGCCAGCGAAGAGCACGAGCTGGGCGTGCACGCCCTGGCCGTGCCGCTGCGCGACATGCAGGGCCGCACGGTGGCGGCGCTTAATGTGGTGTCGTCGCCGCAGCGCCTGCGCGTGGACGTGATGCAGAAGGAATTGCTGCCGCTGTTGCTGGACGCGGCGAGGGAACTACGCTCCTTGCTTTAGCGCAGGCTTATTGCGGCACCAGCCCGGCCGCTTTCACGAGCTCGGCATGGATCCGGATCTCTTCCGAAATCACCTGGGCCAGGGGTTTGGTTTCATCGACGGCCGGCTCCATGCCGATTTCAACGAACCTGTTTTTGGCATCGCCGCGCAGCATGGCTTTCACGGACTTGCCCAGGCTGTCCAGCACGGGCTGGGGCGTTTTGGCGGGCGCCAGCAGGGCGATCCATGCCGACAGCACCACGTTGTTCACGCCGCCTTCCTTGAGCGTAGGGATCTCCGGCGCCGAGATGGCGCGCTTCTCGCTGAGCACCCCCACCGGGTGCAGCTTGCCGGACTTGATGTGCGGCAGCGTCTCGGGCAGCGGGGCGAACGCCATGTCCACCACGCCGCCTATGAGGTCGGTGATGGCCGGCGCGCCGCCCTTGTAGGGGACGTGCAGCAGCTTGACGCCGGTCTGGCTCTCAAACATGAGGCCGGCCAGGTGCTGCGGGCTGCCGTCGCCCGAGGAGGCGTAGGTCAGCTTGCCCGGGTTGGCCTTGGCCGCCGCCAGCACGGCGGCCGGGGTGGCATATTTCGCCTTGTCGCGCACCACCAGCACCATGGCCTGGTTGACCAGCTTGGTCACCGGCACAAAGTCGGTTTCCGGGTTGTAGGGGAGGGTCTTGAAGATGCTCTTGTTGGTGGTCAGGAAGGATGCCGGCGACACCATGATGGTGTAGCCGTCCGGCGGCGCCTTCGCGACCGCCGGCAGGCCGATCTGGCCGGATCCGCCCGCCCGGTTGTCCACCACAAAGGGCTGGCCCAGGTCGGCGCTCAGCTGCTGGCTGATCTGGCGCGCCACCATGTCCACGCTGCCGCCCGCCGGCAAGGCAACGATGACCTTGACCGGCCGGCTTGGATAGGCGTCCTGCGCGGAAGCCGGCACGGCGAGCAGGCTGGACGCAGTGCAAAGCGCCGCCAGGATGAATGGGCGGATAGAGCGGGTGGGCTGCATGGCTGGCTTTCAGAGAGGGAAAGGGTAGGGCGCAACTTGAGCAAGTTGCATACCAGCCCCTCTCACGCCATGGCGCTAAACGCCCAGGTATTGCGCCAGCAGCTCTGGTTTGGCATGCAGCTCGGCCGAGCTGCCCTCAAACACGACCTGGCCCTTGACCAGGATGACGTTGCGGTCGGTGATCTGAGTGACGTGCTTCCAGTTCTTGTCGACGATCACGCTGCTGATGCCGGTTTCGCGGATCAGGCCGCAGATGCGCCAGATGTCGCGCGCGATCAGCGGTGCCAGGCCTTCGGTGGCTTCGTCCAGGATCAGCACGTCCGGGTTGGTCATGAGCGCGCGGCCTATGGTCAGCATCTGCTGCTCGCCGCCCGAGAGCTGCTGGCCGCCATGGCCCAAACGTTCTTTCAGGCGTGGAAAGGTCTCGAGCACGCGCTCGTAAGTCCAGTCGCGCTGGCCTTGGGTGCCGGGGCGCGCCGCCATCTTGAGGTTCTCGACCACGCTGAGGTTGCCGAAAATGCCGCGGCCTTCGGGCACATAGGCGATGCCCAGGCGGGCGATTTCGTAGGGCGGGGCGCCCGTCATGGGCCGGCCGTTGATTGCAACCGTGCCTGAGCGCGGCTTGACCAGGCCCATGATGCTTTTGAGCAAGGTGCTCTTGCCCATGCCGTTACGGCCCATGAGGCCAATCGTCTCGCCGCGCGCGACGTGGAAGTCAATGCCGCGCAGCACGTGGCTGGCGCCGTAGTAGGTGTTGATGTCCTGGGCACCGATCAGGATGTCGATCTGTTTCTCGGGGGCGTTCATCAGTGTTCCTCGCCAAGGTAAGCCGCCTGCACGCCCGCGTCGGCACGGATTTGCGCCGGCGTGCCGCTGGCGATCACCTGGCCGTTGACCATCACGGTGAGCTTGTCGGCCAGCGTAAAGACCGCGTCCATGTCGTGCTCGACCAGCAGGATGCCATGGTTTTTCTTGATGGCCAGCAGCAGGGCGACCATGCGCTCGGCCTCGGCCACACCCATGCCGGCCAGCGGCTCGTCGAGCAGCAGCACCTGCGGCTCGGTGGCCAGGGTCATGGCGATTTCGAGCTGGCGCTGCTCGCCGTGGCTGATGGTGCCGGCGATGCTGTGCTTGCGGTGCTGCAGGCCGGCCAGCTCCAGCGCCTCTTCCGCGCGGGCATTGACCGCCGCAAAGCCGGTGGCGCGCTGCAGCCAGCGCGCGGCATTCGGCGCGCGCGACTGCGAGGCCAGCCGCACGTTTTCCCAGACGCTGAAAGGCAGAAAGATATTGGTCTTCTGGTAGCTGCGGCCCAGGCCCTTGCCGGAGATTTTTTCGGGCGTCCAGCCGGTCACGTCCTGGCTGCCCAGGGTGACGCTGCCCGATGTGGGCGGCAGGTCGCCCGAGAGCAGGTTGGTCAGGGTGGATTTGCCCGCGCCGTTGGGGCCTATGACTGCGTGGATGTGGTTGCGCCAGAGGCTGATGGAGACGTCATTGACCGCGGCCAAACCACCGAAGCGTTTTGTCAGATTCTTCGCCGAGAGCAGCACTTCACTCATGGCCGGCCTCCGCTTTGTTTTTGCGTTGGGTGAATTTTTCGACCAGGCCCAGGATGCCGCGCGGCGCAAAGACCACCAGCAGCACGATGAACAGGCCCATCCAGAGCTGCCAGTGCTTGCCGAGGTTGACGCTTCCAAGGGTCGGCAGATCCTTGAACACATGCAGCAGGTATTCAAACGCGAAGGCGCCGACGATGGCGCCGGCGAAATTGCCCATGCCGCCCAATATGACCATCATGATGGCATGCGCGCTCATGTGAAAACCCATGAGTTCGGGGTTGATGTAGCCGGTCTGCGTACCCCAGAGGTAGCCGGCCAGGCCCGCGAGCGCGCCAGCCAGCGTGAAGGCCGAGAGCTTGTAGCCGAAGGTGCCGTAGCCCATGGCGCGCATGCGGTGCTCGTTGACGCGTATGCCGGCCAGCGTGCGGCCGAAGGGGCTCCAGAGCAGGCGGCGCAAAAAGGCGTACACCAGCAGCAGCGCGCCCAGCGTGAAGTAGTAGAGCGTGAGCTTGCTGTCCAGGTCGAAGGGTGTCCAGCCGAAGATGGCTGCGTTGGGCTTGAAGTTGATGTAGAGCCCGTCGGAGCCGCCCAGGGCCTTGTTGTCGAAGAAGAGGTAGAACACCATTTGCGCGAAGGCCATGGTGACCATGATGAAGTAGATGCCGTGGGTGCGCACCACGAAGAAGCCGATGATGAGCGCGGCCAGGCCCGAGGCCAGCACGGCCACCGGCAGCGTCCACCACAGGCTCACAGGTTCGCCGGCGGGTGTCAGGAAGGCCAGCGCGTAGCCGGCCAAGCCGAAGTAGGCCGCATGGCCCAGCGATACCAGGCCGCTCACGCCCTGCAGCAAATCAAGGCTCATCGCGAAGATGGCCATGATCATCATGCGCGTGACCATCTGGGTGTAGAAGTCGGTGCCCACAAAAGGAAAGGCGGCCAGCGCGATCAGCCCCAGGCCCAACGCCACCTGCACGCCGCGCGGCAGGATTTCAAGGTTTGCTTTTGCTGAGCTCATTGTTTAAACAGTCCTTCTGGCTTCCACAAAAGGACAGCAGCCATCAACATATAGACCAGCATGCCCGCCATGGAAGGCAGCAGTACCTTGCCAAAGGTGTCGACCAGGCCCACCAGCAGGGCCGAGATCAGCGCGCCGCGTACCGAGCCTATGCCGCCTATCACCACCACCACAAAACACATGATCAGCACCTGGGAGCCCATATTGGGATAGACGCTGGCGACCGGCGCGGCGATCATGCCGGCCACGGCGGCCAGGCCCACGCCCAGCGCGAACACCACGGCATGGATCAGCTTGATGTTGATGCCCAGCGATTCGGCCATGTCGCGGTTAAAGGCGCCGGCGCGTATCTTCATGCCCAGCCGGGTCTTGGAAATCATGAAATAAAGGCCCAGGGCCAGCGCGATGCAGACACCCGACATGAAGAGGCGGTAGACCGGGTAGGAAAGGTTTTCAGTGAGCGGCACCGAGGCGCTGAGTACATCGGGAATCGTGACGCCGTGCACGTCGTCGCCCCAGAGGATGGAGCGCACTTCCTCAAAGATATAGATCAGGCCGAAGGTCAGCAGCACCTGGTCCAGGTGGTCGCGCTTGTAGAAGTGCCTGAACAGCAGCCACTCCAGCGCCAGGCCGAAGGCGACCGAGAGCACCGCCCCCAGCACGATGGCCAGCGTGAGGCTGCCCGTCAGGGTGCTGAGCGACCAGGCCAGGTAGGCGCCCAGCATGTAAAAACTGCCGTGGGCCAGGTTGACCACGCCCATGATGCCGAAGATCAGCGTAAGGCCGGCGGCCAGCATGAATAGCAGCAGGCCGTACTGGACGCTGTTGAGCAGCTGGATAAGGAAGTTGGCTAAATCCATAAATCAGGTTTATGTGTGGCGACGTGTGAATAGCAGCAGGCTGCCCATCAGGGTAAATAGGCCGCCCGACACCCGGTTGAACCAGCGCACGGCGCGGCTGGAGCGCAGCAGCGGCGCGATGCGCGAGACGCCCAGCGCGCAGCAGGTCAGCACGGTGAACTCAAAGGCCATAAAGGTCAGCGCCAGGATGGCGAACTGCGGCACAAAGGGCGCGGCAGGGTTCAGGAACTGCGGGAAGAAGGCCGCGAAGAACAGCACAGCCTTGGGGTTGCTGGCGCCGACCAGGAAGCCGCGCAGGAAAAACGAGCGGCGCTGCGAGGGGCTGTCGTCTTTGGCCGTGCCGTCAAACACGGCCGCCTCACTACGGAAGGTCTTGATGCCCAGCCAGATCAGGTAGGCCGCGCCAATGAGCTTGGCCACCGTGAAGGCGGTTTCGGACGCCGCCAGCAACGCGCCCAGGCCCATGGCCGACAGCAGCATCACGCACAGCACTGCGGCGACGCTTCCGGCCACGGACGTCATGGCCTTGCGCGGGCCATGGTTAAGCGCATTCGTCATGCACATCAGCATGGTCGGGCCGGGCGTGAGGATCAGCAGCGCGACGGCTGCGACGTAGAGGAGGTAGGTGGTGAGCGTCATGGATTTGAAGATAGCACTGGTAGAGACCTGTTAGCAGGGCTTGTGCCAGCTTTAATCAAAAAAATGGGAGGCCTGAAGACCTCCCATTTCGCCGCGACGGTGCGTTATGCCATCTTGCAACCGGCGCCGGAATCGGCCAGCGCCTTGGCCGCCACGCCGATCACCTTGTTTTCCTTGTTCTCGACCACGCGCAGGTACATGTCCTGCACCGGGTTGTGCGAGGGGCTCATGGTCCACTTGCCGCGCGGGCTGTCGATGACGGCGCCTTCCAGTGCTTTGTAGAGAGCCGGCTTGTTGCTCAAATCGCCCTTGACGGCGTTGGCGCCCTGGATCAGCAGCAGGCCGGTGTCGTAGCCCTGCACCGCATACACGTCGGGCTGCATCTTGAATGTCTTGGCGTAGCTCAGGCGGAACTGGCCGTTGCGCTGCGTGGGCAGCGAATCGCTGTAGTGCATGGTCGTGATGATGCCGTTGGCCGCAGGGCCGGCGGCGTCGAGCACGCCCTCGGTCAGGAAGCCCGAGCCGTACAGCGGGATTTTTTCCTTCAGGCCCGCGGCGGCGTAGTCCTTGATGAACTTGGCGGCGCCGCCACCGGCGAAGAAGCAGGCCACGGCATCGGGCTTGAGCGCGGCGATTTCGGTCAGCAGGGCCTGGAACTCAACCTGCGGGAAGGGCAGGCCCAGTTCCTTGACGATGGTGCCGCCCGCGGCGCTGTAGCTTTCCTTGAAGCCTTCAAAAGCCTCGTCGCCGGCCGCGTACTTCCAGGTGATCCAGACGGCTTTCTTGTGGCCGCGGTCCACCATGGCCTTGCCCAGGGCGCGCGTGGGCTGGGAATTGGTGAAGGAGGTGCGGAACACATTGGGCGCGCACAGGCTGCGCGTGGCGGCGTGCACACCGGCATTGGGGATCAGGCTCAGCACGCCGCTGTCGCGTGCGACCTTCTGGATGCCCATCTGCACACCCGAGTGCACCGTGCCGACCAGCACGTCGACCTTGTCGCGCTGCACCAGCTTGTTGGCGTTTTCAATGCCCTTGGACGGTTCGGATTCGTCGTCCACCTTGAAGAATTCGATCTCGCGGCCGCCCAGCTTGCCGCCTTGTTCGTTGATCGCCATGCGAAAGCCGTTTTCAATGGCCACGCCGAGCTGCGCGAAGGTGCCGGTATAGGGCAGCATGAAGCCCACACGCACCTTGCCGGACTGCGCGCGCACGATTTCGGGGAGCAAAAGACCGGTGGAGGCCGCACCTATCATGGCGGCGCTGCGGGTCAGTACAAGTCGGCGTGAGGTCATGGGATAGCTCCTGGTTGAGGCTGAAAACTGTTAGACGAATAGTAAGCGTGCGTTGTGTGGCCGGCCCTAGTGTAAAACCCGAGATTGAAGGTTGAATTGTTTACATCTAAAGCAATGACCGTGCCCGGTTTGGGCTGGTTTGCGATTTTTTTGCGCTGATCTTTTGCCGCACGGCGGGTCTTCATGCGCGCGGCGCTTCAGCGCGGCTGGCGCAGCTTGAAGCGCTGGATCTTGCCGGTGGCCGTCTTGGGCAGTTCGCTGACGAACTCTATCCAGCGCGGGTATTTGTAGGGCGCGAGCTGCTGCTTCACATGGGCCTTGAGGTCGTCCATGGTGGCGCTCTGGCCGGCCTTGAACACCACGTAGGCCTTGGGCTTGACGAGCTCGTCGGCATCGGCCACGCCTATCACCGCCACTTCCAGTACGGCGGGATGCGTCATCAGGCAGGCCTCGACCTCGAAGGGCGAAACATAGATGCCGCCGACCTTGAGCATGTCGTCGCTGCGCCCGCCGTAGGTGTAGAAGCCATCGGCATCGCGTGTGTACTTGTCGCCGCTTTTGGTCCATTCGCCGGCAAAGGTGGCCTTGGTCTTGGCCCGGTTGTTCCAGTACATGATGGCGGCGCTGGGGCCGCTGATCTGCAGCTCGCCGATCTCGCCGTCGGCGCACTCGCGGCCGTCGTCGCCGACGATGCGCAGGGCGTAGCCCGGGACCGCCTGGCCGGTGGTGCCGTAGCGCACCTGGCCGGGCCGGTTGGACAAAAAGATGTGCAGCATCTCGGTGGAGCCTATGCCGTCCAGGATTTCACAACCGTACTGCGTCGTCCATTTTTTCCCGATCTCGGCGGGCAGGGCCTCGCCCGCGCTGGTGCACACGCGCAGGCTTAGTTCGGACTTCGCCGGCTTGGCCGGGTCGGCCAGCAGGGCGGCATACAGCGTGGGCACGCCGTAGAAAATCGTCGGCCGGTATTTTTTGAGCAGGGCAAAGACATCGACCGGTGCCGGGCGCGCTGGCAGCAACACGGTGGTGGCGCCCACGCTCATCGGGAAGGTCAGCGCATTGCCCAGGCCGTAGGCAAAAAACAGCTTGGCGGCGGAATACACCACGTCGGACTCGCGTATGCCCAGCACACCGCGGCCGTAGAGTTCGGCCGTCTGGATCAAATGGCTGTGCAGGTGCACCGTGCCCTTGGGCGTGCCGGTGGAGCCGCTGGAATACAGCCAGAAACAGGCGTCGTCGGCGCAGGTGGTGGTGACGGTGGGCGTGGCCGGCGCCGCGCGCAGCAGGCCGGCCAGGGTGGCGTGCGGTGCGCAGTCGTCAACGCCGGCAACAACCACTGTTTTCAGCGTGTCGATTTTTCCGAGCAGCGGCTCGAAGGTCGGCAGCAGGGCGTGCGAGACGATCAGGCCCCGGGCGCGCGAGTCGCGCAGCATGAATTCAAAGTCCTGCGTGGTCAGCAAGGTGTTGGCCGCGATGGGCAGCACACCCGCGAGTATGCAGCCCAGGAAGGCGACCGGCCACTGCGGCGTGTCCAGCATGGCCAGCAGCACCCGGCTTTCTGGCTCGAAGCCCTGAGCACGCAGGGCATTGGCAAAACGATGGGATTGCTCGGCAAGTTCGCCGTAGCTCAGTTGCTCGCCGCTCAGCGCGTCCATAAAAGCCACTTTGCCGGGGCGCGTGGCGTTGCGCGCCAGCAGGTCGTGCGCCGCGTTGTAGTCGCGTGGGATGCTCACCCGGGGCGGGCTTGCCGAATGGTCTGCGCTGCTTGTTTGCATGCTTGTCTCCAGATTGCTGTTATTTTGGTAGCTGCTTGCGCACGCCGATCAAGCGCTACGGGGTCATTTTTCTTGTGCGTCAGGCGGTGGCGGAACTGGCCCCCAATGTCTGCAGGGCTACGGTGAGCCACTGGCGGCACCACTCAGTGCCTTCGGTTTCCGGCATGGTGCCGCTGCTTGCGTCATGGCACCAGATCTCGCCAATGCGCTGCGCGCCCAGGTCCTGCAGGCGCTCGTCAAATTTCTTGCCGCCGAAGCAGAAGGTCTGCATATAAGTGCGGTCGCCCAGCGCAATCACGCCGTAGCGCACATGGCCGAGGAACTGGGGGTTGCTGCCCAGTGATTCATAGAGGGCGCGCGCGTTGTCGGGCACGTCGCCCGAGCCGTAGGTGGAGCTGCAGATGAGATAAAGTGCATCTTCTGCCTGGGCCGTGTCGAAGACGCTGATGTCCAGATTGTCCATCAACTCGACGTCAATATCACTCACCAAATCCGCACAATCCATCTGGATTGCTTGTGCGACATAGTCAGCGGTGCTGGTCATTGTGCCTACAAGGATTTTGAGTTTCATCAAAAAGTCTCCAGAAAAAAGATGCAATAAACTGCTTTACATCAAGTTAAAGTGAAGTATACTGCAATTAATGCGGGGCGCAACGGTAAAAGTTGCATAAAGACCTAATTTTTCAAACGGGTGTCTCTTGGAAATCATGTCTGAACAGGAATCGAAAGCCACGCTCAGCGAACTGGGCGCCCGCGTTCGCGCCTGGCGCGCGCGCCGCGGCATGACACGCAAGCAGCTGGCTTCGGATTCGGGCCTGAGCGAGCGCTTTCTGGCCGACGTGGAAACCGGCAAGGGCAATGTCTCGATCAATTCACTCGAAGCGGCGGCCCGCGCGCTCAACATCTCCATCCTGGAACTGATGCAGGACGCCCCGCGCCCGGCGCTGGCCCGGGTGCACGGCCTCTTGACAAGGCTGGACGATGCCCAACTGGATCAGGCTTACAGCCTGCTGGGCGGCACTTTCGGCCTCAGCGATTCGCTGGGCCGCGAGCAGCGCGTGGCGCTGATAGGCTTGCGCGGCGCCGGCAAATCCACACTGGGAAGCCAGCTGGCGGCCGAGCGCGGCGTGCCTTTCATCGAACTGGACCGCGAGATCGAACGCGAAGCCGGCACCAGCATGAACGAAATCCTGCTGCTGCACGGCCAGGCCGGCTACCGGCGCTATGAACGCCGTGCGCTGTTTCGCATTGCCGAGGACCACCCCGAAGGCGTGGTCATGACCACCGGCGGCAGCATCGTGAGCGAGCGTGAAACTTTCGACCTGCTGCAAAGCCGCTTTTATTGCGTCTGGCTCAAGGCCAGCCCCGAGGAGCACATGGCCCGCGTGGTGGCCCAGGGCGACATGCGGCCTTTTGACACGACCCGCGGCGCGACCGACGAGGCCATGGAAGACATACGCCGCATCCTCTCCAGTCGCGAAGCCCTCTATGCCCGCGCCGACGCCGTGGTTGATACTGCCGCGCGCACACTGAAACAAAGCCTCAAAGACCTGGAACGCGCCGTTCCCAAAACACCCGTGCGCGACCAGCAGTAAAACAGCAACAGACCTAACCGGAGACAAACCCATGAACGCCATGACAGAGCCGCTTTTATTCAAACAGGTCATCGCCGGCCAGGAGCGCGAGCTCGTGAGCTTCTCCACCCACCCAGGCAAATACCAGCACTGGACGCTGAGCGTGGAGGGCGACGTCGCGCGCCTGAAGCTCGACATCAATGAAGACGGCGGCATCAAGCCCGGCTACAAGCTCAAGCTCAACAGCTACGACCTGGGCGTGGACATCGAGCTGCACGACGCCATCAACCGCGTGCGCTTCGAGCACCCGGCCGTCAAGGTGGTGGTGTTCGAGTCGGGCAAGGAAAAGATTTGGTGCTCGGGCGCCAACATTTACATGCTGGGCCTGTCGACGCACGGCTGGAAGGTCAACTTCTGCAAGTTCACCAACGAAACCCGCAACGGCCTGGAAGATTCCTCTCGCCATGACGGCCTGAAGGCGGTTGCCGCGGTGACCGGCGCCTGCGCCGGCGGCGGCTATGAGCTGGCCCTGGCCTGCGACCGCATCATCATGGTGGACGACCGCTCTTCCACCGTGAGCCTGCCGGAAGTGCCCTTGCTGGGCGTGCTGCCTGGCACCGGCGGCCTGACCCGCGTGACCGACAAGCGCAAGGTGCGCCGCGACCTGGCCGACATTTTCTGCACGACCTCCGAGGGCGTTCGTGCCGACCGCGCCAAGGACTGGAAGCTGATCGACGCCCATGCCAAGCCGCAGCAGTTCGGTGAGCTGCTGGCCGCCGAAATCCAGGCGCTGCGTGCGCAGTCCACGCGGGCCGGCGCCAAGGGCATAGAACTGACGCCTCTCAAGGCACTGATCGACGATAGCGGCTACCACTACAGCATCGTCGACGCGCAGGTGGACCGCGAAAAACGCATTGCCACCGTCACTGTCAAGGCGCCCGCAAGCGCGATTGAATCCACGCCTGAAGCGATTGAAGCGGCCGGCGCCAGCTGGTACCCGCTCAAGTTGCAGCGCGAGCTTGACGACGCCATCCTGAACCTGCGCACCAATGAACTCGAAGTCGGTACCTGGGTCATCAAGACCACGGGCGATGCCGGCCAGGTCATCCGCATGGACGAAGTGCTGGCCAAATTGAAAGACCACTGGCTGGTGAAAGAAACCACGGGCGCATTGCGCCGCACGCTGGCGCGGCTGGATGTCACCAGCCGTTCGCTGATCGCGCTGGTGGATGCGGGTTCGTGCTTTGCCGGCACCTTCTATGAGCTGGCCCTGGCCTGCGACCGCATTTACATGCTCGATTTGCCCGACGCACCCGACAGCGCCCCGGCATTGCAACTGAGCCCGGCCAACTTCGGCTGGTTCCCGGCCGTCAATGGCTTGACGCGTTTGCAGACACGGTTTTGCGAAGACCAGGCCACGATTTCCCAGCTGCAAAAACTCGGCGACAGCCCACTGCGCGCCGACCAGGCGCTGGCGCTGGGCCTGGTGACCCTGACGCCCGATGACATCGACTGGGAAGACGAGATCCGCATCATGCTGGAAGAGCGCGCTTCGCTTTCACCCGACGCCATGACCGGCATGGAAGCCTCGCTGCGCTTCCCGGGCAAGGAGACCATGGAGACGCGCGTGTTTGGCCGCCTCTCGGCTTGGCAGAACTGGATATTCATTCGCCCGAATGCGGTGGGGGAAGACGGTGCGCTCAAGCTCTTTGGAACCGGCAAAAAGGCGAAATTCGACTGGAAACGCGTCTAATTTTTCTTACTCCCTCTCCCTCTGGGAGAGGGCAGGGGGTGAGGGCTCCCCGCGCCCGCTTTCGAGGCCGCTGGCCCTCACCCTAACCCTCTCCCAGGGGGGAGAGGGAATAAAACACTGAATTTTCAAGGACCTGACCATGAGCACCATAGACCTCCAAGCCCTGATCCCCAACAACGTCCACCTGGGCGAAAACCGCCAGCTCCAGCGCGCGCTGGAGCACTGGCAGCCGGCCTTCCTGAACTGGTGGGATGAGATGGGCCCCAGCGACTTCAAGGCCAAGGAAGTCTATTTGCGCACCGCCGTGGGTGTGGACGCTTCGGGCTGGGCCAGCTATGGCTACACGCCCATGCCCGACTACCGCTGGGGCATTTTCCTGGCCGACAAGGAAGAGGGCCGCAAGATCGGCTTTGGCGACCACATGGGGGAGGAGGTCTGGCAGGACGTGCCCGGTGAGTACCGCTCCACCTTCCGCCGCCTCATCGTGACCCAGGGCGACACCGAGCCGGCTTCGGTCGAGCAGCAGCGCCTGCTGGGCCACACTGCGCCTTCACTGTACGACCTGCGCAACCTGTTCCAGGTCAATGTGGAAGAGGGCCGGCATCTCTGGGCCATGGTGTATTTGCTGCATGCGCATTTCGGCCGCGACGGCCGCGAAGAGGCCGAGGAACTGTTGATGCGCCACAGCGGCGACGCCGACAAGCCGCGCATCCTGGGCACCTTCAACGAGCCCATGGACAACTGGCTGAGCTTTTTCATGTTTACCTATTTCACCGACCGCGACGGCAAGTTCCAGCTCAAGAGTTTTGCCGAAAGCGCCTTCGATCCGCTGGCCCGCACCACGCGTTTCATGCTGACCGAAGAAGCTCACCACATGTTCGTGGGCGAAACCGGCGTGGGCCGTGTCATCAAGCGCACGCTGGAGGTGATGAAGGAACTGGACACCGACGACGTCGCCACCTTGCGCAAGGCCGGCGTGATTGACCTGCCCACAGTCCAGAAATTCATGAACTTCTGGTTCACCTCTTCGCTGGACCTGTTCGGCTCGGAGGCCTCGTCGAACGCCGCCAACTATTTCAGCAACGGCATCAAGGGCCGGCCGGATGAAGCCAAGTTCGCCGACCACGTGGAGCTGGAAACCGAGATGAGCATCGTGATACCGGACGGGCAGGGCGGCCTCAAGAATGAAACCATTTCCACCCGCAACGGCATGAATGAAATCACGCGCCTTGAATACGTCAAGGATTGCAATGTCGGCGTGACGCGCTGGAACATGGGCATCAAGCGCGCCGGCGTGGATTTTGAACTGACCTTGCCTTCGACGCGCTTTCGCCGCGAGGTCGGCGCCTGGGCCGGCAATTTCACCGACCCGCTGGGCAACCCGATCAGCGCCGCCGACTTTGAGGCCAGGAAAGACCAGTGGCTGCCCACGGCGGCCGACACGGCTTTTGTCAAAAGCCTGATGAACCGTGTCACGGAGCCTGGCAAGATGGCTGCGTGGATCGCACCGCCGGACCGCGGCATCAATGCCAATCCGCTGGAATACGAATACGTGAAATTGTGAGAGGCTGGGCGGGTTCAGGGCCGGGCTTTATGGGCCTGAAGCCTGCCCGCCGCTGATTGCCTGCCGCCTGCTGCCGCTTGCAGGGTGCCGGCTCTTCCGAGCCCGAATGCCGGCATGTTGACATAGACGTTTTCGTAGCTGCCTGCCGAGGCCGCATAGGTTTCGTGCCATATGCCCACCGAGCCGTCCGAGCCCACCGCCTTGTTGAATGCTTGCCAGGCCGGCAGGTGCTGGGCCTGGCGGTCCTTTGCGTATGCCAGTAGCTGCGCCATCGAGCGCCAGTACTGCACCAGGATAATGGTCCTGGAGAACCACATCTCCGCATGCAGCAAACCCAGCTCGGGCTGTTGGCGCAACTCCTTGATCATGCGCGGCATGGCCCCTGCGACAGGGAGCCACTTGTGCAGCTTCAGCGGCTGGTTGATGCGCATGCCGATGAGGAACACCACAAAGTCGCCTTCGACGGTGGCGGTGAGTCGTTCACGACGGATCATGGTTTCCTTGGGTTGAATATCAAAGGCCTCAAAGGGCGTTTTTCCCTTCAGGCAATGCTTGCGCCTCGTTCCTGGAGCAGCCCACGCAGCAGCGAACGGTGGCAGCGCGCCTCGTTCTCGCAGTAGCAGCCCACCGCGAAGTTGGCCTGGTGCGACAGCGCCGCGAGCAGGTCCAGGTTGCGGCTGGCATCGGGTTCGTTCATCTCGGCCCGGTATTTTTTGCTGAAGGCGGCCCAGTCCTTGTCGGACTCCACACTCTGGCCCAGCTTCATGGTTTCCACGCTGGGCGCGAGATTGGGGTACCAGACGTCGTACCAATCCTGCGAGGCGAACTCGGTCTTGGGCACGCCGCGCGGCGGCCTGCGCACCGTGCCTATGCGCAATCCTTCGTTGGCGCTGCGGGCTGTGCCCAGCCTGACGATCTTCACGGCCATTGCGGTCTCCTTTTTTTGCGAAGGCTCTTCAGAGGACCCTATTGTGAAGCGACTCAGGGCGCGGCCGGGGCGGTGGCCGCGCCCGCGCCCGCGCCTGGCTCCAGGGGTTCGGCGCCAGACATCTCGCGCATCTGGCGCGCAATTTCATCGTCGGCCATGGGCGCCTGCGTGGAAGCCGCGGGCGCGGGTGCATCCAGCCAGTGCACGGTGGCTGGAAACGCGAACACCGCCGCCGTAAGCGCGACCTGCACCAGCAGCATGGGCCACAGCGCACCCAGCAGGCGCCGGCTTGAAATGGCCGGCAGGCCCGAGCGGGAACGGGCCATCAGCACCGCGTAACCCATGGGCGGAATCAGGAAACTGAGTTGCAGCACCAACAGCAGCAGCACCGCCGCCTGCTGGGCGTCGCCCAGGCGCGCGATGAGCGCGGGCGCGACGATGGGCACGATGACAAAAATCATCTCGAAGGCATCCAGCACCCAGGCGCATAAGGCCACCAGCAACAGCACCAGCGCCGCCGTCACGCCCGGCGGCAGTGTGGAGCCCAGCAGCAGGCCGTTAAGCCACCGGTCGGTGCCGAAGATGCGAAACACCAGGCTAAAGGTGGTCGCGCCGACCAGCAGCGCGAACAGCGCGCCGCTGAGCTTGAGCGTGTCGGCCAACACCAGCCGCCAACCGGAGGCCGGTAGCGAACGGCCCAGGAGGGCCGTGGCGACCAGCAGCATCGCGCCGGTGGCCGCCGCCTCCACCGCGTAAAGCTTTCCTGTAAAGACGCCAGCCAGCAGTACAAGGATGGTGCCGCCCGCAGCCAGGGCGATGGCCGTCTGCGACCGGCTGGGGGGGACTTGTGGCGGCGTTTCCTTGAGCTTGCGCGCCTGGCGCCAGGCCACCAGGGCCCAGAGCGCCAGCACGCACAGGGCGGGCAGCAGCGCGGCATGCATCACGTCCTGGGTGTTGATGATGCGCTGGCCTGCCTGCAGGTAACCGGGCAGCCGGCTGGCTTCCAGGTGCGCCAGCATCATGGCGTCGCCCAGCAACAGCAACACCAGCGAGGGCGGCACCACCACGCCTATGGTGGCGGCCACGCTGATGATGGAGATGGCCCGGGCGGTGTTCAGGTGCGCCATGCGCGGGGCCACCAGGCGCGAGAGCAGGGCCGAACTGGAGGCGACCGAGCCGTTCATGGGGGCGATGAGGGCGCCCACGCCCAGGGCCGAGAGCGCATGTGCGCCGGCCAGCGGGCGGAACAGCCGCAACAGCGAGGAAAACAGGGCATCGGCCACCGTCAGGCGCTGCAGCAAAATGCCCATAAAGACGTACAGCGGCATGGCCTGCAGCAAATCGTTTTCCAGCAGGCCCAGCGTACGTACCGGCAGGGCTTGCAGGATTTGCAGGTCGAAGGCGCCCGCGGCCAGGCCCATCGCCGCGAACAGGCTGGACACGCCTATCAGCAAAGCCCAGACCGGCAAGCCGGTGGCGAGAATCAGCGCGCCCAGCGCCAGCAGCATCCATACGCCCGCGAGGGGGCCGGTGAGGCTCATGGCGAGCCCGGCGCGCGGCCGTGCGGCAGCAGTTCCAACAGGCCTTCGGCCAGCACCAGCAGGAGCATCAATGCCATGGCGAGCTTGATCACAAAATAACCTGGCGTGAGCGTTTCACCAAAGCGCTCAAAAGAAGCCACCGAAGCCGCCACCAGCGGCCAGCCGGCCCAGAGCATGAACAGCGCCCACGGTGTCACGCAGGCCAGCAATGCCCAGGCATGCCATCGCGGGCGGGGTGCACCGGTCGGATGCGGTTGCAGGGAGGCCAGATGGGCGTGGCTTCTGGAGGCCGCGGTCATGGCCACCGCCACATACAGCGCGAACAGCACCTGCGCCGCGTCATTGGCCTGGCGCGAGTAGGCCTGCACGAGTTCACGCAGCGGCCATTGGGCCAGCAGCAGCGCCGCCAGCGGCAGCACCAGCAGACCGAACACCGCGGTCATGCGGGTCAGGCCTTTGTCCACCCCGGACGCGGCCCTGGCGATGGCCTCCATCCTCATGCGGCTCCAGGCTTGCCGCGGCAAACCTTTGCATCGGGCCGGTGCGGACCAGGCTGGGCAGCGCGGCGAAGTTTCATGGTGCGATCCAGTGAATGGAAAAAATGAGGACGGCCGCGGGAAAGTGTAGCGGGTTCGGGCTATAATATTTGACTAGTCGGAGTGTGGCGCAGTCTGGTAGCGCACCTGGTTTGGGACCAGGGGGTCCAAGGTTCGAATCCTTGTACTCCGACCATCATTTCCCCGTAAAAAGCCCACGCCAGTGGGCTTTTTCATGTCCGCCTGGCTCACCTCAAACGTCGGGGTTCTGGGCCCCGGGGGCCCAGCCCTCAGGATTTAAGCGGCCCGAAGTTGGACGTGCGCCAGTATTCACGCACCTGTTCCAGTTTTTCCTGAAAATCCCGGAAATGCAGCGGCTTGCGCACATAGCTGGCGAGGCCACCCTGGATTTCCTTCACGATCGGGGAGTATTTGGGCTCGGAGGTCAGGATGACGACGGGTACAAAGAAGGTGCGAGGGTCGCCGCGCATGCGCTGCATGACTTGCGCGCCGCTGAGCCCGGGTAAATTCAGGTCCAGCATGACCAACTCGGGCGGCTGGTCGGACGGACGGCCGCTGTAGGCACCTTCGCAGAAAAGGTAGTCCAGGGCTTCCTTGCCGTCGCGGGCGACGATGATTTCATGGTCGGCGCCGTTTTCCTGCAGCGTCACCACCGTCAACTCGACGTGAGCGGGGTTATCCTCCACCAGCAGCATGGTTGGTCTGGGCATGTTTGCTCGCCTCCTTGGTATTGACGGCCTTCGGGCTCGCGGCCGCAACCCCGAATATATACCTCCGGCCTTGACTGGTGGGGTCAGCGAAGTTCCCAAGTGCCGGGTGAGGGGCGCGGCTGGCGCCATGTCTGGCCTGCCCGGAGGGGATCGAACCCCCGACCCTCAGCTTAGAAGGCTGATGCTCTATCCAACTGAGCTACGGGCAGTCTGTGTGTGCAAGCCGGGGCAAGGCCGCGCAGGGGCGGCCGCCGTTTCCAGCTCGTCGCGAATCATACCTTCAATCGCCCGCCACCGGCCCGGCCGGCGGGCCCCAGCTTAGCGCTTTTCGTACTGCGTTTTGCCGAACAGCACTTCGCGCGCCCTGTCGTCGGTGATGGGCCTGCGCAGCTCGGCCAGCACCTTGACGCCGCGCTGCACGGCGGGGCGCTCGCTGATCAGGTCGAACCATTTTTTGAGGTGCGGGTAGTCGGCCCAGTCTATGCCGTGGTTCTCCCAGTTGCGCAGCCACGGGAAGATGGCGATGTCGGCAATGCTGTATTCGTCGCAGGCGATGAAGGCGTGGGCGGACAGTTGCTTGTCCATCACGCCGTAAAGGCGCTTTGTTTCATTGGTGTAGCGCTTGATCGCGTAGTCGATTTTTTCAGGCGCGTACTGGCGGAAATGGTGGGTCTGTCCGATCATGGGGCCGACACCGCCCATCTGGAACATCAGCCACTGCAGCACCTGGAACTTCAGGCGGTCGGTTTTCGGCAGCAGCTTGCCGGTCTTGGCGGCCAGGTAGAGCAGGATGGCGCCGGATTCGAACACCGAGATGGGTTTGCCATCGGGGCCCACCGGGTCGACCAGGGCCGGGATCTTGTTGTTCGGGCTGATGGCCAGGAATTCGGGCTTGAACTGGTCGCCGGTGCCGATGTTGACGGGAATGGCCTGCCAGTCGCGGCCCAGGCGCAGGCCGCATTCTTCCAGCATGATGTGGACTTTGTGGCCGTTGGGCGTGGGCCATGAGTAAACATTGATCATCGGGGTGTCCTTGACTACTATGATGGTCGCTGCACTTTAAGAGAAAAGCGAAAACCATGTTCGAGCGCTTGAAGAAAGTCTTTGTTGCGGGTAAGGCGGATGCCGGCGATGCGGCCACGTCTGATGAAGCCGTGTCCGAATGGGCCGGAACCCGCGGCTTTTCTTTCACCGGCATGGGGCAGGGCAAGGGTTTTTCACTCAAGGGCAATGTGGGCGGCAAGCCCTGGAAGATGGAGCGTGGCCGCCCATCGCGCGACTACATCCGCGGCGAGGAACTGCGCGCCCGCGGCGAGATCAAGGTCAACGACGACGTCACCGTACTGGTCATGAACCGGGCCCTGAAGGATGCCCTGGAAAAAAAGGCCTATCAGGCCTATACCGATACCCTGCAGACCACCGCCGACCCCAGCATGCCGGAAGAAGTGCGTTGGCTGGCCATGTACGCCGAAGTCGGCTGGGAAAGCCTGCCTAAGCCTTTCTGGGAACGCTACGCGGTGATGGCCGACCACCGCTCGAATGCGATGGCCTGGCTGGACCCGCAACTGGTCGAGTTGATGATGTCCTGGCCCGAGCCGGCACCCGACCCGCAGGTGCCTTTTATCCTGATGGTGCTGCGCGGCAAGGCCTATCTGCGCATGCAGTACACCCCGGCCGACATGCCTACGCTGGAGCATGCGGCCCTGATTTTCACCACGGCCTGCGAGTCGGCGATCGCCGGCCTCTCCAACGACCTCACGCTGTAAGAGGCGTTTCCTTCAGCTGCCGCGCGTAATGGGCATTTCGACTTCGCCTGGCATCAAAAGATGCTTGGCCAGTTCCAGCTTGGCCAGCGAGGCGCGGTGCACCTCGTCCGGGCCGTCGGCCAGGCGCAAAGTACGCTGGCTGGCGTAGGCGTAAGCCAGCGGGAAGTCGTCCGACACGCCGCCGCCGCCGTGGGCCTGGATGGCCCAGTCGATGATCTGGCAGGCCATATTGGGCGCCACCACCTTGATCATCGCGATTTCAGCCTTGGCAACCTTGTTGCCCACGGTGTCCATCATGTAGGCGGCCTTGAGCGTCAGCAGGCGGGCTTGCTCAATCATGCAGCGCGCCTCGGCAATGCGTTCGTGCCAGACCGACTGGCTGGCAATCGGCTTGCCGAAGGCGACGCGGCTGTTCAGGCGCTTGCACATCAGCTCCAGTGCGCGCTCGGCGATGCCTATGCTGCGCATGCAGTGGTGTATGCGTCCGGGGCCGAGGCGGCCCTGGGCGATTTCAAAGCCGCGGCCTTCGCCCAGCAGCAAGTTGGCAGCGGGCACGCGCACATTGGTCAGGCGCACTTCCATGTGGCCGTGCGGCGCGTCGTCGTAGCCGAAGACCGATAGCGGGCGAATCACGGTGATGCCGGGCGTGTTGGCCGGCACCAGGATCATCGATTGCTGCTCGTGGCGGCCGGCGTCTGGGTTGGTCTTGCCCATGACGATGTAGACGGCGCAGCGTGGGTCGCCCGCGCCGGAGGACCACCACTTGAGGCCGTTGAGCACATAGTGGTCGCCGTCGCGCTCAATGCGGCACTGGATATTGGTCGCGTCGGACGAAGCGACTTCGGGCTCGGTCATCAGGAAGGCCGAGCGGATCTCGCCCTTGAGCAGCGGGTCCAGCCACTGGTCCTTGTTGGCCTCGGAGCCGTAGCGGGCGATGGTTTCCATGTTGCCGGTGTCGGGCGCCGAGCAGTTGAAGACCTCGGCGGCGAAGGGAACGCGGCCCATGATTTCGCACAGCGGCGCGTACTCGAGGTTGGACAGGCCTTCAGGCGCACGCGGCGAGTGCGGCAAAAACAGGTTCCACAAGCCGGCCGCGCGCGCCTTGGGCTTGAGTTCTTCGACCAGCTTTGTCGGCACCCAGGCATTGCCCTTGGCGCGGTTCTCGGCGATCTCGCGGAAGAAGCGCGCCTCGTTCGGGTAGATGTGCTCGTCCATGAACTTGAGCAGGCGCGCCCGCAGTTCCTGTACCTTGGGGGTGTAGTTGAAGTCCATGAAATCTCCAGAAGGGGTGTGGGGCGGTGTTGTTGTAAAGGGGAGGGGCGAGGCTGTTGTCAGCCCTGGCTCTTGAGGGCAAAGCCCCAGGCCATTTTTGCCAGCAGCGGTGCCCCGGCGGCCGAGCTGACAGCCTGGGCGCTGGAGGCGGTCCCGGCCTCGACGCGCTTGGCGATGCCCTGCAGGATGGCCGCGATGCGAAACAGGTTGTAGGCCATGTAGAAGTTCCAGTCGGCCTTGAGCGCCTCGGGCGTGGCCAGGCCGGTGCGCTCGCAATAGCGGCGTATGTACTCGGATTCGGTGGGGATGCCCAGGCTTTCGACATCCAGCCCGCCTATGCCGCGGAAGGCCCCGGGGGGGATGTGCCACGCCATGCAGTGGTAGCTGAAGTCGGCCAGCGGATGGCCCAGGGTGGACAGCTCCCAGTCGAGCACGGCCAGCACGCGCGGCTCGGTGGCGTGGAACAGCAGGTTGTCGAGCCGGAAGTCGCCGTGCACGATGGACACCAGGCTTTCGTCGCGCGCGCTCGCCGGGATGTTGGCCGGCAGCCATTGCATCAGGCTGTCCATCTCGGCGATGGGCTGGGTGATGGAGGCGGCGTACTGCTTGCTCCAGCGGCCTATCTGGCGCTCAAAATAGTTGCCGGGCTTGCCGTAGTCGGCCAGGCCGCGCTCGGCGAACTTCACCTTGTGCAGTGCGGAGATCACGCGGTTCATTTCGTCGTAAATCTCGCCGCGCTGGGCCTTGTCCATGCCGGGCAGAGACTGGTCCCAGAGCACGCGGCCTTCGACGAACTCCATCACGTAGAAGGCGCGGCCAATCACGGACTCGTCTTCGCAGAGGCAATACATCTTCGGCACCGGTACATCGGTGCCCTGCAGGCCTTGCATGACCTTGAATTCGCGCTCCACCGCGTGGGCCGAAGGCAGCAACTTGGCCACCGGCCCCGGCTTGGCACGCATCACGTAGGACGCGCCGGGCGTGAGCAGCTTGTAGGTCGGGTTGGACTGGCCGCCCTTGAAGATTTCCGCCGTCAGCGGGCCCTTGAAGCCGGACAGGTGGCTGCTGAGGTAAGCGGTGAGCGCGTCGAGGTCAAACGCGTGCGCGCCGGACACGGCCCGGGTGCCGACAAAGTGGTCGAAGTTGCTCATGCTTGAAGGGCTTGTCCCCGTGTGTTTATTTTTCGATTTCGGCTTCGGAAATACGCATCAGGGCCTGCCGGTTGCGCACCACCAGGCCGCCCGGCTCTATGCGTATGGCTTCCTCGCGCTCCATGGCCTTGAGTTCCTGGTTCACGCGCTGGCGCGAGGCGCCCAGCAACTGGGCCAGTTCTTCCTGCGCCAGCTGCAGGCCTATGCGCACTTCGCCGCCGTCCGCCAGGCTGGGCACGCCGTAGCTGCGCACCAGGTGCAGCAGCTGCTTGGCCAGGCGCGCGCGCAGGGGCAGGGTGTTGAGGTCTTCCACCAGGCCAAAGAGCTGCCGGATGCGGCGCGCATGCAGGCGCAGCAGGGCTTCGTAGAGTTCGACGTGCTGGCTCAAAATCTTGCGCAGGTCGGCGCGCGAGACGCACAGCAGCGTGGTCTCGCCATGGGCATAGGAGTCGTGGGTGCGCCGCTCGCCGTCGAAGATCGCCACGTCGCCGACCCAGAGGCCGGGCTCCACATAGGTCAGGGTCACCTGCTTGCCCGAAATCGAGGTCGAGCTCACGCGAATGGCGCCCCGCGCACAGGATATCCATTCTTCCGGCACATCGCCGCGGGCGCTGATGAGTTCGCCGTCTTTGTAGCGTTTGACGTAGGCGCATCGGAATATGTCGTGCCTCAGGGATGGGGACAGGGATGAAAACCAGCGGCCGTTGTTGATGGCCTCTCGTTCCTCTATCGTAAGAATGGGATCGTCCATGGTCTGTCTTTTGAGTGACTAACAAGACGTCCATTGTCGCTTGAGGGACCCTTCCGGCGCCAGCGGGCTGTCGCATTGGTGTCGCCCGGCGAGTGCCGGGGGATGCCGGGGGATGCCGGGAAGTGGCGGTGCTGGGCGGCCTGCGACTGGCCTACCCGCAAAGGCCTGTCTAGCGGTAGTGCGGCGTGCGCTTGTTCAGGAAGGCGTCTATGCCTTCGCCGGCGTTGGCATCGTGCAGGTTGCGCACGAAGTGCTCCTGCTCGCGGGCCAGCTGCTGGTTCAGCGTGTTGCCGGCCGCCTCGTTGATGAGCTCCTTGATGCTGGCCAGCGCATTGGGCGCGCGCGCATTGAGGCTTTCGGCCAGTTCCCGGGCCTGGGCCAGGGCTTCGCCGGGGGCCGTGACCCGGTTCACCAGGCCGAAGTCATGCAGCCGGCGCGCCCCTATGCGTTCGCCGCTCATCAGCAGTTCGCTGGCCAGTGCGCGCGGCAGTGCGCGCGCCAGCGCCCAGCTGCCGCCGCCGTCGGGCGACAGCGCCACGGTGCTGTAGGACATCACAAACACGGCGTTGTCGGCCGCCACCACAAAATCGCAGGCCAACACCAGCGAAAAACCGGCGCCGGCGGCCGCGCCTTCCACGGCGGCGATCACCGGCTTGGGGTAGGTGCGTATCGAATCTATCCAGTTGTGCAGGCCTTCTATGCTCTGCGCCTGCACCTCGGGCGCCTCGCGGCGGTTGGCCTCCAGCCGCTGCAGGTTGCCGCCCGCGCAGAAAATCGCGCCTTCGCCGGTGATGACCACGCTGCGGATCTCGGGGTTGTTCTCGGCAGCGTTCAGCGCTTCAATGCCCGCGGCATAGAAGTCGGGCCCCAGGGCATTCCTGAACTCCGGGTTGCTGATTGTCAGGATAAGGGTCTGGCCCTCGCTGGTACTCTTGATTGCGCCTGCCATGTCACTTGTTCCAATGCGAAAGAAAGGGTAGCCGGAGAGCGGATTTCCACGCCAGTGGGGGCCGCGGAACTGGCTTCGCCAGGCCGCAGGCGCCGCCCCCTCGAGGGGAGAAGGTGCTACACGAAGTGAGCATCCGACGGGGGTGTTTCATTCTTCCACATGCATGAGGCTCAAGCCGATGGCACCGCGGCGCCGCAGCCAGGGGGAGGGGCGGTAGCGCTGGTCGCCGTACACGGTCTGCATGTTGAACAGCACTTCCAGCACATTGGTGGGGCCGTAGCGGTCGCCCATGGCCAGCGGGCCCAGGGGGTAACCGAGCCCGAGGGTGACAGCGGTTTCCAGGTCTTTCGGGCTGCAGATGCCTTGCTGGCAGATGTCGCTGGCGATGTTGACGATGGTGGCCACCACGCGCTGGGTGACGAAGCCGCCGCTGTCGCGGATCACGCTGACGGCCTTGCCGTCGCGGGCGAAGAGGGCGTGTGCGGCGTCGCGCATGTCGCTGCGTGTGGCCGGGTTGGTGGCCAGCACGCGCCGTCTGGTAGCCGCGTCATCGATCAGCATGTCGATGCCGACGGTGCGGGCCGGGTCCAGGCGCTCCACCACGGCGACTGTGGTGATGTCAAAACCCAGTGGCGCGACCAGCGTCAGTGCCTGCGGTGAGGCGGAGGCGCCGGTCTCGATTTTCGCGCCCAGGTTCTTGAGCAACTGCAGCAGTTCAGCGCGGCGCGAGGCCCGGGGCGAGACCCAGACGGGCGGGAGTTCAGCGACCTGGGGAGCCGCGGGTTCCGCGGGCAGCTGCATGGTGCCGTCCGCGTAGCGGTAAAAGCCTTCACCGGTCTTGCGTCCCAGCATGCCGCCGGCCAGGCGCTGCGCGGTGATCACGCTGGGGCGGTAGCGGGCTTCTTCGTAATACTGGTGGTAGATCGACTCCATCACCGGATGGGAGACGTCGAGCGCGGTCAGGTCCATGAGCTCAAAGGGGCCCAGCTTGAAGCCGGCCTGGTCGCGCAGGATGCGGTCTATGGTGGCGAAATCGGCGACACCTTCGCTGACGATGCGCAGCGCCTCGGTGCCGTAGCCCCGGCCCGCGTGGTTGACGATGAAGCCGGGCGTGTCCTGCGCCTGCACGGGCGTATGGCCCATCTGCCGGGCGTATTGGTTCAGGCCCTCGCACACGCTGGGGCTGGTTTTCAGGCCCGCGATCACTTCGACCACCTTCATCAGCGGAACCGGGTTGAAGAAGTGAAAGCCAGCCAGGCGTTCGGGGTGCTTGAGCGCCGCCGCGATGGCGGTCACGGACAGCGAGGAGGTGTTGCTGGCCAGCACCGTCTGCGCGGGCACCAGTGCCTCCAGTTCGGCGAATAGCGCGCGTTTGACGTCCAGGCGCTCCACGATGGCCTCGACGACGAGGTCGCAGCCCGCGAGATCGGCCAGGGTGCCGGCGAGCACGAGGCGGTCCTTGTGCGCGGCGGCCGTCGCGGCTTCGAGGCGGCCTTTTTCAACCAGCTTGTCCCATTGGGTGCAGATGGCTTCGCGCGCTTTTTCGGCGGCGCCCGCTTGCGCATCCATGAGCCTGACAGTGCTGCCGGCCTGCGCGGCGATCTGGGCAATGCCGCGGCCCATCGCGCCAGTGCCAACTATTCCCACATTTGCAAAATTTACTTTCATGGCCGAATTATGGCTGAGCCTCTTCAGCGAACGCGCGTGGCAAAATTCGCCCACCCCATGAAATCCGCCGAGAAGTCTTTGAAATGCCTGCTTGGCGCTTTGCTGTTGGGCCTTGCCGCCCACACCCTGGCCGCATCCCTGGGCCGCGTGCGCGGCGCGGCCATTGTGGGCCACCCACTCGACGTCACGCTGTCCGCACAACTGGACGGCACTGAAAACCCATCCTCCGTCTGCCTGTCCGCCGAGGTGTTTTTCGGCGACAGCCAGATTTCCCCCGACAAGGTACGCACCTCGATCTCGCCGGGCGCCGGTGCCGGTGAAGTCCTGGTCCGCATCCGCACGACTGTCGTGCTCGATGAGCCGGTTGTGATGCTGTATGCCCGCGAAGGCTGCCAGCAAAAAAATTCGCGCAAATACGTGTTGCTGGCCGAGATGCTGGGTGACAACAGCGTCCCGGTACCCTCGACACTCGCGCAAGCGCCGGCTGCTGCGGCGGCGAGTACGGCAGCGCTATCCCAAGCCGGGACCTCGAAGGCCAAGCCGCAAACCCGCACCGGCACCGGCACTGCGATGGCTTCTTCTTTGGGCATGCCGCCGGCCCGCACGGCCGGCAAACAGACACCAAAACAGGCACCAACCCCAGCGCCGGCGCGCAAATCGGGGCCACGCCTGCAATTGGCCCCCATCGACCTGGCTGCCGAACGCGACCCTGTGCTTCGCGCTTCGCCTGAGTTGCTGACCCTGCCTTCCGCCGATGCCCAGCAACGGGCCTCCGCGGCCGCGCTGTGGCAGGCACTTAACGCCCAGCCGCAAGACATGGCGCGTGACAGCCAGCGGCTCAAGTCCCTGGAATCCGATGTGGCCGCAATGCTGGCGCAAAGCCGCAAAACGGAACTGGCCGTAACGGACCTGCGCGGCCAGCTCGAGCAGGCGCGCCAGGAGCGCTACAGCAACTGGCTGGTGTATGCCTTGGGCACCATTCTGTTGCTCGCATTGCTGGCGGCCGGTTTTTTCTGGAGGCGCGATCGCCAGCGCGCGCTGCGCCTGGACCACTGGTGGGACAAGGAAGCCGCTCAGGGCAAACCCAGCGGTTTTTCGGATGAGACGGGGCCGGCCTCCCGGTCTGCCGGTCTTGCGCCCGCGCCGGTGTCGGCGGTGGACCTGGATTTGGACGCGCTTCAATTTGAAAGCACGCGCAAGCTGCCGGCATCCAGGCCGGTTGAGCCTGTGGATCGCCCTGAATTCCTGCCCAGCCTGGGCGGCTTGAGCGGCATGCCCCGCATCGTCAACGCCGAGGAGTTGTTTGATGTCCAGCAGCAGGCGGATTTTTTCGTCTCGCTGGGCCATCCCGACAAGGCGGTGGATGTCCTGCGCCTGCACATCATGGACAACGTGGAAACCAGCGCACTGGTCTATCTGGACCTGTTTGACCTTTACCACAGCCTGGGCCGCAAGGACGACTACGACGCGTTGCGCAAGGACTTCCACCGCATGTTCAATGCCCAGGTGCCCGCCTTCGACGACTATGCGATGGACACGCACGGCCTGGAGTTTTATGTGGCGGCCCTCACGCGCATCGAGTCGCTGTGGCCAACGCCCAAGGTGCTGGATGTGCTGGAAGAGTCGATCTTTCGCAAACCCGACTCGCGCAGCGAGGTTTTCAGCCTTGCGGCTTACCGTGAGCTGCTGCTGCTTCACTCCATCGCCAAGAAGATCGTTACCCGGCCCGTCGAAGCCGGGGAAGGCGCCGGCGCGCCGGCACCTGGAATGCCGAGCCTGGCGGTCGCCCTGCCGCAGGCGAGCAGCTTTGGCCCAACCAACATCCTGCCCCTGTCCGCCCGCTTGCAGGAAACGCCGCCGCCGCTTCCCGTTGCGCTTCCGGTCGCCGGGGCTGGCGCTTTTCCCACGGAAATTGCGCCAAGCCTGGACCTGACGCGGCCGCCTGTTTCACCGAGGCTGGGGCTGGACATTGACCTGAGCCAAGAGGAAGCCGACGACGCCCTGGCGCCGTTGCCGGCCATCGCCATGATGGACATACCGCCCGAAGCCGGGGATTTCAGCAACCTCATCGAGTTCGACCTCGATGTGCCGGCCTCCAGGCCAGACCCCAAGGCCTAGTTTCGGCCCCGCCTAAAGGAAATACACCGGCTCAGCGCCGCACTTGCAGCGCGCCGGGATTGACGATGTTGGTGGGCGTGCCCTTGATGAAGTTGACGACGTTGTCGAAAGCTGCGCCGAAGTACAGCTCGTAGCTGTCCTGCTCCACATAGCCGATGTGCGGCGTGCAGATGCAGTTTTCGAGGCGAAGCAGAGCGTGACCCTGCAGGATGGGCTCGGATTCAAACACGTCGATGGCCGCCAGGCCTGGGCGGCCGCGGTTGAGCGAGGCAATCAGCGCCTCGGGCTCTATCAGCTCGGCGCGCGAGGTGTTGACCAGCAAGGAGGTGGTCTTCATGCGCGACAGGTCTTCCAGCGTGACGATGCCGCGGGTTTCGTCGTGCAGGCGCAGGTGCAGGCTCAGCACATCGCTTTGTTCAAAAAACTCGGCCTTGCTGCCGGCGACTTCGTAGCCGTCGGCCTGGGCCCGCTCACGCGAGGCCTCGCGGCCCCAGATGATGACCCGCATGCCGAACGCCCGGCCGTAGCCGGCGACGATTTGCCCGATCTTTCCGTAGCTCCACACGCCCAGTGTCTTGCCCTTGAGGACTGAACCTATGCCGAAATTCGGCGGCATGGAGGCCGACTTGAGGCCGGCCTGCTGCCAGGCACCGTGCTTGAGGTGGGCCACGTAATGCGGGATGCGGCGCATGGCCGCCATGACCAGGGCCCAGGTCAGTTCGGCCGGCGCCGTGGGTGAACCGGTGCCTTCGGCCACCGCGATGCCGCGCTCGGTGCAGGCCGCGACGTCGATGTGGCCCCCGACGCGACCGGTTTGCACGATCAGCTTGAGTTTGGGCAGTTTTTCAATGACCTGCCTGCTGAGCTGGGTCCGTTCCCGGATGAGGACGATGACGTCGGCATCCTTGAGCCGGACGGACAGCTGGCCTATGCCTTTGACGGTGTTGGTGTAGACCTTGGCGGGATAGGCCTCCAATTTGGCAGCGCAATTCAGTTTTCGCACTGCGTCCTGGTAGTCGTCGAGGATCACAATATTCATGCCGATATTGTGCCTGCAAGATTTTTCTTCCTTGCGGGAAGGGCTACCTGAACACGCTCATTTTGTATCGCCAGGAAACCCTGTTGCGGTATTTCAGTCTGGCGGCGGCGCGCGGCGCGGGCTCACGGGCCTTTGCCGCAAGGACGAAGGCGGGCCAAGCTTGCTTTTTTACTGCAACGCGGCCTCGCGCTGCGCCATGCGCTCAAGCTCCGCGCAGACGTCGGCCATGCGGCCCGAGATCACCATGCGGCCGGCGCAGGCCGGGCCGACATTGGCGTCGAATTCGCGAACGACGCGCAGGCGGCTGGGCGCGGGGTGTTTGGGCATGGCCTTGCCGGTTGGGGTGGTTTCGCGCGGGGCCGTGGCGGCACCCGAAGAAAAAGGCAGTACCAACTGGCCGCTTGCGCGCTGGGCACGTGCAGGCGCGGAATACCGGCCGGACCTGGTTGCAGGCACAAACCAGGCTGCCAGCGCCTGCGCGGGGGCCAGCAGGATGGACAGAAGGGGTGAATGTGAAAAACTGACGATTCCCATGATGAACTCCTGTATGAGAGAGGTTTACACAGGCAGGATTTCGGACCGGCGACAGGCCGGCAGGGCCGCCGCACCAGGGTGTTGGCCAGAAAGCCAAACGCCCGCCACCTGGTGCGTGGCCGGATGGGGTGGCTTACATCAGCATGGTGTTGCGTATCAAACCGACGGCCAGGCCTTCGAGTTCAAACGGTTCACCGGGCTCGACCACGATGGTCTTGAAGTCCGGGTTTTCGGGCAAAAGCTCGATCAGGTTCTTGTTGCGGCGAAAGCGCTTGACGGTGACTTCATCGCCGAGGCGGGCCACGACGATCTGGCCGTTCTTGGCTTCTTTGGCCTGTTTGACGGCCAGCAGGTCGCCGTCCATGATGCCGACGTCGCGCATGCTCATGCCGCGAACCTTGAGCAGGTAATCGGGTTGGCGCTGGAACAGGCCGCTTTCAAAATAATAGGTTTGCTCGATATGTTCCTGCGCGAGAATCGGGCTGCCAGCAGCAACCCGCCCTACCAGCGGTAGGGCGAGTTGGGCCAGGCTTTGCAACGGCAGGGAAAACTGTTTGGTGCGTGATTCGTTGATGGAGCGCAGGGTGTCGCCGCGCAGGCGTATGCCGCGGGAGGTGCCGCTGACGAGTTCAATGACGCCTTTGCGGGCCAGCGCCTGCAGGTGTTCTTCGGCGGCGTTGGCGGACTTGAAACCCAGTTCGTTGGCGATTTCGGCGCGGGTGGGTGGTGCGCCGGTGCGCGCGATAGCGCTCTGGATCAGTTCCAGGATTTGTTGCTGGCGCGCCGTGAGCTTGGGACCTTCGGAGGGAAAATGCGGGAAATCGGCGAGGATGCTCATGGCGGGACTCCTTGGTTCTTCAGTCAGGTCAAGAGGCCGGGGCTGCAACCCGTTTAGCTGTATCGACCTGTTTTAATATCCAGTACCTGTATTTTCATCCAGTTTTTAAAAGATTGCAAGACCACTTTCCATGCATCCTCAAAATATTGTGATTCTGGGCACCGGCGGCACGATTGCCGGCCGGGCCGCCAGTGCGTCGGACAACATCGGCTACACCGCCGCCCAGGTGGGCGTGGAAGAACTGCTGGCCGCGATCCCGGCCCTGGCGCAGGCCGGCACGGTGCTCACCGAGCAGGTGGCGCAGGTCGACAGCAAGGATATGACTTTTGCCGTATGGGCCAAGCTGGCCGCGCGCGTGAGCCATTACCTGGCGCAGCCCGATATCCAGGGCATCGTCATCACGCACGGCACCGATACGCTGGAGGAAACCGCTTTTTTCCTGCAGGCGCTGCTGGCGCCGGCCAAGCCCGTGGTGCTGACCTGCGCGATGCGCCCGGCCACGGCGCTGGTGCCCGACGGGCCGCAAAACCTGCTCGATGCCGTGGCTGTGGCGCGCCACGCAGGAGCGCATGGCGTGGTCGCGGTATGCGCCGGCGTCATCCACGGCGCGGCGGATGTGCAGAAGGTGCATACCTATAAGCTCGATCCTTTCAGTTCGGGCGACGCCGGCCCCATAGGCTATGTGGAGGAGGGCCAATTGAGGCTGCTACGTAGCTGGCCGCAAGCCGAAGCGGGGCGCGCACAGGCTGCCGCCAAAAGCATTGCCGGCCTGGCCGGCGCTGTGCCCCGTGTCGAAATCATCATGAACCATGCCGGCGCCGGTGGCGCCATCGTGCAAGCCTTGCAGGCGCGGGGCGTGCAAGGCCTGGTGGTGGCCGGAACCGGCAACGGCAGCCTGCACCATGAGCTGCAGGCCGCTTTGCTCAAGGCCCAGGCCGACGGCGTCAAGGTGATTCGCGCCAGCCGCTGCGCCGCAGGGCGGGTGTTGCCGACCCCGGCTGACACGATTCCGGATTCGGAAGGCCTGAGCCCGGTCAAGGCCCGCGTGAGCCTGATCCTGCAGTTGCTGGCTTGAATCTCTGCGGGACCGGTTGCGCAGGCGCGCCCCTCCCCAAGCTCCATTCCTTTTTTGACCTCGCGGACACCCCATGCAAACCCCGTATGAACTCGGCAACCGGAACCAGACCACCACCTGGGAGGACTGCATCCGGTTTTATGAAGCGCTGGCCCGGCGCTGCCCGACCGTCCTGCAGTTCTCGCAGATCGGCGTTTCCGATGCCGGCGTGCCCATCCATGCCGGCATCGTCAGCGCCGACGGGGTCTTTGATCGCGAGAAGATCCGGCAGGCGGGGCGGGCCGTCTTTTTCAACAACAACGGCATACACCCCGGCGAGCCCGAAGGCATAGACGCCTGCATGGCGCTGGTGCGCGACCTCTGCCTGGAACCTGGACGCCTGGCCGCGCTGGGCAGCGCGGTCTACCTCTTCATTCCGGTCTACAACGTCGACGGCAGCTGCAACCGGGGCGATACCAGCCGCGTCAACCAGGACGGGCCCGAGTCCTTCGGCTTTCGGGGCAACAGCCTGCACCTGGACCTGAATCGCGACTTCATCAAGTGCGACAGTCTTAACGCGCAGCTGTTCAACCGCTTCTTCACGGCCTGGGACCCGGACGTGATGGTCGACACCCACACCTCCAACGGCGCGGACTACAGCTACACCATGACGCTGATCCATACCCAGGCCGACAAGCTGGGCGGCGGCCTGGGCACTTTCCTGCGGGACAGCATGCTGCCGGTGATTTACCGCGGCATGGAGGAGCGCGGCTGGCCGACCTGTCCCTATGTGAACCCGGTGCAGGTGAGCCCGGACCAGGGGATTGCCGACTTCCTCGAGGTGCCGCGCTTTTCGACCGGCTATGCGGCGCTGAACCACACCATAGGTTTTATGCCGGAGACCCATATGCTCAAGCCGTTCAGGGACCGCTATGAGTCCATGCGCGCGCTGCTGGATGTGACGCTGGCGTTCACGGTGGCCAACGCGCCGCAGATCCAGGCTCTGCGGCGGCAGGCCCGGCAAGCGGCGGTCGGCAGGGCCCACTGGCCGGTGCGCTGGAAGCTCGATGAAACCCGCCGCTCGCGCCTGCGCTTCAAGGGCTACGCCGCGGTGCATTCGCCCAGCCTGCTGGGCAATTACCGGCGCCTGGCTTACGACAGGGACCAGCCCTGGGAGCGCGAAATCGATTACTTCACCCACTTTGCCGAGGAGGCTGTGGTGCGCGCGCCCCTGGCCTATGTGGTCCCGCAGGCCTGGCGCGCGGTGGTCGAGCGCCTGGACTGGAACGGCGTGCGCATGGAGCGCCTCGCCGCCGCCCGCACGGTGCAGGCCCAGGTCAGCCGCATTCAGGCCGTGCAAAGCCGCCCCGGCGCCTATGAGGGCCATATGTTCCATGACGAACTCACGCTCGAAACCAGCCTGCAGGCCGTGGAGCTGCAGGCCGGCGACTGGTGGGTGCCGCTGGACCAAGACAAGGCGCGTTACGCCGTCGAAACCCTGGAGCCCCAGGCGCACGACAGCTTTTTCCGCTGGGGGTTTTTCAACAGCATCCTCGAGAAGAAAGAACACTTCTCGGACTATGTGTTCGAAGACATGGCGCTGCAGTTGCTCAAGGACGAGCCAGAGCTGCGCGCACGCTTCGAGCAGTGGAAGGCGGCCAATCCGCAACTTCTGTCCGACTCTAAGCAGGTGCTGGGCTTTATCTTCGAGAACTGCGCGCGTTATGCCGAGCCGCAATGGCGGCGCTACCCGGTGCTGTCGATTTTTTAAAGAGTCATGAAAAAAGCCGTCGCAAGGACGGCTTTTTTGCGAATCAACGGGGAGCTTAAGCGGACAGGGCCTCGAAAGCCCGCGCCGTGATCTGGTCGACCGTGCCCATGCCGCTGATGGCGCGGTATTTGGGCGCCGCGTCGGGTGCGACCTTGGCCCAGCTCGAGTAATAGTCCACCAACGGGCGGGTCTGGGCGCTGTAGACCTCCAGGCGCTTGCGCACGGTTTCTTCCTTGTCATCTTCGCGCTGGATCAGTGGCTCGCCGGTCACGTCGTCCTTGCCCTCGACCTTGGGCGGGTTGAACTTGACGTGATAGGTGCGGCCTGAGGCGGGATGCGAGCGGCGTCCGCTCATGCGCTCGATGATGGCCTCGAAAGGCACGTCGATTTCCAGCACGTAATCGAGCCTCACGCCAGCCGATTTCATCGCGTCGGCCTGCGGGATGGTGCGCGGAAAACCGTCGAACAAAAAGCCTTTGGCGCAATCGGCTTGGGCGATGCGTTCCTTGACCAGATTGATGATCAGGTCATCACTGACCAGCGCGCCGGCATCCATGATTTTTTTGGCTTCGATGCCCAGCGGCGTGCCGGCCTTGACGGCCGCGCGCAGCATGTCGCCGGTGGAAATCTGGGGGATGCCGTACTTCTGGCAGATGAAGGTCGCTTGCGTCCCTTTGCCCGCGCCAGGCGCGCCCAACAATATCAGTCTCATGGATGTCCTCGGATTTTATGAATTCGTGAAGTCAGCCCCAGGCCGGCGCGCCGGTCACCCGCTGGGGTTGCTTGGCAGATGTGAAGGGCTGCCAGCACGTCCTGCAGGCCTTCCACTTGCGTTTTTCCCAAGGATAGCACGCACCCCTGACAGCACCTTACAGGGAAGGGCTTCCCGGCAGGGGTCCGCGCTCAGGAAAACAGCTTGCGGGCGCGGTCCAGGTCTTCGGCCGTGTCCACGCCCGGGCCCGGCGCGTCGTCGGTGATGTGTACGGCGATGCGGTGGCCGTGCCACAGGGCGCGCAGCTGCTCGAGCTGCTCAAGCTGCTCCAGCGGCGCTTGGGGAAGGCGGGGGAACTCCCGCAGAAAGCCCACGCGGTAGCCGTAGATGCCGACGTGGCGCAGCGGCTTGGGCAGCGTGCTGCCGGCTTCCCACCAGGCCTGGCCGGCGAAGTCGCGGCCCGCGGGAATGGGCGAGCGGCTGAAGTAAAGCGCGGTATGGCGGGCATCGAGCACCACCTTGACCACGTTCGGGTTTTGCAGGTCCGCCAACTGGGCTATGGAGTGCGCGGCGGTGCTCATGGCGCAGTCGGGCCGCTCATTGAGCAGGTGCGCCACGGCGTTGATCAGCGCCGGGTCTATCAGCGGCTCGTCCCCCTGCACGTTGACCACGATGTCCTCGTCCGCCAGGCCCAGCACGCCGCAGGCCTCGGCCAGCCGGTCGCTGCCGCTGGGGTGGTCAGCGCGGGTCAGCACGGCCGTGACGCCGAAGGCCGCGCATTTTTCAACGATCTCGTCGCTGTCGGTAGCCACGACGGTGCGCAGGGCGGCGCTTTGCATGGCGCGCTGCGCCACGCGCACGACCATGGGGGCGCCGCCTATGTCGGCCAGGGGCTTGTTGGGCAGGCGGGTGGAGGCCAGCCGGGCCGGAATCAGGACGGTAAAACTCACAGGCCCAGCTCTTCGTCCGTCAGGGGGCGCGCTTCATTCTCTAGCAGGACCGGCAGGCCGTCGCGCACGGGGTAAGCCAGCCGGGCGCTGCGGGAGACGAGCTCCTGTTTTTCCCGGTCGTAGTCAAGCGGGCCTTTGGTCACGGGGCAGACCAGCAGTTCAAGCAGTTTGGTGTCCATGCTTCGATGGTACTGGAGAAAGCAGGGGCGCCAGCAGCGCATCGAAGGCGGAGAAAAAGGCCGGTTCAGGTGAAAACACCAGCGGCACGGCCAGCAGGTCCAGCCCGGCGGCTGCGGGCAGGGCAAACAGCTTGACCGCGTCCTTTTCGGTGCACAGCACTGTGCGTCCCTGCAGCCCGGCCAGGTCGGCTTCGCTGAACGGATGGTGGTCGGGCAGGGCGATGCTTGCCTCCAGCGTCAAACCGGCGTCTGCCAGCATCCCGAAAAACGCCTGCGGGTTGGCGATGCCCGCCAGCGCGGTCAGCGGCCGGCCGCGCAAGCCGGTTAGCGCGACCTGCTCGCCGCCAGCCGACCAGGCGTCGTCGGCCAGCTGCCGGCTGGACCCGAAGCCTTCGAAGGCGGGGCGTTGCCCGGTATGCAGCACCAGGTCCAGGTCCTGCCGCGTGCGCGCGGGCCAGGGTTCGCGCAGCGGGCCCGCCGGCAGCAGCCAGCCATTGCCTATGCCGCGATCGTCAAATGTCGCAATCTCGATGTCGCGCTCCAGGGCGTAATGCTGCAGGCCGTCATCGCAGATCACCACGGCGGTTTCGGGGTGGGCGGCGAGCAAGGCCCGCAGGGCTTGCGTGCGCCGCCTGGCGACAAACACCGGCGCGCCCGTGAGCCGGTGGATCAGGGCCGGTTCGTCGCCGGTTTGCGAGGGCGGCGCGGCGGGCGTAACCTCCATGCAACCGGAAGCGGTGCGTCCATAACCGCGCGACACCACTCCCACCGCCACCCGCTGCGCCTGCAAGTGCCTGACCAGGGCGATCACCAGAGGGGTTTTGCCGGCGCCGCCGGCAATCACATTGCCGACCACCACAACGGGAACCCTGAAACGCTCGGAACGCAGGATGCCGCGACGGTACAGCGCACGGCGCAAGCGCACCAGCAGGCCGTAGCACTGCGCCAGCGGCCAGAGCAGGCACGCCAGCGGTCCACGGCTGAGCCAGGCGTTTTGCAGAAGGTGTTTCACGGCCGTTTCGCGGGGAAGGGCGGCTGTTGGGGCCGGGAAAGCCGAGGCTTATTTCGACCCGGCCATCGCGGCGCTCTGAGTGGCAAAGGTGATTTGCGTGAGGCCCTGGCGGCGCGCCGCCTCCATGACGGTGATGACCGCCTGGTGCGTGGCACTGGCGTCGGCGCTGATGATGATGACGCTTTCCTTGCCGGCCTTGGCCGCGTCGGCCAGCGCGGCGCCCAGCACCTCGATACCACGGCCTTCGACCAGGGTTTTGTTGACCATGTAGCGGCCGTCGCTGCTCACCGCGACGATGACTTCCTTGGGATAGTCGCGCTGCTGCTCGGCGTCAGCCACCGGCAGCTTGACCTGCAGTTCGGTGAACTTGCTGTAGGTGGTGGACAGCATCAGGAAGATCAGCACCACGAGCAGCACGTCGATGAAGGGGATCAGGTTGATCTCCGGTTCGTCATGGGGATGCGGGCGGAAGTTCATTTGCGAAGAGTATTGAGGTGGCGCACGAAGCGTTCGGCGGCCAGTTCCATGGTCAGCAGATAGCCGTCCACGCGGGCCCGGAAGTAGCGCCAGAAGATCAGCGCCGGAATCGCCACCATCAGGCCGAAAGCCGTGTTGTAGAGGGCAATCGAAATACCTTGCGCAAGCTGCGCCGGATTGCCGCCACCCGCACCGCTGACACCGCCACCCTGGGAGCCGAAGATTTCAATCATGCCGATGACCGTGCCCAGCAGGCCCAGCAGCGGGGCGGCGGAGGCGATGGTCGCCAGGGCCGCCAGGTAGCGCTCCAGCTTGTGCGCCGCCTTGCGCCCGGCGCCTTCCAGGATGGAGCGCAGGTCGTCCTCGCTGATGCGCGGATTGGCATTCAGCGCGCGAAAGCCGCTGGCCAGCACTTCGCCGAGCACCGAGTTTTGCTCGAGCTGCGCCACAACGTCGGGCGAAGGAATGGATGCGCGGGAGACGGTGATGGCTTCGTCAAGCAGTTTGGGAGGGGCGACTTTACGGATTTTGAGGCTGGTGAAACGCTCGATAACCAGGGCAAGAGCCAAGACGGAACAGGCAACCAAGGGCCAAATCGGCCAGCCTGCGGCTTGTATGATCGAAAACAATGCACATCTCCAAGCAGATAATTTGTGGTGGATTATGGCTTACGGATACTGCAGCGCCGCATGACGCGCGGCACATCGCTCACGAATGTTTTCAAGATGCTGTTTTTGTCGGACATAGCCCACAGAACTTGTGGATAACTTTGTGAGCAAGTAAGGGCGATGCACGCGCCAAGCCGCGCCAAATCGCGGATATGACAGAACGATGAAAATTTGAGCAGAATTAAGTTATTCAAAATCAATGAGTTACACGAATTTATCGCGCCGTCCGCAGGAAACCGGGCCTTGCGCCCACGCAGGACGGCGCTCTGTGGAGTACTGCCCCCAGGAAATCAAGGGGTTTAGCCATGTTTGAGCCGGCCGCGCGTTCGGAGAGGCCATTCCCGGCGGGACGCGAGGCCGGTGTGCGTATCTGGCCCGTGGGCTCTTTGCTGCGCGCGATTGCGGACAGCCTGGAAGCGCGTTTCAACCCGGTCGCCGTGCAGGGCGAAATCAGCGGCTTTTCGCGCGCCGCCAGCGGGCACTGCTACTTTTCCCTCAAGGATGAGCAAGGCCAGATTCGCTGCGCCATGTTTCGCCGCGCGGCCGGCTTGCTCGACTTCGCCCCGCGCGACGGCCAACTGGTGGAGTTGCGGGGCCGCCTGGGCGTATATGAGCCGCGCGGCGAACTGCAGCTGGTGGTGGAGTCCATGCGGCAGGCCGGGCAGGGCAACCTGTTCGAGCAATTCCTGCAGCTCAAGGCGAAACTGGAGGCTGAGGGGCTTTTTGATCCGGGCCGCAAACGCCCCTTGCCCCTGCTGCCGCGCGCGATAGGCTTGGTGACCTCGCTGGGTGCCGCGGCCCTGCACGATGTTGCGACCGCGCTGCAGCGGCGTGTGCCGCACATCCCCGTGGTGATTTACCCGGCCAGCGTGCAGGGTGGGCAGGCCGCGGGCGAGTTGCGTGAGGCCTTGCACAAGGCCTACCAGAGGCGCGGCCAGGACCGGGTTGACGTGCTGCTGCTGGTGCGCGGCGGCGGCGCGATGGAGGACCTGTGGGCCTTTAACGACGAACAACTTGCGCGGGCCATCGTGGCGTCGCCGGTCCCGGTCATCAGCGGTGTGGGCCATGAAACCGATTTCACGATTGCCGATTTTTGCGCTGATGTGCGCGCGCCGACGCCCACCGCCGCAGCCGAGCTGTGCGCGCAGCCGCAAAGCACTTGGCTCAGCGCGCTGGATCTGGCCGGCTCGCGGCTGCAAAACGGCGTGGACCGGCAGTTGCAGTCGCACAACCAGCGCCTGGACTGGGCCGCGTCCCGGGTCAGCCGGCCCTCCCACCTGGTGACGCGCCAGCATGCGCGGCTGGCCGGCCTGGGGCAGGGCCTGAACCACGCCATGCGCTCGGCCCTGCAGCATGAGCGGCTCAGGCTGCAATCCGTGGCGAGCGAGTTTCCGCGCGAGGTGCAGGCAAGCCTGCTGCGCGGCCGCCAGCGCCTAGAGCGCGCGCAGCTGCGGCTGGGGTTGCTGGACCCCAGGCTGGTCCTCAAGCGAGGGTATGCCTGGCTGGCCGACCTGCAGGGACAACCGATCACCAGCCCGGAGAGCACGCATGAAGGCCAGCCCGTGCGCGCTACCCTTGCCGGCGGCGAGGTCGATTTGACCGTCACGGCGCGCCGGCTGATTTAGTTTTTACAATGGCCCGGACAGTGTTCGCAACCGCGTTCACAATCGTCCAACAACAGTTTATTCATCACCACGAGGAAAATCATGGAACACAAGCTCCCACCACTCCCTTACCCGATCGACGCATTGGCGCCGCATTACAGCCAGGAAGCCTTTGAGTACCACCATGGCAAGCACCACAACGCTTACGTGGTGAACCTCAACAACCTGCAAAAAGGCACCGAGTTCGAATCCATGACGCTCGAAGAGATCGTCAAAAAATCCAGCGGCGGCGTCTACAACAACGCGGCCCAGATCTGGAACCACACCTTTTTCTGGAACTGCATGAAGCCCGCCGGCGGCGGTGAGCCCAGTGGCGCGCTGGCCGCGGCCATCAACGCCAAATTCGGCTCCTACGCTGCCTTCAAGGAAGCCTTCGTTAAATCCGCCGTGGGCAATTTCGGCTCCGGCTGGACCTGGCTGGTCAAGAAAGCCGACGGTACTGTGGACATCGTCAACACCGGCCCGGCCGGCACCCCGCTGACCACCGCTGACAAGGCGCTGCTGACGGTAGACGTCTGGGAACACGCCTACTACATCGATTACCGCAACCTGCGCCCCAAATTCGTGGAAACCTTCCTGTCCAACCTGGTCAACTGGAGCTTCGCCGAAGCCAACTTCGCCTGATAGGCGCGGCCGGCGCATCCAGCGCCGCCACAAAAAAGCCGACTTGAAGTCGGCTTTTGTCGTTTCGGGCAGGTGAAAAAATCAGCGCCTGGCCTCAAAAAAGGGGCCGCCCAGCTTGCTGCCGGCCTTGATGCCTTTTTTGGCGAACCAGCCCTTGTTCATTTCCAGCACATAGCGCACCGGCTCGGCCGAGCAATGGGCGTTGGTGGTTTGCGGCTTCATGTCGGCCAGGTTCACGATGGTGCCGTCATCCGCCACAAAGGCCGCAGTCAGGGGCAGCAGGGTGTTTTTCATCCAGAAGCATTGCTGGCTGGCCTGCTCGAACACGAAGATCATGCCTTCCTGCTGCGGCATGTCCTTGCGGAACATCAGGCCGATTTGCCGCTGTTCGGGCGTGAGGGCCACCTGTGCATCAATCAGGTGCATGCCGGCCGACAGCTTGACGCGCTGCAGGTTCATCTGCGGGCCATCCTGGGACCAGGCGCATAGGGGGGAGAACAGGGCGGCCAGGGCAAAAGCGCCCGCCAGGGCCCGAAATGCCTTGCCTAGAGAGAAGGCGCCAGGGGTTGGAAACATAGAATCACCACGCATGAAGTTGACCTGCCAGCATAAACGACGCGCATAAAAAATGCCCGCACGCGGCGGGCATTTTGACCGAAGTCACCAGGAATTTACTTCTTGGCTTCAGCTTTCTTGGCGGCAGCGGCTTCAGCCTTTGCCTTCTTGGCAGCAGCTGCTTCGGCCTTCTTGGCGGCAGCGGCTTCAGCCTTTGCCTTCTTTTCAGCAGCGGCTTTTTCTTTCTTGGCGGCCTTGGCGGCAGCTTTTTCTTCCTTGGTCATCTTGGCTGGCTTGGCAGCTGCGGCAGGAGCAGCTGCAGGCGCTGGAGCGGCTGCGGCAGCAGGAGCGGAAGCAGGCTTGGCAGCGGGAGCTTGTGCGTATGCACCAACAGCGAAGAGGCCAGCGATCAGAGCAGCGAGGATTTTGTTCATTTGGAATTTCCTTGAAAACGTTATTGGAAAAAATACCCCGAACTTCTCGGAGGCCCTTCCGTAACGGAGCCCCTTCGCCGGCCGTTGACACAAGCCCCCAAATTCTTTTCCCCCTTGGATTTACGGCTAGAATTTAGGGGTTTTTACCTAACCTGCTACACGGCGTACCCATCCTCGCCTCAGCGCCCACCGGAGACTTTCCTACATGTACCAGCACATCAAAGTGCCTTCCCAAGGCAAAAAAATCACTGTCAACGCCGACAACTCCCTGAATGTGCCTGACGAGCCCGTCATTCCGTTCATCGAAGGCGACGGCACCGGCGCCGACATCACGCCGGTCATGTTGAAGGTGGTTGATGCTGCTGTTGCCAAGGCTTACGGCGGCAAGAAGAAGATCCACTGGATGGAAGTCTATGCCGGCGAAAAGTCCACCAAGGTCTACGGCCCCGACGTGTGGCTGCCTGAGGAAACCCTGCATGCCGTGCGCGACTACGTCGTCTCGATCAAGGGCCCGCTGACGACGCCCGTGGGCGGCGGCATCCGCAGCCTGAACGTCGCACTGCGCCAGGAACTCGACCTCTACGTCTGCCTGCGCCCCATCCAGTACTTCGCGGGCGTTCCTTCCCCCGTCAAAGAGCCGCAGAAGACCAACATGGTCATCTTCCGCGAAAACTCGGAAGACATCTACGCCGGCATCGAGTTCGAATCCGGCAGCGACAAGGCCAAAAAACTCATCAAGTTCCTGCAGGATGAGATGGGCGTCAAGAAAATCCGCTTCCCGAACACCTCCGGCATCGGCATCAAGCCGGTTTCGAGCGAAGGCACCGAGCGCCTGGTGCGCAAGGCCATCCAGTACGCCATCGACAACGACAAGCCCAGCGTGACCATCGTGCACAAGGGCAATATCATGAAATTCACCGAAGGCGGCTTCCGTGACTGGGCCTACGCCCTGGCCAAGAAGGAATTCGGCGCGGTGGAAATCGACGGCGGCCCATGGATGAAGTTCAAGAACCCCAAAACCGGCAAGGAAATCACGGTCAAGGACAGCATCGCCGACGCCTTCCTGCAGCAGATCCTGCTGCGCCCCGCTGAATACAGCGTGATCGCGACCCTGAACCTCAACGGCGACTACGTCTCCGACGCGCTGGCTGCCCAGGTCGGCGGCATCGGCATTGCCCCCGGCGCCAACCTGAGCGACACCGTCGCGATGTTTGAAGCCACCCACGGCACGGCACCCAAGTACGCCGGCAAGGACTACGTCAACCCCGGCTCCGAGATCCTCTCGGCCGAAATGATGCTGCGCCACATGGGCTGGACCCAGGCTGCCGACCTGATCATCAGCTCGATGGAAAAATCCATCGAGTCGAAGAAGGTCACCTATGACTTCGCGCGCCTCATGGAAGGTGCGACCCAGGTCAGCTGCTCCGGTTTCGGCCAGGTCATGATCGACCACATGTAAAGCGGGCCCAGCCCTCTATTTTGAAGCCGCCCGGGAGCAATCCCGAGGCGGTTTTTTCATGTCCGCGAAATAAGCAAAAAATCACGCTTGAATGTCGCGTTCCCGCCACCAATTTCCCTATCAGGCGCACTGGGCTATATCGGTGGCTAGAATGAATTCCATGGCAACCAAGTCTCCCAAATCCCCTAGCACCCCGGCGCAGCCTTCGGTACCCGCCGTCAGGCCGGACAACGGCGCCGGTGGGGATTCGGTCGTGCTGGAGCGCCGGCCGCAAAAAACCAAGCCGCCACAGATGTACCAGGTGGTCCTCCTCAACGACGACTACACCCCCATGGAGTTCGTGGTGGTGGTGATCCAGGAGTTTTTCAACAAGGACCGGGAAACCGCCACGCAGATCATGCTGAAGATCCATCTGGACGGCAAAGGCGTCTGCGGGGTTTTCTCCAAGGATGTGGCGGCCACCAAGGTCGATCAGGTCACCGAGGCCGCCCGCAAGAACGGTCATCCGCTGCAGTGTGTCAGCGAGCCCATTGAATAATCGCGAAACCGGCCAATATTTGAACTATCTGTCAGTTAAGTTAACCCAAGCAAGCCGAAAGGAAGATCAATGATTGCCCAGGAATTAGAAGTCAGCTTGCATATGGCGTTTGTCGAGGCGCGTCAGCAGCGCCACGAGTTCATCACTGTTGAGCACCTCCTGCTTGCCTTGCTGGACAACCCCAGTGCCGCGGAAGTGCTGCGCGCATGCTCCGCCAACGTGGATGATCTGCGCAAGTCGCTTGCCAACTTCATCAAGGACAACACCCCGCAGGTCGCCGGGACCGACGATGTCGACACGCAGCCCACGCTGGGCTTCCAGCGTGTGATCCAGCGCGCCATCATGCATGTGCAGTCCACCGGCAACGGCAAGAAGGAAGTCACCGGCGCGAACGTGCTGGTCGCCATCTTCGGCGAAAAAGACTCGCACGCCGTGTATTACCTCCACCAGCAGGGCGTTACCCGCCTGGACGTGGTGAATTTCATCGCCCACGGCATCAAGAAGAGCGACCCGCCCGAGCCCGCCAAGGCCGGCGAGAGCGCGGCCGAGAACGAAGAGGGCGGCGAGAAGAACGAAAAAGCCTCTCCGCTCGAGCAGTTCACCGTCAACCTGAACCAGCTCGCCAAGGACGGCAAGATCGACCCGCTGATCGGCCGCCAGTACGAGGTCGAGCGTGTCATCCAGATCCTCTGCCGCCGCCGCAAGAACAACCCGCTGCTGGTCGGCGAGGCCGGCGTGGGCAAGACCGCCATCGCCGAGGGCCTGGCCTGGCGCATCACGCAGAAAGACGTGCCCGAGATCCTGGCCGAAGCCAATGTCTACTCGCTGGACATGGGCGCCTTGCTCGCGGGCACCAAGTACCGCGGCGACTTCGAGCAGCGCCTGAAGGGCGTGCTCAAGGCGCTGAAAGACAAGCCCAACGGCATCCTCTTCATTGACGAAATCCACACCCTGATCGGTGCCGGCGCGGCCTCGGGCGGAACGCTGGACGCGTCCAACCTGCTCAAGCCCGCGCTCAGCTCGGGGCAGCTCAAGTGCATAGGCGCGACCACCTTCACCGAATACCGCGGCATCTTCGAAAAAGACGCGGCCCTGTCGCGCCGCTTCCAGAAGGTCGACGTGGTCGAGCCGACCGTGCAGGAAACCGTCGACATCCTCAAGGGCCTGAAGTCGCGCTTTGAAGAGCACCACAGCGTGAAGTACGCCGTGGCCGCCCTGCAGGCCGCGGCCGAGCTCAGCGCCAAGTACATCAACGACCGCCACCTGCCCGACAAGGCGATTGACGTCATCGATGAAGCCGGCGCCGCCCAGCGCATCCTGCCCGCGTCCAAGCGCAAGAAGATCATCAGCAAGGCCGAGGTCGAGGAGATCGTGGCCAAGATTGCGCGCATTCCGCCCGCCAACGTGTCCAACGACGACCGCGGTAAGCTCAAGACGCTGGAACGCGACCTCAAAAGCGTGGTTTTCGGCCAGGACAAGGCGCTGGACGTGCTCGCGTCCGCCGTCAAGATGGCCCGCTCGGGCCTGGGCAAGGACGACAAGCCCATCGGCTCCTTCCTGTTCTCCGGCCCCACGGGCGTCGGCAAGACGGAAGCCGCCAAGCAGCTGGCCTACATCATGGGCATTGAGCTGATCCGCTTTGACATGTCCGAGTACATGGAGCGCCATGCCGTGAGCCGTCTGATAGGCGCGCCCCCGGGCTATGTCGGGTTCGACCAGGGTGGCCTGCTGACCGAGGCCATCACCAAGAAGCCGCATGCCGTGCTGCTGCTCGACGAAATCGAGAAGGCGCACCCGGACATCTTCAACGTGCTGCTGCAGGTCATGGACCACGGCACGCTGACGGACAACAACGGGCGCAAGGCCGATTTCCGCAATGTCATCATCGTCATGACCACCAATGCCGGTGCCGAGACGATGAACAAGGCGACCATCGGCTTTACCAACCCGCGCGAGTCCGGCGACGAGATGGCCGACATCAAGCGCCTGTTCACGCCCGAGTTCCGCAACCGCCTGGACGCGACCGTGAGCTTCAAGGCGCTCGACGAAGCCGTCATCCTGCGCGTGGTCGACAAGTTCCTGCTGCAGCTCGAGACCCAGCTGGCCGAAAAGAAGGTCGAAGTCACCTTCACCGACACGCTGCGCAAGTACCTCGGCAAGAAGGGCTTCGATCCGCTGATGGGCGCGCGCCCCATGCAGCGCCTGATCCAGGACACGATTCGCCGCGCCCTGGCCGACGAACTGCTGTTCGGCCGCTTGATAGACGGCGGGCGCCTGACTGTCGACATGAAAGTGACGACCGACGAAAAAGGCGTGGAAACCGGCGAAGTCGAGCTCGACATCCAGCCGCTGCCCAAGAAAGAGGGCAAGGCCAAGCCCGAGGCCGAGGCGGCGGAAACCAATTGAGGCAAACCTGGGCGCTGATTTTTCAGCACCCACCCAAAAGGCCGGTAGCATCACGCTATCGGCCTTTTTTCTTGTCCGCCACCGCCGCCAACCCTTTCAGTTCCCGCCTTGACGCTCCCCGAACTCAGCTCCGAATGGAAAACCGGCCTTTCCCTGGCCTGGAGCCTTTACATCGCGGTGCTGTCCATCTGGATCGTGATGCAAAAGCGGGCTCCGGTGTCCACCATGAGCTGGATACTGTCGCTGGCCCTGCTGCCTTTCGCGGGCTTTGTCATTTATTACTTCCTCGGGCCCCAGCGCCTGAAAAAACAGCGCCTCAAGCGCCTGCGCAGCCGCGCCGGCGAGCGCGCGGGCGCCGACCTGGCCCTGCTGCGCGAGGCCGCCGAAAAGGCGCCCGCGGCCTTACGGCAGATGGCGGCGCTGGGCACCGCCGCCTGCGGCCTGCCGGTGTCCAGCGCGACCTCGGTCAAGCTGCTCTCGGGCGGCGTTCGCACCTTTGACAGCATCTTCAAGGCAATTCGCGGCGCGCGCGACCACATCCACCTCGAGTACTACATCTTCGAGCCCGACCAGATAGGCACCTTGCTGCGCGACCTGCTGGTGGAAAAAGCCGGGCAGGGCGTCACCGTGCGCCTGCTGGTCGACGCGCTGGGCTCCAAGCGCCTGGGCAGCAAGTTCCTGGCGCCGTTGCTGGCCGCCGGCGGCCAGGTCGCGTTTTTCCACGACACCCGCATAGGCCGGCGGCTGCGCCCCGTGACCAACTACCGCACCCACCGCAAGATCGTGGTCTGCGACGGCAGCATAGGCTTTACCGGCGGCGTCAACATCACCGACGAAGAAGATCGGCGCGCTCGCCGCGACGCCTACCACGACGTGCACCTGCGCATAGAAGGCAGCGCCGTGCGCTGGCTGCAGACCACCTTCCTCGAGGACTGGGCCTACACCACCGGCAAGTCTCCGAACGACGGGCAGCGCGCCTCGCCGCAACTGCTGCCGCAGCTGCAGCCCGACGCCGAGGCCGGTGACATCCCGGTGCAGATCGTCACCAGCGGGCCCGACACCACGCTGGAGCCCATACACCGCATGCAGGTCGCGGCCATCAACGCCTCCACCCAACGTGCCTGGCTGACCACGCCGTATTTCGTGCCCGGCGAGCCGGCCCTGATGGCGCTGACCAGCGCCGCGCTGCGCGGCGTCGACGTGCGCCTGCTTTTGCCGCGCCGCAGCGACAGCCTGATCGTCAGCGCCGCAGCGCGCTCTTATTACGACGAGCTGATCGCCGCCGGCGTCCAGGTCTGGGAATACAAGGCCCGCATGCTGCATTCCAAGACCCTGGTGGTCGACGACAACTGCGCCATGGCCGGCACCGCCAACTTCGACAACCGCAGCTTTCGCCTGAACTTCGAGGTCATGGCGGTGGTCTACGGCCCGGCGCTGGCCGGGCCGCTGGCCGAGCAGTTTGAAACCGACCTGCGCAGTGCCGTCGCCGTGCGCGCCCACAGGCCGCAGCGCTTTTTGATGCGGCTGGCCGACGCCACGGCGCGGCTGTTCTCACCCTTGCTTTAAACCCTTTCCGAGATGCTCTATGGCCTCCCACACCTTTCTCTGGCACGACTACGAGACCTTCGGCATCAACCCGCGGCGCGACCGGCCCGCGCAGTTCGCCGGCATACGCACCGACGCCGAGCTCAATGAAATCGGCGAGCCGCTGATGCTTTACTGCAAGCCCGCCAGCGACTACCTGCCGGATCCGGAGTCCTGCCTGCTCACCGGCATCACGCCCCAGCTGTGCCTGGAGCGCGGCGTGGCCGAGCATGAATTCGCCGCCCGTATCGAGGCCGTGCTGGCCCAGCCCGGCACCATAGGCGTGGGCTACAACACCATCCGTTTTGACGATGAAGTCACGCGCCACCTGTTCTGGCGCAACCTGATAGACCCTTATGCGCGCGAGTGGCAGAACGACTGCGGCCGCTGGGATTTGCTGGACGTGGTGCGCATGGCCTACGCGCTGCGGCCCGAAGGCATTGCTTGGCCGCGCAAGCCCGACGAACGTTTTCCGGATGACCCCAAGATCACCCGCCCCAGCTTCAAGCTCGAAGACCTGGCGCGCGCCAACGGCCTGATGCACGATGCGGCGCACGACGCGCTGTCCGACGTGCGCGCCACCATCGCGCTGGCGCGGCTGATACGCCAGGCCCAGCCCAAGCTCTTTGACTTTGCCCTGAGCCTGCACAAAAAGGACAAAGTCGCCACCGAACTCGGCCTGCCCACCAGCCCGCAGACGGCCCAGCCCTTTTTGCACATCTCCGGCATGTTCCCGCCCGAGCGCGGCTGCCTGGCCGTCATGTGGCCGCTGGCCACGCACCCCACCAACAAGAACGAACTGCTGGCCTGGGACCTGTCGCAAGACCCCAGCGAACTGCCGCTGCTGGACGTCGCCACGCTGCGGCAGCGCCTGTTCAGCCGCTCCGCCGACCTGCCCGAGGGCGTGCAGCGCCTGCCCATCAAGTCGGTCCACCTCAACAAGTCGCCCATGGTGGTGCGCAAGCTGGCCACCCTGACGCCCGAGATGGCGGCCCAGTGGGGCGTGGACATCCCCGCGGCCCTGCACAATGCCGAAAAAGCCGCAGGCCTGCCCGACATGAGCGCCATCTGGCCGGAAGTCTTCCAGCGCCCCAAGGAGGCCGCACCCGACGTCGACGAAGACCTTTACGGCGGTTTTGTCGGCAACGCCGACCGCCGGCGGCTGAACCAGTTGCGCGCGCTGTCACCCGCCGAACTCGCCCACAGCCGCACCGGCTTTGACGACGAACGGCTCGAGGAAATGCTGTTTCGCTACCGCGCCCGCAATTTCCCCGAGACCCTGTCGCCCGAAGACACCGAACGATGGGAGGCGCACCGGGTCGCCTGGCTGCTCGAAGGCGAGGGCGGGGCGCGGAATGTGGATGCGCTGTTTGCGCGCATCGACGTGCTCTCGGAAACCGCCGACGAGCGCGGGGAGGCCATCCTGGGCGCGCTGTATGACTACGCCGAGGCGATCGCGCCAGACCTCTGAACGCAGCCCTCAGGCTGCGGCGCGTTCGGCCGGGTGCTCCGCATAAGCCCTACCGAAGCGGTTGGCCAAAAAGTCCCCCAGTGCGATTTCTTCTTGTCGCACAAACCCCCGCGCTGGCAGCCGGCCTGTGGCCAGCAGGTCCAGCACCGCACAGATACCAGAAGCCGTGGTCACCTGGATCGCGCTGCGCAGCACGCCGTCCACCACCTGGCTGTAGACCTTGTGCGCATAGGTTTCCTGCATCAACCGGCCTTCGCGCTGGCCGCTCACCGTGACAAAGACAATGACCACGTCCTGCAGCGTGACGGGCAGGGCGTTTTCGAGCAAGTCCTTGAGCACGTGGCGGCGCTCGCGCAGGCGCAGGTCGTTGAGCAGCACCTTCATGATGGCCGCATGGCCTGGGTAGCGTATGGTTTTGTAGTTGAGGTGGGTGACCTTGCCCTGCAGGGTTTCGCACAGCGTGCCCAGCCCGCCCGAGGTATTGAAGGCCTCGTAAGTCACGCCGTCCAGCGAGAACTCCTCATGCTCGGCCAGCGGTGGCACCTGGCGCAGCACGCCTTCGACAATCGCCTCGCAGGGCTCGCAATACTCGTTGATGACGCCGTCGGTGCTCCAGGTCAGGTTGTAATTGAGCGCGTTCGACGGGAACTGCGGCAGCGCGCCGACCCGCATGCGCACGCTGTGCAGGCTGTCAAAACGCCGGCACAGGTCGGCCGCGACGATGGAGGCAAAACCCGGCGCCAGGCCGCATTGGGGGATCAATGCCGTGCGCGCGCCCGCGGCGGCCAGTTCCTTCACGCGCCGTGTGCTCGCCACGTCCTCGGTCAGGTCCAGGTAGTGCACGCCTTCGGCAACGGCGGCCTCGGCGATTTGTGTGGTCAGGTGAAACGGCGCCGCGCTGAGCACCGCATATTGCCCGGCCAGCGCGGCGTGCAGGGCCGCCGGGTCGCTGATGTCCAGCGCCAGCCTCTGCACGCGCGGGCCGGTCTTGATGCCCGCCAGCGCCGCCGGCGAGGCATCGGCCACCGTCACCGAATAGTCCCGGGTGGCGCCCAGCAGCGCGGCAATCGCCGAGCCGATTTTTCCGGCGCCTGCGACCATGATCTTTTTCATAAGGCTCTCCTAGGGGAATGTGCCCCGGTGCGAGGCATGGCCCATTGTGGAAGGCCCGGCATGCAGTTACCAGTATCAATTCAGACAAAATAACGCCATACTTTAGATAAAAAGGCTATCTAAATACGCGATTTGACTATTTTGAGGTGACGCCATGCAACTCGACGCCATAGACCAGACCCTGCTTGCCGAATTGCGCGACAACGCGCGCTGCCCCGTGGCCCTGCTTGCGCGCAAGGTCGGGCTGTCGCGCACCGCGGTGCAGGCCCGCATCACGCGGCTGGAGCGCGACAAGGTCATCACCGGCTACGGCGCGCGCACCGGTGAGGCCTATGAGCAGTCGCAGGTGTCGGCCCACGTGATGCTCACCGTCGGCCCCAAGCTCACGGGCACGGTGGAGGCGGCGCTGCGCAAGATTCCCGAAGTGCGCTCACTGCTGTCCATCAGCGGCACTTACGACATGATCGCCATCGTGCAGGCCGGCTCCATCGAAAGGCTGGATGCGCTGATAGACGGCATAGGCCTGCTCGACGGGGTAGAGCGCACCCATACCTCGGTGGTGTTGTCCACGCGTATCCAGCGCTGACATCCATGCTTGACTTCGGTTCTTCTTGCTCCGTCCCCCTCCGAGAGAGAGGGGCGAGGGCGTTCGGCCTTCAAATACTCGCTGTTCGGCGCATGGGCCGTAGCCCTCACCCCAACCCTTTCCCAGAGGGAGAGGGAGAGGGAGAGGGGGAAAAGGCTTGCCACGGCGCATGCTTGCCCATCACGCCGGCATACAGCGCACCATCCTCAAAGCCCGCCAGCCAGGCCTGCAGCCTTGGCCAGGCTTGCGCGGCGAACCAGGCGGCATCGGTGTGGGCGAACTGGCGCACAAAGGGCAGCAGGGCCATGTCGGCCAGGCTGGCGCGCGCGCCGAACAGCCATCCGCCCCCCAGCATGCCGTCCAGTTTTGCCAGCCAGGCCGCGCCTTCCGTCCTGTGCAGCAGGGCAAACGCCTGCGTATCACCGGCCGATTCATCGGGGTAGCGATTGGGGTATTTGTAGCGGTCCAGGTGGCGCTTGAAGTCGCCGTCGTTGCCGGCGACCAGCGCGAGCATCTCGTCCATGGAAGCCTGGGGCGGCGCAAGCCAGTCTTGCGGGTCATGGCGCTGCAGCGCCCACAGCATCACGTCCAGGCTTTGGTCGATGACCGTGCCATCGGGCAACACCAGCACGGGCACCGTGCCCTTGGGCGAGGCGGCCAGCAATTCGGCCGGCTTGTCGCGCAGCACGACTTCGCGCAACTCGTAAGGCTCGCCGCTCACGGCCAGCGCGAGGCGCGCGCGCATCGCATAGGGGCAGCGGCGAAAGGAATACAGGACGGGCAGGGCGCCGGTCATGGGCAAGCCATCAAGAAGCGATCAGGCACCGGGCTGGCGCACGCCTATGTGCGCGGCCTGGCGTTTTTCGGCCAGCTCGACCTGGCGCTGGCGTTCGCGGTAGCCGGCCTTCTGTTCGTCGCTGGTCTTGCCGTGGCAGTGTGGGCAGCTCACGCCGAGCTCATACAGCGGCGACTGGCGGTCTTCTTCGCTGAGCGGGTCGCGGCAGGAGCGGCACAGCGTGAAGCCGCCGGGCTTGAGCCCGTGGCCCACTGAGACGCGCTCGTCAAACACAAAACATTCGCCTTGCCAGGTGCTTTGCGCCTCGGGCACGGTCTCCAGGTATTTGAGGATGCCGCCTTCGAGGTGGTAGACCTCCTCAAAGCCCTTGGAGCGCAGCAGTGCGGTGGATTTTTCGCAGCGTATGCCGCCGGTGCAGAACATCGCCACTTTGGGCTTTTTGCCGTCGCGCGCAGCCAGCTTGCCGCCTTCGGCCATTTCGCGCTCCACCCAGCCGGGCAGTTCCGAAAAACTGCTGGTGTGCGGGTTGATCGCGCCCTCGAAGCTGCCTATGGAGACCTCGTAGTCGTTGCGCGTGTCGACCAGCACTACGCCGGGCTCATGGATCAGTTGGTTCCAGTCCTGCGGCTTGACGTATTCGCCGGCCATCAACGCCGGGTGCACCTCGGGCACGCCCATGGTGACGATCTCGCGCTTGAGCCGCACCTTCATGCGGTAGAAGGGCATCTGTTCGGCCCAGGCCTCCTTGTGCTCCAGCTTCGCCAGGCGCGGGTCGGCGCGCAGATAGGCCAGCACCGCATGAACGCCCTCAGGCAATCCCGCAATCGTGCCGTTAATCCCTTCAGCGGCCAGCAGCAGCGTGCCCTTGACGCCATTCGCCTCGCAATGCGCGAGCAGCGGCGCCTGCAGCGCGGCGAAGTCCGGCAGTTCAACAAATTGGTAAAGGGCGGCGGTCAGGAAACGGGACATGAGGAAAAAGGCGGGTAAACAGGTCAAGAGTGCCCCAAAAAGGCATTTTCAGCGGCGTAAGCCAAGTCTCCAATGGTAACGGGGGGGGCTTTCGCACCCTGACAGCTGGATTTATGTGACGAAAGGCACTTTATTTAAGCCAGGCGGCATCGCTTTAAGCCCCTGACCGATAGACATTTTGCTGCAATGCAGCAAAATAACCGTGTACTTATAAATCGCACGCCGGCCCGGGCCACACCGCGCCGTCCTCCATGACTCCTCAACTCCAACGCACTTCATGTCCAAAAGCCTGAGCAGCCTCTGGTTGAAAAGCATGCGCCGCGTCAGCAAGGTCCAGCAGGCGGAGGGATTGCGCCTGTTCAAAAGCCTGTTGCCCAAGGCCGTGCCGGCCGGCAGGCCGCGCAAGCCCCAGCTCAAACTGGTCAAGCCTGCCGCGGCCCAGCCCGCCCGGAAAGCGCGCCGGCCTACGGCGGCGCAGGCGCGCGCGGCCGCAGGCCTGCCCGGCACCTGGCGCAAGGCCTGGTTCACTTTGCCGGGGGACGGCCTCTACACCGATGCGCGGCGCATGATGTACTGGCTTTACCTGCCCGCCACCGCGGCCGGGGTGTCCGATACGCCCGCTGCGCCGCGCCCATTGGTCGTGATGCTGCACGGCTGCCGGCAAACGGCGGCCGACTTCGCTGCGGGCACCCGCATGAACGAGCTGGCCGAACGCAAGGGCTTTGCGGTGCTCTATCCGCAACAATCGGCCGCGGCCGATGCTCATCGTTGCTGGCACTGGTACAGGCGGGCCACACAGCGGGGAGAGGGCGACGTCGAGGTGATTGCCGCGATGATCGCCCAGGTGCAGAACAAGCACGGCCTGGACGCCTCGCGCACTTACGTCGCGGGCCTGTCGGCCGGCGCCGCGCTGGCCGCTATCGTGGCCTTGCACCACCCGCAGCTGGTTGCGGCCGTGGGCATGCACTCGGCGCCGGTGTTCGGCACCACGCATTCGCCCTTCAGCGCCTACCGCGCCATGCAGCACGGTTCGGCCTCGTCCTACGGCGCGGCCGCGCGCTCCTTTGCCAGCCAGCAGCCGGAGTTCCCGGGCATGCCGGCCCTGCTGATCCATGGCAATCACGACAGCGTGGTGCGGCGGGTCAATGCCGACCAGCTGGCCGAGCAGTTTGAAATCATCAACGGCCCGGTCATCACCCAAGGCGCATCGCGCGAGGGGCCCGTCGTGCGCCGCCATCCCGAGCGCCGCGGCGGCCGGCGGCCGCGCCATGCCTACCAGACCTCCACCTGGTACGCGGGCCGCAAGCCGCAGCTCGTCAAGTGTGATGTCGACATGCTGGGCCACGCCTGGAGCGGCGGCGACGCGAGTCTCGAATTCAACGAACCCCAAGGGCCCGATGCCTCGCTACTGATGTGGACCTTCTTCAGCCACCACCGCCGCGTACCAGTGCCGCAACCTAAGGACGAGGCAACAGGCTCGCCATAAAACCGTCGACGGCCTCGGTGTAGGCGCCGGGCAAGCCCAGCGTGGCATTGACCTGCTCGTGCGTGAGGTCCTGCGGCAGCACGCTCGCGCGCACGCCCTTGGCCATCACCTTGGCGGCAAAATCGCGCGACTGGGCACAGGAGCCGTCGGCCCGCTGCGTCGAGCACACCAGCAGCATGGGCGTGGCGTCCGGCGCCAGCACGCTGCTGGGCGACACACTGCGCCAGTAAGCCGGGTCGGCGCCGAAAACCTTGTCGTAAAAACCCATGTGGCGCGCCCGCATGATGCGCTCCAGGTCCAGCGCCGCGCTGTCGAGCGCGACCGTGCCCAGCCAGGGGTGGGCGCCGGCCTCGCGCGCCAGCGCCGGCGAGGCCGCCAGCAGCGCCACCAGGTGTGCGCCGGCCGAATGCCCCATGAGGATGAACTTCGCCGGGTCGCCGCCCCAGGAGGCCGCCAGGCCCTGCGCCTTGGCCAGCGCCGTGGCCACGTCACGCGCCTGCAGCAGGGGGTCGGCCTGCGGCATCAGGCGGTAGCCGACCGAGACAAAGACATAGCCCTTCTGTTTGACCCAGTAGTCCACCTTGTTCTCCACCACCTTGGGCATGGCCTTGTTGCCCACCATCCAGGCGCCGCCGTGCACCATCACGATGACGGGCGCCTTCGCGGTGCTGCCCGTGGCTGGGGCCGGCAGGTAGACGTCCATGCGCTGGCGCTCGTCCTGGCCGTAGGGCAGGTCGGCGATGCGGCGCACGCCCTCGGGTACCGCCGGCGCGGCCAGGCTCAAGGTGGCGGAAAAAAGCAGCGCCGCGACAAGGCCGGCATGCCGCGTCCGGGTGGCAAGAAGCGTCATGAAAAATCTCCAGTCAATCAGCGTCCAATGGGACGGGAAGAACGCAAAACCCTGCATGCGGCTCAGCCGGCCGGCTTGCGCGAGCCTTTTTTCGACACCACAAAGGTCTCAATGTCGGCCAGCGAAATGGTGCCGGTATGGTGGGTGTCGATGGCATCGAAGTTTTTGTACACCTTGGGCATTTTGGCCTGCGCTTCTTCACGTGTCAGCTTGCCGTCCTTGTTGGTGTCGGCCGCGTCAAAGCGCTTTTGCAGTTCGGTGCGGGCTTTTTCCAGGCGGCCAGCGTTGGGCGACTGGGTCTGGGCCTGGGCATTGGCCGTGGCGCCCAGTGCCAGCAGGCCCATGATTGAAAGCGCGCGGAGGTTGAAGGTGGGGGTCATGAAAGTGCTCCAGATGATGCTTGGAAAGTGTTGAAGAATCCGGTTCGGCAAAAAGGCCGGGCCCTGTCAGCGCGAGGGGCAGCTCATGGCCGTGCCGGTGGCGTCGTAGCAGGTCGTGGTGCGCGTGACGCCGGTGGCCTGGTTGTAGGACGCCGTGCTTTGCACGCTGTTGCCTGTAGCGGCGCTGGTGGCCGTGGTGTTGCGGCTGGCGTTCACGCTGCCGTCGGCGGTCTTGCTGCTGCTGCCGCTGCTTTCCACGCTGCCTTTGGCGCCAGTGGCGGCAAAGCTGCCACTGCGCTCGGCCGAGCCGTCCGCGCTCCGGCTGGCCTGGCCGGTACGCACGGCGGTGGCGCCGTTGGGGCCTGTGGTGGAGGCGCTGCCCGCGGTGCTGGCATTGCCTTGTCCGTCGGCAGTCGTGCTGCGGTTGCGCACCCGTGTGCCGCCGTTCGGGCCCTGGCGGTTGACGGCCGTGGTGGCTGTGACGCCGCCGTCGGCATTGGCTCGCACCACGCGGCGGGCGGACGCTTCGGCATGGGTAGCGGAAAAACCTGCGGCCAGCAGGGCACAGGTCAGGGCGGTGGCGGAAAGCGTGCTTTTCATGGCGAACTCCTGGAAGTTTGAACTGGGGTTTGAGGGCTTTCGGCGCCGCGCAAACCTGTATTGCAGCGCCGTGACGCCACTGTGGCCGCCAGATGTGAACCACGCATGGCGGCAATCGGCCTCTTGATGACAAGGCATGAACAAACCCCGGCTTTGTCATCGTTTGTCATGATTTGCCGGACGGCCGGCCTCGCGCGGGCCGCTACCATGGGGGCATCTTTCTTGCTGCGGGCGTTTTCCGATGGTTGCTTTCAACGCGGTTTCCTTTTTCGTGCAGACAGGCCCGTCACCATGAGCGAGCCACTGGCCCGGGTCCTGGTGGTCGACGACGAGGCCGACCTGCGCAGCCTGCTGCAGCGCTACCTGGGCGACCAGGGCTATGCCGTGCGCACGCTGGAAGACGCCAAAACCCTGGACACCCTGCTGGCGCGTGAGCGTTTCGACGTGCTGGTGCTCGATGTGATGATGCCGGGCGAAGACGGCCTGGCGGTGTGCCGGCGCCTGCGCGCGCAGGGCGAAACCATTCCCATCGTCATGCTCACCGCCCGCGGCGACCCGGTGGACCGCATCGTTGGGCTGGAGATGGGCGCCGACGACTACCTCCCCAAGCCTTTCAACCCGCGCGAACTGCTGGCCCGCATCCAGGCGCTGGTGCGCCGCCAGCGCATGCTGGGCGCGCACAGCGGTCCGCTGCCCGGCCGGGGCACGGTGCGCTTCGGCGACTTCACCCTGGCGCTCGATGCGCGCCGGCTGGACAAAAACGGTGAGGACGTGCCGCTTACCACCGGCGAGTTCAGCCTGTTGCAGGCGCTGGCCCTGCACCCCAACCGTCCGCTCGGCCGCGACAGGCTGATCGAGCTGGCCTATGGCCGCGACCACGAAGCCACCGACCGCAGCATTGACGTGCAGGTCATGCGCCTGCGCAAGCTGATCGAAGCCGATCCGTCGCAGCCGGCGCACATCCAGACGGTGTGGGGCGTCGGTTATGTGTTTGTGCCCGAAGGCGGCGCGGCCAGACACGGCAAGGCGGGCAAGCCATGAGGCTGTTTGTATGACGCTGTTCCCGCGCAGCCTGTTCGGGCGCAACGTGCTGCTCATCGTGGTGCTTGTCGTGGTGGGCCAGCTGGCCAGCGCGCTGCTGGTGCGCCAGCTGATCGTCAAGCCGCGGCTGGCGCAGCTGTCGGTGGCGGTGGCGCGCAACGTCGGCGCCATCCGCGCCGGCCTGGCCGCCATGCCGCCGGCCCAGCGCGAAGCTTTTGTCGCGCAGTTCAACCGCCGTGCCATGCAGGGCATTGCGGACGACGGCGAGGGCGGCGGCCGCGGCCAGCGCCTGCTCCTGAGCCGGCTTGAGCGGCGCTTCGTCAATGAAGCTTCACGCGGCATTGCGCTGGAAGGCGAGGGCTCCGAAATCATCTGGCGCCGTGAAGCCGGCGGCAGCCTGGCGGTACGGCTGCGCCTGGACGGCGCCGACCATTGGGTGACCTTGCCCGGCGTGCTGCCGGCGCGCGAATTCACCGGCGCATGGATCGCGGCCTCGCTCACCAGCGCCTTGCTGGCCTTGCTGGGCGCACTGCTGATCCACCGCTACCTGAACCGGCCCCTGCGCCGCGTGGTGGCTTCGGCGCACACACTGGCCGGCGGCGGCAGTCCCCAGCCGCTGCCCGAAGACGGCCCCACGGAAATCGCCGACCTGAGCCGCAGCTTCAACCAGATGGTGCGCAGCCTGGCCCAGGCCGACGATGAGCGCGCGCTGATGCTGGCAGGGGTGTCGCACGACCTGCGCACGCCGCTGACCAAGCTGCGCCTGGGCATAGAGATACTGCGCGACAAGGCCGATGAGGAACTCATGGCCCGCATGACACGCGGCGTGGAAGAAATGGACGCCATCATCGGCCAGTTCCTGGACTTTGCCCGCAGCACCGAAAGCGAAGCGCCGGTACCCGTGTCGCTGGATGCGCTGGCGGCCGAAGTGGCGGCCGCCTCGGCTGGCCAGGGCATGCCGGTAGCGCTGGAGGCCGGCAACCCGCCGGCTGTGCCCCTGCGCCCGCGCGCGATGCGCCGCGTGCTCGTCAACCTCGTCGAAAACGCCTGGCGCCACGGCCTGCCGCCGGTTGCGATTGCCACCGGCAGCGGCACGTCAGGCGATTCGGTCTGGATAGAGGTGACGGACCACGGCACCGGCATTGCCGCCGCGCAGGCCGAGGCCTTGAAGCAGCCTTTTCGCCGTGCTGAAAGCACGCGCGGCGGCCCGCCCGGCGCCGGGCTGGGCCTGGCCATCGTGGACCGCATCGTGCGCGCGCATGGCGGCAGGTTTGAACTGCTGCCGGCCGCAAGCGGCGGACTGTGTGCCCGGATCAGCCTGCCGCGGACCTGAGCCGCGCCTGCCAACGATAAAAACAAAAAAGGCCGGCGCGCGGGCGCCGGCCTTGGGATCACCCTGCCTTCAGGGTGTTGTCAAAAATACGCTCAGAGGAAGTGGTAGCGCAGGCCGAAGTTGACCTGGTTCACCGCGCTGCTGCCTGTAGAGGACGTGCCGACGCGGTTGTAGCGCACCAACTCCGCCGTGGCATCCACATTGGACGAGATCGCGTAAGAGACACCGGCGCCCAGCGCCAGTGAGGTGTTGGAACCTGTCGTCGACACATTGGCGGTGCTGCCGGTGGCCGAAGCAGTATCCAGCGAGGTGTGCCATTGCTCGACACCCGCGCGTCCGTATACCGACCACTGGTTGTCAAGCGGCGCGATGCCCAGCACATGCAGGCCAAAGCCGTGCGCCTTCCAGGTGCCCGAGGCGCTGTCCGCCGCCGGCGATGCGATGGCCGACTGCAGGCTCGTTGAGCCTATGCGGTCATAGCTGGCCTCAAAGGCCAGGTTGGGATTGAGGCGGTAGCCCAGCCGCAGGCCGCCCGAGGTGCCCGGCGTGCCGGTCGAGGTGCTGCTGCCCAGCCCCTGGTTGGCCAGGGCGCCGTCAATGCTGCCGCCCAGGCCGGGCGCGCGGCTGGCGGCGATATTGCCGCCGATATAAACATCCTGTGAGCCCGCTGCCAGCGGCGCCGCCTGTGCCGGTTGCGCCAGCGCGGCGCCCAGGGACAGTGCAGCGGTGGACAGCCACAACAATTTGGATGAATAGGTGAACTTCATGTTTTCTCCGGAAAAAGCCGGCGCATGGCACCGGCAGCTTCTGACCTGCCTGGGCGGGCAACAAGTGCCCTGGTTCAGCCCAGGCCGCGCAGGACCCTGCGCACCGCCATTGAGCGATGGCCGGGTATAGCGGCGGTCTAGCGCTGGTAAACCCTCGGTAAAAAAATTGTGACTTTACGCAGCGCTGCACACCGCACCGGGCCTGTTCCGTCAGCGACGGGTCAGGCCTGGCGGTGGCCCTCAAGCGAAATGCACAAGGTTGAGAATCGGCAGCGGGCCGCCCGGGAACTGCGCCAGCCGTGCACCCACGGCCAGCGCGCCCAGGTCTATGCCCGAGAAGCCGAGCCGGGCGATCAGCGCGGCCACGGTGGCTTTGGCGGCCGCGTCGTCGCCTGAATAAAACAACACGCGCTTGCCGCCCCGGTCGGCCGGGTCGGCGGCCAGCAGCGCTGCGGCCAGGTGGTTAAAAGCCTTCACCACGCGCGCGCCCGGCACCAGGTCCGCCACTATTTCGCTCGACAGCCGGCCGTTCAGTTCTGCGGGCTTGAACAGCGGCGCCTCGATAGGGTTGTTGGTGTCGATGACGATGCGGCCGCCGAAATCGGGCAGGCCGGCCAGTGCGGCCGGCAGGCGGCCCCAGTTGACGGCGACGAACACGATGTCCTTGGCGGCCGCTTCTTCGCGTGTGCCGGCCTGGATGGTCGGGCCCAGTTCGCGCACCTTGTCCTTGAGCGAGTCCGGGCCGCGGCTGTTGGACAGTGTGGCGGGGATGCCGTGGCGGGCCAGGACGGTGGCGATGGCCGAGCCTATGGCGCCGGCACCGATGATGCCTATGCTGGGGGTGTTGGCGCTGCTGTTGTTGGTGGGGGTAGACATGAATTCACTCCTTGGGTTGTTGATGAGGTTGCTCATCGGGTTGTTGATGGAGTGAATGATGGGATTTGGATTGTGTTTTGATAAGGAGGTAATGGCTTGAATGATCTTCAAGCATTGCTTTAAGATTCGGCGATGGAAACCCTGGCCAACCTCGAATCCTTTGTGCGCAGCGCGGAAAGCCGCAGCTTTTCCGAAGCCGCGCGGCGCCTGGCGCTGACACCGGCGGCCGTCAGCCGCAATGTCGCCATGCTGGAGCGCAACCTCGGCGTGCGGCTGTTCCAGCGCTCTACGCGCAAGCTCACCCTGACCGAAGCCGGCGAGCGCTTCCTGGCATCGATAGGCGGCAACCTCGATGCTTTGCAATCCGCCATCGCGGCCCTGGCCGACCACAGCGGCGCGCCCGCCGGCCCGCTCAAGGTCAGCATGTCGCCCACCTTTGGCGTCGAACACATACTGCCGCTGCTGCCGGCCTTCCTAGCGCGCTACCCGCTGGTGCGCCCCGACTGGTATTTCGAGAACCGCCCGGTCGACCTGATCGCCGAGAGTTACGACGCGGCCATAGGCGGCAGTTTTGAGCTCTCGCCCGGTGTGGTGTCACGCCCCCTGGCGCCCATCCACCTGGTCGCCGTGGCTTCGCCCGCCTTTATGGCCGGCCGCCAGCCACCCACCGACCCCGCGGGCCTGGCCGCGCTCAGCGGCATCCTCATGCGCTCCAGCGCCACGGGCCGCATCCGGCAATGGTTGATGCGCGACGCGGGCGGGCCCGGGAATACCCGCCCCCCCCCCCCCAACCGGGGGGGGGAAGCAACCCCCCCCCCCCGCCCCCCCCCCCCCCGGGGGGGGGGCGGGGCCGCCCGCGCCTCTACGGCCAGACCCTGGTCAACCTGGGCT
>NZ_JBKBEX010000027.1:0-74933 GCF_047303325.1 Polaromonas sp. CT11-55 | reverse complement strand
CTGGTTCCTGCGTCCCCTGCGCTTCGCTCCGGGGCAACCTGCGGTGCTCGGTCCAGACGGGGTCAAAAACAACTCGCCTTCGGCTCAAACAAGTTTTTGCCCTTATCCGTCTGGCCCTGCGCTCCTCGGCGCATCCACAAGGGTTGGGGACAGGAGTACCAAACAGCCGAAGATAGGAAGCTGTTGGATTAGCCCTAGGCCTGAATCGGGCCGCTGCTCCTTCGATAATCTCTCCATGCAGATAGAAGAACGTCCTCCCGGAAATCCCCCTTTCGAAACTCCTTTTGCCTGGATAGGCGGTGAGGAGCGCGTCAAGGCGCTGGTTGAGCGGTTTTATGACTTGATGGACCTGGAGCCGGGCTACAAAGCCCTGCGCGCCGCGCATGGCAGCACGCTGGACAACGCACGCCAGCGCCTGTTCTGGTTTTTGTGCGGCTGGATGGGTGGGCCGCAGTACTACACCGACCGTTTCGGCCATCCGCGCCTGCGCATGCGCCACATGCCGCAGCAGACCGGCGGCGGCTCCATCGGGATTGCCGAGCGTGACCAGTGGCTGGCCTGCATGGACCAGGCCATGCGTGAGACCGGGGTGGACGAGGGCCTGCGTGTGCGGCTCAATGCGTCTTTTTTCCAGACAGCCGACTGGATGCGCAACCGGGGCGAATAGGCCGGAGGCGCTTGCGGCCTCAGCTTTGCGCGAGCAAGACCACCAGCGCCCCGGCGCCGCCTTCGGCCGGCCTGGCCTGCACAAAGGCCAGCACTTCCTGCTTCTGGATCAGCCAGCTCTGCACCTTGCCCTTGAGCACCGGTGTCTTGCCCGGTGAGCCCAAACCTTTGCCGTGAACCACGCGCACGCAGCGCCAGCCCATCTTGTGGGCGTCCTTGATGAAGTCCGCCAGCGCCTCGCGTGCGTCCTCGCGACGCAGGCCGTGCAAATCAAGCTGGCCCTGTATGCTCCAGCCGCCGCGGCGCAGCTTGCGCACCACGTCGGGCCCCATGCCGGGCCGCCGGAAGCTCAGCGCCTCGTCGGTGTCCAGCAGGGTTTCCACGTCGAACTCGTCGGAGATCGCCTCGCGCATCACCGCGAGTTCGTCGCGCTGCTGCTGCACCGGGATGGGGGCGGCTTGCTGCACCGGCAGCGCGGCCTTGTGGCCGGGCAGGTGTTTGGCGGGCAGGGACTTGACGGTGCCGACGGCGCGCGCGAACAGCTCTTTTTCGGCCTTGGTTTTGGCCGCGGCGGCGGCCTTTGCGGCGGCGGCTTCTTTTTCCAGCCTGGCCCGGGTTTCGATTTCCCGCTTGACGGCCTTGAGGTCCTGCAGGCTTTTGAGTGCGGGAGATTTCATGGACTTACCTTACAACATTCCCAGCTCGGCCATGGACACCGCCTGGGTGCTGGTCACCACGAAATGGTCAAGCACGCGCACATCCACCAGCGCCAGCGCCGCCTTGAGGTTGTGCGTGAGCGCCTCGTCGGCGCGCGAGGGCTGGGCCCAGCCGCTGGGGTGGTTGTGGGCCAGCACCACGCTGGCGGCGTTCAGGGCCAGGGCGCGTATGACGACTTCGCGCGGGTAGACCGAGGTCTGGGTCAGCGTGCCGCGAAACAGCTCCTCGAGCACGATCAACCGGTTCTGGCTGTCCAGAAACAGCATGGCGAAGACCTCGTGCGGCCGGCTGCCCAACTGCAGCTGCAGGTAGTCGCGCACGGCCTGGGGCGTGTCGAACAGGGTTTTCTGGCTGAGGTTCTCGGCCAGCGCGCGGCGGGCCAGTTCCAGCACGGCGACCAACTGCGAGCGCTTGGCTGCGCCGCCCAGTCCCTTGATGCGCTTGAGGCTGTCTGCCGTGGTATGCAGCAACCCGGCCACGCCGCCAAAGGTATCCAGCAGTTCCTGGCCCATTTGCAGCACGTTTTTGCCGGGGATGCCGGTGCGCAGCAGCAGGGCCAGCAGTTCGGCGTTGCTGAGCGCGCCGGGGCCGCGGGCCAGCAGTTTTTCGCGGGGGCGGCTGTCTTGGGGCAGGTCTTTCAGGATCATGGGTCGATCTCTTGTTATGGGTTGGCGGGGCGGCGGTCAAAGGAGCCGTCGCGCGAAAAAGGCCAAAAAACCGGGTTTGGCCCGGTCAGGCCGTCCTTTCTACAATAGAGGCAGTTTACAAACATTGGCCCGCCGTTCCGGCCGGCCCCGAAAGCCCCAGCCATATGTCCACCGTGGAACTCTCCGCCGCTCCCCTGATCCAGCAGGGCTCTTTCCTGACCCTGCACTACCGCATGGCCGGGCCTTCGGTGGGCGGCAAGCCGGGCGCCGACATCATCAACACCTTTGAGGGCAAACCCGCCACGCTGAGCCTGGGCACGGGTGAGCTCTCGCCGGCCATCGAGCAGCGCCTGCTGGGCCTGCCAGAAGGCACGCGCACCACTTTCGAGTTGCCGGCCGGCGAGGCCTTCGGTGAGCGCAACCCCGATCTGGTGCAGTGGGTGGCGCGCAAGCTGCTCAATGAGCTCGGCGACCCGGATGAGCAGTACAAGGTCGGCGACGTGGTGCAGTTCCCCACGCCCGACGGCACGGGCCAGTACGCCGGCGCGGTGCAGCAGGTCAAAGAGGGCGGCGATGCGGTGCAGTTCGACTTCAACCACCCGCTGGCCGGCCAGCCAGTGGTGTTTGAAGTGCAAGTGATTGGCGTCCTATGACTGAATCGAAAAAACTCCCGCAAGAAATCCTGCTGGCCGAGCCGCGCGGTTTTTGCGCCGGCGTCGACCGCGCCATTGAAATCGTCGAGCGCGCGTTGACCAAATTCGGCAGGCCGATTTATGTGCGCCACGAGATCGTGCACAACACCTACGTCGTCAACGACCTCAAGGAAAAAGGCGCGATCTTCATTGAAGAGCTGGACGACGTGCCGCCGGGCGCCACGCTGGTGTTCAGCGCCCACGGCGTGAGCCAGGCCATCCAGAAGGAGGCCGAGCGCCGCGGCTTCCAGATATTTGACGCCACCTGCCCGCTGGTGACCAAGGTGCATGTGGAAGTCGCCAAGCTGCACAAGGAAGGCTACGAGTTCATCATGATCGGCCACAAGGGCCATCCCGAGGTCGAAGGCACCATGGGCCAGCTTGACAGTGGCATCCACCTGGTAGAGGACGCGGCCGACGTCTGGCGCATCACCCCGGCGCAGACCGAGCGCCTGGCCGTGGTCACGCAGACCACGCTGAGCGTGGACGACGCGGCCGAGATCAGCGCCGCCGTGAAACAGCGCTTTCCGCAGGTGCGCGAGCCCAAGCAGCAGGATATCTGCTATGCCACGCAGAACCGGCAGGACGCCGTCAAGGTGCTGAGCCCGCAGGTCGACATCCTCATTGTGGTCGGCAGCCCGACCAGTTCCAACAGCAACCGCCTGCGCGAACTCGCCGCCAAGCTGGGGACCGAAGCCTATATGGTCGACGATGCCAGCGAGCTCAAGGAATCCTGGTTCGAGGGCAAGGGTCGGGTGGGCCTGACGGCCGGCGCCTCGGCGCCCGAGATTCTCGTCAAGCAGGTGATAGACCGCATCAAGGCGCTGGGCGCGGTGTCGGTGCGCAAGATGGACGGCATTGAGGAAACCATCAAGTTTCCGCTGCCCAAGGGCCTGAAGCTTGACGCGCAGGGCCACATGCTGGAAGTCAACGACAGCCAGCTCCACCAACTCAGCTGAGTTTTCCCATGACCGATCGCGATCACATCGAGCGCTGCCTGCGCGCGTTCAAGGCCGGCTACGGCCACTTCATCCGCCAGACCCCGCTGTGGCAACTGCCCGGCAAGGCGCTGGGCGTGGAATGCGGCGAGGTCTGGCTCAAGCTCGAGCACCTGCAGACCGGCGGCAGTTTCAAGGCGCGCGGCATGCTCAATCGCTTGTTGTCCAACCCCATCCCGGCCAGCGGCGTGATCGTGGCCTCGGGCGGCAATGCCGGCATCGCCACCGCGGCCGCGGCCCGTGAGCTGGGTGTGCGCTGCGAGGTGTTTGTGCCCGAGGTCTCACCCCCCGCCAAGCGCGCCAAGCTGGCCGCCCTGGGCGCCGAGGTGGTGGTGACAGGCGCGGCCTACGCCGACGCGCTCAAGGCCTGCCTGGCGCGCCAGCAGGAGACCGGCGCGCTGCTCACCCATGCCTACGACCAGCCTGAAGTGCTGGCCGGCGCCGGCACCATGGCCGCGGAAATCGAGCAGCAGGGCGGTGTGCCCGACTCGGTGCTGGTCAGCGTGGGTGGCGGCGGTCTGATAGGCGGCGTTGCCGGCTGGTTTGAACAGCGCAGCCGCGTGGTCGCGCTGGAGCCCGAACTGGCGCCCACGCTCTACAAGGCCCGCGAGGCCGGTGAGCCGGTGGACGTCGCCGTCAGCGGCATCGCCGCCGATTCGCTGGGCGCCAGGCGCATAGGCAGCCTGGCCTGGAAAGTCACCCAGGCCCATGTGCGTGACGCGCTGCTGCTGACGGACGAATCCATACGCGCGGCGCAGCTCTGGCTCTGGAAAGAACTCAAGCTGGCCGTGGAGCCCGCCGCGGCCTTGCCGCTGGCCGCGCTGCAAAGCGGGCGCTACCGCCCGCGCGCCGACGAAAAAGTCTGCCTCATCATCTGCGGCGCCAACCTGGACCCGGCCAGCCTGAACTGAAGAAACAGGCGGGAAGGGCGGAGCCGGGCCGCACAAAATACAATGGCCCCATGCTAGACATCAACCTGCTCCGCAAAGACCTGCCATCGGCTATTCGCCGCCTGGAAACCCGCAAGACCCCGCAAACCTTCCTCAATGTGGAGGCCTTCCAGGCCCTGGAGGCCGAACGCAAGGCCTTGCAGATCCGCACCGAAGAGCTGCAGAACCAGCGCAACACCCTGTCCAAGCAGATCGGCCAACTCAAGTCCAAGGGGGAAGACGCCAGTGCCGTCATGGCGCAAGTGAGCGCTTCCAAAGCTGAACTCGAATCCTCCGCCGCCCGGCTCGACCAGATCCAGGCCGACATGCAAGGCCTGCTGCTGGCCGTGCCCAACCTGCCGCACGAGAGCGTGCCCCAGGGCGCGGGCGAAGCCGGTAATGTCGAGGTGCGCAAATGGAGCCCCATCGAAGGCCCGGGCGGCGAACCGGCCGCGTTCGCCTTTGAGGTGAAGGACCACGTCGATGTGGGCCAGCCCCTGGGCCTGGACTTCGAACTCGGCAGCAAGCTCACGGGCGCGCGTTTTACCGTCATGAAGGGCCAACTGGCGCGCCTGCATCGCGCGCTCGCGCAGTTCATGCTCGACGTTCAGACACAGGAGCACGGCTACACCGAGTGCTACACGCCCTATATCGTCAACGGCGATTCGCTGCGCGGCACCGGCCAGTTGCCCAAGTTTGAGGAAGACCTGTTCGCCGTCAAGAAGGGCGGGCAGGAGGGCGCGGCCGAAGCCGAAAGCGTCTCGCTGTACCTGATCCCGACGTCCGAGGTCTCGCTGACCAATTTCGTGCGCGACGAAATCGTCGCCGAGGCCGACCTGCCGCTGCAGTTCACCGCGCACACGCCCTGCTTCCGTTCGGAGGCCGGCAGCTACGGCCGCGATACGCGCGGCATGATCCGCCAGCACCAGTTCGACAAGGTCGAGATGGTGCAGGTCACCCATCCCGACAAAAGCTACGAGGCGCTGGAGGCCATGACCGGCCACGCCGAAGCCATCCTGCAAAAGCTGGGCCTGCCTTACCGCGTCATGCTGCTGTGCACCGGCGACATGGGCTTCGGCGCCAGCAAGACCTACGACCTGGAAGTCTGGCTGCCCGCGCAGAACACCTACCGCGAGATCAGCTCGGTCTCCAACTGCGAAGCCTTCCAGGCGCGCCGCCTGCAGGCCCGTTTCAAGAACGCCCAGGGCAAGAACGAATTCGTCCACACCCTCAACGGCTCCGGCCTGGCCGTGGGCCGCACCCTGGTGGCTGTGCTGGAGAACTACCAGCTGGCCGACGGCTCCGTCGCCGTGCCGGCGGTGCTGCAGCCTTATATGGGTGGCATCAAGGTGCTGACCCCCGCCGGGAAATAGGCGGCCAGGGCCTGCTAGAATTGCGGGTTCACTCTTGGAGAGGTGGCAGAGTGGCCGAATGTACCTGACTCGAAATCAGGCGTACCGCAAGGTACCGTGGGTTCGAATCCCACCCTCTCCGCCAAATTTGCATCCAGAACAGTCTAGATTGATCTGAGAAATGCCTTGAAAGCCCCGCTAGCCGGGGCTTTTTCGTTTCCGCGGACGGCGCAGCGTCGGACGCCTCGCTTTAGCCCAACCCAATCGCCCAAAAAAAAGCCCGGGACAAACCGGGCGTGGAAGCTGGCAAGGCCAGCGAGGGAGGGAGCGGCTCATGACAAGCCGCGAATTGAATATAGCTGCTCATTTCTGGGGGCCTTGTAGGAGAATGCCCAAAATGCATCCCCTGATGGTTTCCAATCCCGATTCCGTCGTGGCCGAGCTGATAGGCCGCATCGCGGCCATCGTGATGCGGACTTACGAGGTGGAGCAGTTGTTGCCGCGCGGCTGCGAGCACCGGCTGTCGCTCGCGGGCCACGAACTGGTCAGCGCGATCTCGACGGATGCCGGGCGCATCGATTTTTCGTGCGAGCTGACGCTGGAAGTCCGGGAGCGCGGCAGCTCCTTTCTGGTCAAGGTGCAAGGCCAGGCCGCCTATGAAAGCCCGGTCTGGCGCGTCAACGAAATCTACGAAGTGGTGGTGGATCCACTGGATCGGGGAGCGACCGGGCATGGGGACTTGCAATAAGGACCCAGGGAGGACCCAGGGCTGCGCCTGTCGGCCTATGGCGCTGAATAAGTCCTAAGTACCAGCTTTTCCGATGGTGATCGTGCCGGTTAGGCCAAAGAAGGGTGTTTTCCTACAGAGCTTCCCCCGTCTTGGGGCCTAAAGTGGACATTGAGCAATCTGGTGCCTCCCCGCTGCAGTGGGGGCGGACGCCATGGCCATTCAAGGAGGACAACAAGATGCTCGCACTGCTCAAGGTGAAGCTTCAGCCATCGGGGGAATACATCCTCAAGGAAGCAGGTCAGGACATGACCTTCAATCAAACCATAGGCCCCTTGACGGATGCGGGCGAGTTCTACAAACGTGTCGCCTCGCGCATCGCCGAACTGGCCAGGGCTGGCATGCAGGTCAAGTACATCGACCACGGCGAGTACGACTCGCATCCCGGTTCGCTCTGAGGCCCTGGGCAGGAGAGGCGGCGCGCCCTCAGGCCAGTTCGAAATGCAGCAGCCTGATGGGATGGAGCTGCTCTTCGGCGAACTGGGTCTTGCCGATGGCGGCTTTTTCGAGGTCTTCCCGCTCCAGTTCAACCAGGATCAGTTCTTCTTCATGGGTGCGCAGGTAGATGCGCAGCTTGATGTCCTTGCCGGAAAGCAGCACGGGGCTTCCTCTTATGGATGTCAGGGCTTGCGGGTGTTGTCGGGCCGGGCGTCGGCCGGTGTGCCCGGCACAGCGATCCTGTCGCGGGTGCTGGGCATGGTCACCGCGATCTTGCGGGTTTGCCGGAAGGCCAGGGCCCTTGCCGCGGGATCGCGGTAGCGGGAAGGCCACAAGACCTGCGGTGTGGTGTCCAGGGCTTTGGCCACCAGCTGCTCGGCCGCCAGCCAGGGGCTGGTGAGCACGCGCTGGATGTGGCTGTAGCCGTTGTCGTGGGCGATCTTGCGCAGGCTGGTGCCACGCTTGCGCAAGGCAGCAATGACGTCGGCGGGATGCATATCCTCCTGTGAGGTTGTTGTTTTATTTGTGCTCATCTCCACTATTTTGAGCTTGAGAGGCGTGAAGTCAAGCTCGATCAAGCCCATAGTTATGAGTATTGCTTATATTTTTATGCATAAACCATAAATCAAGGGAGCTCGGGTTTGCATGTCTGTGTTCATTGACACAAAATAGTGTTCATGAGCACAAAAGACGCGGCGCCTTCCGACCAGGCGCCTACGGAAAAAGCGCCTGGCGCGCAGAACGCCAACCAGCCCTATCCCTTGGCCTCGGTGTCGCCGGTCAAGGCGGATGAGCCGGTGGCCTGGTACCGTTACCACGCTGCGGCGGCCGCCAGCAAGGAGGAGGTCAAAACCGTCAGGACCGAGGCGCGCAGCGTTTTTATGCAGCAATTCGGCCAGCGCTGCCGGGCCGCGCGCGGCGCCCGCGAGATCAACGACGTGGCGGCCGCAGTGGGTGTTCACCGCAACACCATCTGGAACGTGGAGCGCGGCGACAGCCTGCCCGATGCCTTCGAACTTGAAGTGCTGGCCCGCGAATACAACACCACGCCGACGCAGCTGCTGGGCGGCCAGGCGCAGGACACGGGCCGGTCCGCGGGCGTGCCCCACGGCGTGCGCGCGGTGCAGGTCGACGAATTGATCTACGTCCCGCTGTTCGACCTGCGCGAGCAGGCGGAGGGGGCTGCCTTTACCGACGCCGACTCGGTGCTGGCCATGCGGCCTTTCGATGCGCAGTTCATCCGCTACGACCTGGGCATCGCGCACGACGACCTCGCGATGTTCGGCGTGGTGGGCGCGTCCATGGAGCCGTGGCTGCATGCCAGGGATGCCGTGCTGGCGGATCTGCGCGACCGCGACGCGCTGACCGAGGGGGTGCACCTGATACGCCTGGACGGCGCGCTGCTGATGAAAAGGCTGCAGCGCCTGCCCGGAAAAATCCTGCGGGTCAGCAGCTACAACCCGGCCTACGAGCCCTTCGACATCCAGGGCCACGAGTCGGCCGAGCGCGACTTCGCGGTGCTGGGCCGGGTGCGCTGGGCCGGGGTGACCTTCAACTGAGGGCCGCGCCGCACCCCCGCGGTGCGGCGGTGTTGCGGCTTTGCCGCGCCGCGCGCCGGCAAATATTTCCATCGGGGCCTTGCCGCATCACGGCCTAGGGTTGTTCCTATGCCCCGCCGGCAGGCAAGGCGGGACACTGTGGCGCCTCGCATCACTATGCCGTGGTGCGATGAATTTTGTCGCACAAACGTGCTACAGGTATATGGCTTGGCCCGGCCGATTTTGCCGCATGCTTTCGCGGCCCCCGCGCTCACTTTTTCACCCGTATTACGGCTGAAACATGGCTGTTTAAATCAAAGGATATCGAGTACTATCGTTTTCGACTTGTTACACGTGTGAAGCGTGTGGCCTCCCCTCAACTCTCACCGAATCGAAGGAAACCACCATGGCAACCGATGGGTCAGTAGCACCAAAAGAGCGTGTCAATATTGTTTATCGTCCCGCCACGGGGGATGCCAAGGCCGAGGTTGAGCTGCCGCTCAAGCTGCTGGTCATGGGCGACTACACCCTGCGTGAAGACGAGACGCCGCTGGAGGAAATGAAGCCGATCAACATCGACAAGGACAACTTCAACGAAGTCCTGAAGGCGCAAAAGCTGTCGCTGAGCATGTCGGTTCCCAACAAGCTGGACCCCAAGGCCGACAAGGACGCGGTGCTGGCCATGAACATCGACTTCAGCTCGATCAACGACTTCTCGCCCGACGCCATCGTCGACAAGGTGCCCGAGCTCAAGCAGATGATAGAGCTGCGCGACGCCCTGAAGGCGCTCAAGGGGCCGCTGGGCAACATTCCGGACTTCCGCAAGAAGGTCCAGGAACTGGTGCAGGACGAAGGCGTGCGCGCCCGGCTGATGTCCGAACTCGGCGTCAAGGACCAATAAAAGAACTGCACCGAAGGAACCATCATGGCTGAAACCAACAAGCAAACAGAAGCGGCGCCAGGCGCGGCGGAAGAAGCGGGTGGCTCGCTGCTCGACCAGCTGGTCAACTCCGCGCGCATCAAGCAGGGCGACGACGCCTATTCCATCACCCGCCACGGCATCCAGGCCTTTGTCTCGCAGCTGCTGGAGCCCCAGCGCTCGGTCGAGCGCGTCACGCAGGCCACGGTCGACGACATGATCGCCGACCTGGACAAAAAACTCTGCGCGCAGGTCGACTCCATCCTGCACCACCCCGACTACCAGAAGCTGGAATCGGCCTGGCGCTCGCTGAAATTCCTGGTCGACCGCACCAATTTCCGCGAGAACGTCAAGATCCAGATGCTCAGCGTGAGCAAGAGCAAGCTGCTCGACGATTTCCAGGACGCGGCCGACATCACCAAGTCCGGCCTCTACAAAAACCTCTACACGGCCGAATACGGCCAGTTCGGCGGCCAGCCCTTCGGCGCCATGATCGGCAACTACGAGTTCGGCCCCGGCGGGCAGGACATCAAGCTGCTGCAGTACATGGCCAGCGTCGCGGCCATGGGTCATGCGCCCTTCATCGCCGCCACCGCGCCCGAGTTCTTCGGTGTCGAGTCCTATGAACAGCTGCCCAATCTCAAGGACCTGGCCTCGGTCTTCGAGGGCCCGCAGTTCGTCAAGTGGAACGCCTTCCGCGAAACCGAGGATGCCCGCTATGTGGGCCTGACGCTGCCGCACTTCCTGCTGCGCGTGCCCTACAGCGCCGACACGGTACCGACCAAGAAGTTCAACTACAAGGAAGACGTCTCCGGCGGCAACAACAGTTTCCTCTGGGGCAACGCGGCCTTCGCCTTCGCCTCGCGCCTGACCGGCAGCTTTGCCGACTATCGCTGGTGCGCCAACGTCATAGGCCCGCAGGGCGGCGGCGCGGTGGAAGACCTGCCGGTCTACACCTACGAGTCCATGGGCGAGCTGCAGAACAAGATCCCCGCCGAGGTGCTGATCTCCGAGCGCCGCGAGTTCGAACTCGCGGAGCAGGGCTTCATCGCGCTCACCATGCGCAAGAACAGCGACAATGCGGCCTTCTTCTCGGCCAACTCGGCGCAAAAGCCCAAGTTCTTCGGCAACAGCAAGGAAGGCAAGGAAGCCGAGCTCAACTACAAGCTCAGCACCCAGCTGCCTTACATGTTCGTGGTGAGCCGCCTGGCCCACTACATCAAGGTGATCCAGCGCGAGAACATCGGCACCTGGAAAGAGCGTGCCGACCTCGAAAGCGAGTTGAACATGTGGATACGCCAGTACGTGGCCGACATGGACAACCCGGGCGAGGGCGTGCGCAGCCGCAGGCCTCTGCGCCAGGCGGAAATCACCGTGGCTGACGTCGAAGGCGATCCAGGCTGGTACCGCGTCGACCTCAAGGTCCGTCCGCACTTCAAGTACATGGGCGCGTCCTTCAGCCTGTCTCTCGTTGGGAAGCTCGAGAAAAAGTGACGGCCGGCGGGCGGTTTCCCGCGGGGAAGGCGCCTGTATTTCGGTTGTAACTTTGCCGCCTGGCTTCTGACATGGACCCGAAACAGGGGCCTTCCAGAATACAGGTCATGCACAGAGCAGATGTTTAAGAGATGTGCAGATCACCCGGGTAGCCAAGGGGCGGGGTGATGAAGAGGTTCAAGCCCCGCTGATTGTGATTGTTGTTAGTTGCGGGTAGCTTGACCGGATCTGAAACAGTTTTACGACGACAGTACCAACTTAAAGGAAACCATCATGCCAATGCCATGCTACCTCATCCTCGAAGGCGAAAAACAAGGGAAGATCGAAGGCTCCGTCAAGGTCAAGGGCCACGAAGGCAAGATCCTCGTGCAAGCCGTGGACCACGTTATCGAGATCCCCAAGAGCCCGCAGACCGGCCTGCCCACCGGCAAGCGCGTGCACCAGCCCATGACGGTCACCAAGGAAATCGACAAGGCTTCGCCCAAGCTGTTCCAGGCCCTGACCTCGGGCGAGCAGCTCAAGAGCGTGAGCCTGGAGTTCTACCGCATCTCCCCCAAGGGCACGGAAGAAAAGTACTACACGGTCAAGCTGTCCTCGGCCATCCTGACCAACGCCAGGTCCTGGACGCCCAACTGCCTGAACCCCGACAACAAGCAGATGGGCCACATGGAAGACATCTCGTTCACCTACGAGAAGATCACCTGGACCTTCGAGCCGGACGGCATCGAGGCAGAGGATTCCTGGCTCGCTCCGAAGTAATGACGGGCAAGCGGCACGCCGGCCCGGCTGAGTAGAGAGATAACAACGGTGAAGGAGCGGCGACTGCTGGAAAGAATAGCGGCCTGGGAAGACGGTGGACAACGCACCAACCAGACACAGGTCGATATTCTTGTCCGGTCGGTCACCAACCACCTTCTTCGCCTTCTCAATACCCGGCAAGGCAGCGTGCAGCTGGATCCCCTCTTCGGCGTGCCCGACTTCACCAATATCGCCGGCGGGCTCACCGCGGGTTCCACCGGCGATATTGAAGAAGAGATCCGCCGCATGGTGCTGAAGTACGAACCCCGCATCAAGTCGCCCCGCGTGGTGATGAGCCGGGAGTCTACCGACGTGCTGTCCATCCGGTTCGCGCTGGAAGGCCGGCTTGAAGTGGATGACCGCGAGATTCCGCTTCAGCTCTCCACCACGGTTGGCGCAAACGGCAAGGTCAACATCAACTGATTTCAACGGCCCTTTAACAGTCCCCCGAGCGAGTGAAAGAACCCCATGTTCAATCGGTACTACGAAGATGAATTGAACAAGCTCAAGGGACTGGCCGTCGAGTTCTCGCAGGCCAACCCCGCGCTGGCGCCCATGCTGGCCGGCTCCTCGGCCGATCCCGACGTGGAACGCCTGCTCGAAGGCGTGGCTTTCCTCACGGGCCTGACGCGCCAGAAGCTGGACGACGAATTCCCCGAGTTCGTGCAGGAGCTGGCCAACCTGCTGTTCCCCCACTACCTGCGCCCGATTCCCGCCAGCACCCTGGTGAGCTTTGAGCCCAAGGGCATGCTGGCCGAAAGCGTGCGCGTCGCCGCGGGCACCAAGATCGATTCCGTGCCGGTGGACGGCACGCCCTGCCGCTTTCGCACCTGCACCGAGCTGCTGGTCCATCCGGTCGCGCTCGAAAGCGCGCGCCTGGCCAGCGGCCCCGGCCAGGCGCCGCGGCTGGTCCTGAAGTTCGCGCTGCAGGGCGGGCTGGAGGCGGCGCAGTGGGCCACGCCCTCGCTGCGCCTCTTCCTGGGCGGCGGCTACACCGAGGCTTCCAAGCTTTTGCTGCTGCTGGCCAACCACGTCAAGGCGGTGAGCCTGACGCGCGGTGACGGCACGGTGGTCGAGCTCGGCCCCAAGGCCCTGCGCCAGGCCGGCTTCGACGGCGAGCTGCTGCCTTACCCCAGCCATGCCTTCCAGGGCTACCGCAGCCTGCAGGAATTTTTTGTCCAGCCCGAAAAATTCCTCTTCGTGGACATAGCGGGCCTGGACAAGGCGCTGGCCGGCGGCACCGGCCCCCTGTTCGAGGTCTCCGTGCTGCTGGACCACATCCCCGACTGGATGCCGGAGATACGCGGCGACAGCTTCATGCTCAACATCGTGCCCGTGGTCAACCTGTTCGAGCACGCGGCCGACCCGGTCAACCACGAGCACCGCGCCAGCGAATACCGCCTCATGCCCGAGGCCGCGAACCGCCAGCACTACCAGATCTATTCGGTGGACCAGGTCGTCGGCTACCAGCAGGGGGCTTCGCGTGAGCGCGCCTACGTGCCCTTCGGCATGCTGCGCCACGACGGCAGCAACACCCTGAGCTACCGCACCACGCTGCGCCAGGCCACGGTGGGGCGGGGCAGCGAGGTTTTCCTGTCGGTGGCCTACCCGCCCGGCGACCTGCCCCTGCCCGAGACTCTGTCTGTGCGCATCACCTGCACCAACCGCCAGCTGCCGGAAAGCCTCAAGCTCGGCGACCTGAGCCGGCCCACCAGCAGCTCGCCCGACCGCATGAGCTTTCGCAACATCCGGCCCATGACCGCGCCGCTGAACCCGCCCTCGGGCGAGGCCTTGCTCTGGCGGCTAATTTCACACGTCTCGCTGAATTTCCTGTCCATCGCCAGCGCCGAGAACCTGCGCGAACTGCTGAACCTCTATGTGTTCTCCGAACGCCAGGAGCAGGGCCCGGAGACCGCCAACCGCCGGCGCATCGACGGCATCCAGGAAGTCACCGCCACGCCCGAGACGCGGCTGGTCGGGCGCGGCAGCCTGCTGCGCGGCCAGCAGATCCGCATCAAGTGCCGGCTCGACTTTTTCGCCGGCATAGGCGACATGTACCTGTTCGGCTGCGTCCTGGACCGTTTCATCGGGGACTACGCCGGCATCAATTCCTACACCCGCGTCGAGCTTGAAGACGCTTTCACAGGAGCAGTCTTCAAATGGCCGCCAAGATTGGGTCAGCAGCCGCTGCTGTAGAGGAGCAACTCCTCGCCCACGGCGAGAGGTTCTCCTACTTCCAGGCCATACGCCTGCTGCGCCTGTTCGGCAAGGCGCGCGGCATGCCCACCGACAGCCTGCGCATACGCCCGCGGCTGAGCCTGGGCTTTCCCGAAAACGACATCGATCGCATAGAGCCGCGCGACGGCGGCGGCTACCGCATCACGGCCAACTTCTTCGGCCTTTATGGCGTGGCCTCGCCGCTGCCCACGTATTACACCGAAGACCTGTTCGAGGAAGAACGCGAAGGCCGCCACGCCACGCGCGACTTCCTGGACGTCATCCACCATGCGATGTACCCGCTGCTGTTCGACGCCTGGCGCAAGCACCGGCTGCAGGACCGCGTGGTGGAAGACGGCGACGCCGGCGTGCTGGACCAGTTGTATGCCTTTATAGGGCTGCGCGACGGCGACCTGCGCGCGGGCCTGCCCGCCGCCGACGGGCTGCTGCGCTACGCCGGCCTCTTCAACATGCACCCGCGCTCGGCCTCGGGCCTGCACACCCTGCTGGCCGACGCCTTCAGGCCGGCCAGGGTCTGGGTCGAGTGCTGCACGCTGCAGCACGTGCCCATTCCGGCCGACCAGCGCCTGCGCCTGGGCCTTCAGGCCCATGAACTCGGCGAGACGACTTACCTGGGCAGCCAGATCGACGACTACGGCGGCAGCATCACCATCACCCTGAGCGACCTGCCCGAGGACTCCTTCCACCAGCTGCTGCCCGGCACGCCCGGCCACGAGCGGCTGGAGTTCCTGGTGCGCTTTTACCTGATAGACCCGCTGGAGGTGCGCATCGTGCTCGAGCTGCGGCACGAGGACGCCCGCGCGGCGCGCACGCTGGACGTGCTTGACGCCGCACCGGAATCGGCCGCCACCAACTGGACGCGCCTGGGGCTGGACACCTGGCTCACGCCCGAGCGCGTGCGCCAGCCCACCCGCGTGCAGTTCACCCTTTAATTTTCGGCATCCCTTCTTCATACACCGCAAGAAAGAGAAACATCATGCTGCTGGTCGAATTAAAACCCCTGGTCGGACGCCTGAATGCCTTCACCAAGCAGGCGCTGGAAGACGGCGTGGGCCTGTGCGTCTCGCGCAGCCACTATGAGATCACCGTCGAACACCTGCTGGTCAAGCTGTTCGACAACGTGCAGGCCGACGTCGCGCTGCTGCTGCGCCAGAACGGCGTGGACGCGGCGCTGGTCAAGCGCGGCATCGACCGCGCCCTGGAGGACATGCGCACCGGCAATGCCGGCAAGCCGGCCTTCTCGCCGCTGCTGCTCGAGCTCATGCAGGATGCCTGGCTGATCGCCTCGGTCAACCTCGGCGAGGCGCGCATACGCTCCGGTGCCGTGCTGCTGGCCTTCCTGGCGCGCGCCAGCTACTACGCCACCGGCGACTATGCCGAGCCCCTGCGCGCGCTCAACCGCGAAAGCCTGCTGAGCGGCTTCGGCGCGACCTGCGGCGCCTCGATTGAGGAAACCCCGGGCGCCGCGGAAGGCGGCACGCCCGGCGGCCAGGCGGCGGCCGGCGGCGAAGGCAGCGCCATCGCGCGCTTTTGCGAAAACTTCACCGACAAGGCGCGCAACGGCAAGATAGACCCGGTGTTCGGGCGCGACAAGGAAATCCGCCAGATGGTAGACATCCTGGCGCGGCGCCGCAAGAACAATCCCATCTGCGTGGGCGACCCCGGCGTCGGCAAGACCGCGGTCGTCGAAGGCCTGGCGCTTCGCATCGTCGACGGCGACGTGCCCGATTCGCTCAAGGACGTGACCATCCTGGGCCTGGACATGGGCTTGCTGCAGGCCGGCGCCAGCGTCAAGGGCGAGTTCGAGAACCGCCTCAAGGGCGTGATCACCGAGGTCAAGGGCTCGGCCAAGCCCATCATCCTGTTCATCGACGAAGCCCACACCCTGATAGGCGCGGGCGGCCAGGCCGGCACCTCCGACGCGGCCAACCTGCTCAAGCCGGCGCTGGCGCGCGGCGAGCTGCGCACCATCGCCGCCACCACCTGGGCCGAGTACAAAAAGTATTTCGAGAAAGACCCGGCGTTGGCCCGCCGCTTCCAGCCGGTCAAGCTCGACGAGCCCGACCTTGCCACGGCCGTCATCATCCTGCGCGGCTTGAAGGAAAAATACGAAGACGTGCACCGCGTGGTGATGCGCGACGACGCCATCGTCGCGGCGGCCGAACTCTCCAGCCGTTACATCACCGGCCGGCAGCTGCCCGACAAGGCCGTCGACCTGTTGGACACCGCCTGCGCGCGCGTCAAGGTGCTGCAAAGCGCCAAGCCCGACGTGCTCGAGGACAAGGAACGCCAGATGCAGGCCCTGGCGCGCGAGCAGCGCGGCCTGGAGCGAGACCGCGACAACCACCAGCCGGTCGACAGCGAGCGCCTGGACGCCATCGCCGGCCTGGTGGCCACGCTGGCCGCCGAGGCCGAGGTGCTGAAAGCCGAGTGGGACAAACAAAAAAGCGCGGCCGACGCGTTGCTGGCTGCGCGCGCCGCCAGCCTGGCCGCCAAGGCCGCGAACGCGACGCCGGCCGAACTCGAGGCGCTGTCGCAAAAAGTCGCCGAGGCCGGCAAGACCTTCGAGGCGGCCCAGGGCGCCAATCCGCTGGTGCGCGTCGACGTGGACCCGGACGTGGTCGCCAAGGTGGTGTCGGACTGGACCGGCATCCCGGTCGGCAAGATGCTGCGCGACCAGGCCGAAAGCGTGATGCGAATGGAGTCCGTGCTGTGCGGCCGCATACGCGGCCAGGACCACGCCATGCACCAGATCGCCGAAGTGCTCAAGACCGCCAAGTCCGGCCTGCGCGACCCGCAGCAGCCGCTGGGCGTGTTCCTGCTGGCCGGCCCCTCGGGCGTGGGCAAGACGGAGACTGCGCTGTCGGTGGCCGACATCCTGTTCGGTGACGAAAAATCCACCGTCATCGTCAACATGAGCGAGTTCCAGGAGAAGCACAACGTCAGCCGACTGATAGGCTCGCCCCCCGGCTATGTGGGCTACGGCGAGGGCGGGGTGCTGACCGAGGCGGTGCGCCAGCGGCCCTACTCGGTAGTGCTGCTCGACGAGGTCGAAAAAGCCCACCTCGACGTGCTCAACCTGTTCTACCAGGTCTTCGACAAGGGCATGCTCTCCGACGGCGAAGGCAAGGACATCGACTTTTCCAACACGGTGATCTTCCTGACCTCCAACCTGGCCACCGACGTCATCACCGAGATGACGGCCGGCGAGGACAAGCCCGACGCCGCGACGCTGCTCTCGGCCATACGGCCCATCCTGTCGGCGCACTTCAAGCCGGCGCTGCTGGCGCGCATGACGGTGATTCCTTATTTCACGCTGGCGCAGGACGCGCTGGCCGGCATCGTGCGGCTCAAGCTGGACAAGATCGTCAAACGCCTGGCGCACAACAACAAGATGCGCTTTACCTACAGCGACGCGGTGGTCGCGCAGATCGCCGCGCGCTGCACCGAGGTCGAAACCGGCGCGCGCAACGTCGACTTCATCCTGCGCAGCACCATCATGCCGCTGATGTCCCAGGAGATCCTGGCGCGCATGAGCACCGGCGTGCAGGCCGGCGAGGTGGCGCTGGGCCTGGACGCCGACGCCGGCTTCACGGTCGTGTTTTCCGACGCGCCCCTTGCCGCCGAGGCCTGACTGACGCAAGGCAGAAAGAAAAAAGAGGGAATTTATGACTTCGCTTGATAAAAACCTGACAGCGGCGAACAAACGCTTCGCCTTCAAGTCCGGCGGATTTGCCGACGACACCTTCGCGGTCGTCAACATGAAGGGCTTCGAGGCGATCTCGCAGAACTTTTCGTTCGAGCTCACGCTGCTGTCCAACGACGCCGGCATCGAGTTCGACAAAATGCTGTCGAACCCGGCGACCTTCACGATTTTTTCGCGCGACCAGGACATGGCCACGCCCTATCACGGCGTTATCGCCGAGTTCGACCAGTTGCACCAGGTGGGCGATCTGGTGTTCTACCGCGCCGTGCTGGCGCCGCGCCTGCATCGCCTGGGCCAATTCCGCACTTCCGACGTTCACCTGGACGGCCAGCGTATTCCGGACATTCTCGAGACGGTGCTCAAGGACAGCGGGCTGTCTTCCGCCGACTACCAGAAGGGCCTGGCCGGGGAGTACCGCGAGCGCGACTTCGTTTGCCAGTACCAGGAAACCAACCTGGACTTCATCACGCGCTGGATGGAAAAGGAAGGCATCTACTACTGCTTCGACCACAGTGGTGACAAGGAAAAACTGCTGCTGGTCGACGCCTCGATCAAGCAGCCCGCGGACGTACGCGCGGTGACCTACCGGCCGGTCGAGAACCTCGCCAGCGGCGAAGCCAAGGACTCGGTGCAGGACTTCGCCTGCCGGCAAAAACCCCTGCCCAAACAGGTGGTGCTGCAGGGCTTTAACTACCTGAACGCCGCGGTCCCGCTCAAGCAGTCCGCGCCGGTGTCGGACGCCGGCATGGGCGACGTGATGCTGTACGGCGAAAACTTCCTCACGCAGGATGAAGGCCTGCGTTACGCCAAGCTGCGGGCCCAGGAAATCCTCTGCGAGGGAAAAATCTTCACCGGCAGCGCCACCGCCACCGGCATACGCAGCGGTTATTTCATCCGCATGGCCGGGCACTACCGCAGCGACTTCAACGGCAAATACCTGGTCACCGAGATCGAGCACCAGGGCTCGCAGGCCGGTGTGCTGCTGGCCGGCATCAAGACGGCTTACGAGGACGCGGCGGGCGAAACCCGCTACAGCTCGAAGTTCCGCGCCATCCCGGCCGACGTGCAGTTCCGCCCCAAGCGCTCCATGATCCGGCCGCATGTGGCCGGCACGATCAGCGCGATCGTTGACGCCGAGGGCAGCGGCCAGTATGCCGAGATGGACGAACTCGGCCAGTACAAGGTGCAACTGCCCTTCAGCCGCACCGGCAAGGGCCCGAACAAGGGATCGGCGCGCATACGCATGGCCACCCCGTACGCGGGCCACGGCCACGGCATCCACTTCCCCCTGCACAAGGGCGCGGAAGTCCTGCTTTCCTTTGTGGACGGCGACCCCGACCAGCCGGTGATCGTCAACGCGGTGCCCAACTCGGAAAACCCGAGCATGGTGAACAACAAGAACCCGGCGCAGAGCCTGGTCACGACCGCCGGCGGCAACCAGATCCTGATGGACGACACCCAGGGCAAGGAGGTGGTCTACATCACGTCGCCGTTCAACAACAGCGCGTTGGTGATCGGCAATCCGGAAGGCCGCCGCAGCACCGTGGGCCGGGACGGTAAAGACGGCAAGGATGGTGCCGCGGGCGCCAAGGGCGACACGGGCGCTACCGGCGCGACGGGTGCCACCGGCGCTACCGGTGCTACCGGTGCGACCGGCGCCAAAGGGGATAAAGGCGATAAAGGTGACAAAGCGGATTCCGGCGGCGCCAAGGAATATCCGGGTATTTTTGCGTCCACCGGCGGCAGCTCCGAGAGCATCACCATGGGCACCAGCAATGCGATCAAGCTGGGCTTTAACAACACCATCGGGCTGTCAGTGGACAACTCGGTGGCGGCCTCGATCGCCAACAAGATCACCGTGGGCACCAGCACGGCGATGTCCTATGGCGCGGACATGTCCTGGAAATTCGGCCGCAGCATCAGCCTGGACGATTCGGAAAGCATTTCCCTGAAGGACGTGGCGCGCCTGCAGGGCAACGAGGGTGTGGAAATTTCCGGCGGGCAGGCGGCCTTGCTGTCGGCGGCCGTGGCTTCGGCAAAGACCACCATCAAGACGGCCCTGGCGCTCACCGTGGGTTTTAACCTGGCCAGCGCCGTGGCCGCGGGTGTGGCCATGAACCGCGCCTCGAAGATGGACGACAAGGGAAAACTCGCCTTTAACGACACCAGCGCGGGCCACTGGGCGGCGCGCGGCCTGGGGATTGCGTCCGGTGTCGGGACCACCATCGCGGTCAACAGGGTGCTGTCCGGCCTGGCGACCTCGCTGGCTGAATTGACCAAGCCGAAAGCGGCTTACACCAGCCAGATGAAGCTCAACAACCAGGGCATCGAACTCACGGCGATACCGTTCACGCAAACCTCGCAGGGCCGGGTGTATCTGTCTACCGACAGTGTCACCATCAATGCAGGTCTTCCGAATCCCAATCCCGCGGGCGGGATTGGGCCTACCTTTCCCTCCAATACCGTTGGCGCGGCAATTGAAGTCAAGGGTTCCGGCATCAATCTGACGACCAACATCACAACACTTCCTACCTCGCTGGACCTGACATCGGCAGCAGGCACACTGGCCACCTTGAATCCGGCCGGCGAGATCAGCCTGACGCAGCCTGCTGGTGGCAGCGTCAAGCTTGCGGCCGCCGGGATGACCGCCACGTCGGGCGCCGCAAAACTGGAACTCAAGGTGGTGGGCGGCGCGACTTTGACAGGTTCCCCGGCTGTCTCGCTGGATTTGACGCCCGCGCAGCTGAAGGCCAGCGCCAGCGGCTCCACGCTCTCCATGGGCGCCAACGGATGCGCGCTTTCCTCGCCTGGCGCCAGCCTGTATGTCACCCCAGCGCGGGTGGCGATCACCGGCGCCTTGATCCAGCTGGGTTGAGCGCACAGCCATGAAAGTTTTCAAACCAGACTCGCTGGGCCTGCTGCATCGCGGCATCCGCTTTGCGCGCCAGAACCAGCTCTCGGTGGGCATGATGGCCTTCTTCGCGCTCGACGAAACGCCGGGCGCGGCGCTGCTGCCCGAAGCCCAGATGTGGCAGGTCGCGGCTGAAGCGATAGGCAGCGACGCCATCATGGACGAAGGCCTGCCCAAGCCGGCCGGCGAGTTCCTGGTGTTCGGCGCCGCGCATGCGCCTTCGGGCACGGCTGCGCCCGAGGTGGCCGTCAGCGTGCAGGTCGGCAGCCTGTCCAAAACGCTGCGTGTCAGCGGTGACCGGCATTTCAACGCGCTGGGAATCGCCAGCACGCCGAAACCGTTCACGCAGATGGCGATCAGCCCGCAGACGGCGTTTGGCGGCCCGGCTTCCCTGGACAATCCTTTGGGCAAGGGTTTGGTCAAACTGAAGAACGCCGACGGCAGCGAGGGCCTGCCCTTGCCGAATGTGGAGCACATGGCCAAGCTGGTGCTGCGCCCCGGTGACGAAGCGCCAGCCGCCGGTTTCTGGTCGCTGTCGCCTGACTCGCCGCTGCGCAAACGGCAGCTCGGCAGTTTCAACGACGCCTGGCTCGCAAAAACCTGGCCGCATCTGCCCGACGACACCCAGCCTGCCTACTTCAACGTGGCGCCGCTCGACCAGCGTATCGCCGGCTTCTTCCGCGGCGATGAAAAAATCGTGCTCCACAACATGCACCCGCAACGCGCCGTGCTCAGCTCGGCCCTGCCGCAGGTCCGCGCGCGCTGCTTCATCAACCGGCGCGCGGCCGGCGGGGAGGAATTCGTCGAAGTCACGGCGCGCGCCGAAACCGTCTGGCTGTTTCCGGGGCAGGGCTGCGGCATCGTGCTGTTCCGCGCGCTGGCCACCGTGGCCGATGAGGACGCCGACGATGTGCTGCACTTGCTGGCCGATTGGGAAGACATGCGCTGCGCGCCGCTGCCGCTGGCGCACTACCACGACATGTTCCTGAAGCAACTGGCCCCCCAGGCCGCGGTCGCCGCGGAACTTGCGCCGCCTGCCGAAGCGCCGCAAGCGGCCGCGCCTGCAGCGGCAGCGGCCGCCGCCATGCCGGCCCTTGGGGCCGTGGCCGTGCCTGCCGTGGCCATGCCCGCGATGGACCCGGCGCTGGTGCAGGTCAGGGAAGAGGCCATGGCGCTGGAGCGCCAGGTGCGCGACCTGATGCAGCAGCACGGCATCACCGAAGCCGACATGGCCCCCCATCTGAAGCCCGCGGTGGAAGGGCCGGCCCCTTCGCTGGCCGAGGTCGAGAAGATGGCCCAGGACCTGCAGGGCGAGGTGCGTGAGCTGATGAAACAGCACAACATCACCGACGCCGACATTGCGGCCGCGACGCCGCCGCCTTCGGCGCCTCCTTCGGGAGATATTGCGGAGCTGGAAAGTGCCGTCAAGGACCTTGAAGCGCAGACACGGGATGCCATGCGCAAGAGCGGCATCACCGAGCAGGACGTGCAAAAGCAGCTCGATGCCCGGCCGGAGCTTGCCGCGCCAGGCGCCGGCAGCATTCATGAGCCTGCGAGTACCGGCCCGGTGTTTGCGGCGCTCGCCGCCGCGGGTGCGGCGGTCAAGTCCGCATCGGCGCCGGTGAAGCTGCCCTCCCTGCCCGAGATGCCGAAAATGCCCGAGGCGGCGGCTGCCGCGGCGCAAAAACTCACGCGGGAGGAAGTTGTTGCGCGCCATGCGGCCGGCAAGGGGTTTACTTCGCACGACCTTTGCGGGCTCGACCTTTCGGCGTTGGACCTCGCCGGCGCCGATTTTTCGGGCGCCTTGCTGGAAGGCACCCGTTTCGCGGGCAGCAAGCTGGCCGGCGCCGACTTCAGCCAGGCCCTGCTGCAAGGCGGCGACTTCAGCGAGGCGGATCTGCAGGGCGCCAAGCTCGCCGGTGCCGGCGCGGGCCAGGCGGTGTTCAAGCAGGCCCGCCTGGACGCCAGCGACCTGTCGCAGGCCGATTTCACCGGAGCCGACTTTTCCGCGGCCAGCGTGGCTGGCGCCAGACTCAGCGACGCGGTCTTTGATGGCGCCAAAATGGCCGACCTGAAAGCCGCGGGCTGCACGGCTTTGCGCACCAGTTTTGCCGACGGCGACCTGGCCGGCGCGGACTTTGCCCGCGCCACCTTGACGGGCGCCGCTTTTGCCGGCGCCAAAGTGGGCAAGGCGAGCTTTGCCGGCGCTAACGGCGACAACGCCGACTTCCAGCGGGCTGACGCGAGCGGCGCGAACTTTGCCGGCGCCAGCCTGCGCGCCTCGCGTGCCGACGGCGGCAGCCAGTTCGCGGGCGCGCAACTGCCGGGTGCGCAGCTTGAGCGCGCGGCCTGGGGCGGCGCCATGCTGGCCGGCGCGGCGCTGGGCGGCGCCGTGCTCGACAACGCCGACTTCAGCGGCATCAAGGCGGCGGGCGCCAACTTCGGCCGCGCATCGGCCAAAGGCGCGCGCTTTGACAAGGCCGACCTGAGCGGCGCCGACTTCACCGGCGTGAACCTGCACAAGGGCTCGCTGCGCAAGGCCACCACCGAACGTACGCTTTTGCGCAAGGCCAATCTGTACGGCGTGGACTTTTATGACACCACGCCGACCATCGCCAGCCTGGAAGGCTCCAACATCGACCAGACCATTCTCCAGGTCAGAAAGCCGGTGGTTTGAATGGCTGCACCAGGGGAAACACCATGGATGTAAAAGACGCGCTGGCCCAGCTGGCCCAAACTCGCCATCTGGCCGGTGCCGACCTGTCGGGCGCCGATTTGTCGGGTGTGGACTTCACGGGCTGCCATTTGGAAAAGGTGCGCCTGGCAAACGCCAGGCTGCCGGGAAGCAAGTTCGCCGGCAGCGCCTGGCAAGGCTGCGACCTCACAGGGGCGAACCTGGCGGGCGCCGACTTGTCGGCCACCCAGATGCAGGACACCGCGCTGGTGGGCGCCAACCTGGAGGCGGCCAATGCCACGCACGCGAGCTGGGCCAAGACCGACATGAGCGGCGCCAAGGCAAAGGGCGCCGATTTCAGCCACGCGTCGCTGGATGCCGCCAACCTCAGCGCCGCGCAATTTGCCGGCGCGAAGTTTTTCAAGGCCTCGTGCGATGGCTGCACGCTGGCCGGCACCGACTTTACCGGCGCCGACCTCACGCGCTGGGTGGCGATGGCCACCGACCTGCGCAGCGTGCGTTTGGAGCGGGCACAACTAGTGCAGGCTTATTTGAAGGACTGCAACCTGGAGGGCCAGCGCTTTACCGGGTGCGACCTGACCATGGCCATCCTCAACGGCTGCAATCTCCAGGCCGCCGATTTCTCGGGACTGGCGCTGGACCGGACCAGCTTGATGGGTGCCCAGCTGCAAAAAGCCCAGCTGGCCGGCGTGCAGGGCAAATACACGGCCTTGATGGGGGCCAGCCTGGCGGGTGCCAACCTGAGCGCCGCAGTTTTTGAGATGGCCGACGCCAGCGACGCCGACTTCAGCGGCGCGCGCTGCGACGGCTCGCGCTGGCACATGTCGGTGATGCAGCGCATCAAGGCCGCCGACGCCAGCTTTGCCAACGCGGGCCTGGTGTATTGCGACCTGTCACATGCCGACCTGTCCAACGCCGACTTCAGCCGCGCGGATATGAGCCACGCCAACCTGCACGCAATGCTCGACAAGGGCACGCGCTGGGACGGCGCCAACCGCAGCGGCGCACGTGAGACCGATGAGAAACTTTTGCGCGCCGAGCGCTGGCAAGCCGCCTGAACTTTTTTGAGAAAGAGAACGCCATGTTGAATGCTTCTTTGCCTTCCGCTTCCCCCCTGCCGCAAGCCGTCCCCGGCCTGGTGTCCGCCGTCGTGACCGGCCGGGCCGACAAATGGTTTTTTCTGGGCACGGCCCCCGGCGCCGCCGGTGCCGACCGGGCGCTGCGCGCCGAGAGCTGCCTGGTCGAGCCCGAATGCGGCGACACCGTGCTGGTGTGCCAGGGCGTTGCCGTGGGCCTGACCAGCGTGCCCTACATCCTGGCCGTGCTCTCGCGCGCCGATGCGCAGCACGGCGTGCTGGCGCTGCCGGGTGGCGCGCGCATACGCGCCGATGCGGGCGCGCTGGCCTTCGTCGCCAGCGACATTGGCCTGGAGGCCTCGCGTAGCGTGTCCGTGAAGGCGCCGCAGCTTGACATGACGGCGGCGCAAGGGGAGTTGAGGTTCAACCGCCTGGCATCAACCGTCGGCGAGTTCAGCGCGAGCCTGGGTAGCGTGCGCACGGTCGCGCAGGCCGTCACTTCCACCGTAGGCCGCCTGGTGCAGAAGGCGACCAACAGTTTCCGCTGGACGGAAAACCTCGACGAGTCCCGCGCCGGCCGCATGCGCCTGCAGGTGGCCGAGCGTTTTCACCTGAAGTCGCGCCACGCCAGCGTGGTCGCCGAAGGCCAGGTCAAGATAGACGCTGAAAAAATCGACCTCGGCTGAGCCGGCAGAAAAGGACGACAAACATGTTCGCAGTCACCAAACAGAACGGCCAGTGCATGGCCATGCCCGACGTCTGCAAGACACCGGCGCCGCCCGCGCCGCCGGTTCCCATTCCCTACCCGAACATCGCCATGCCCATGATGGGCAACCCCTGCACCATGAAGCTCTTGATAGGCGGCATGCCGGCGCTGACCAAGGCTTCAAAGATCCCGATGAGCAACGGCGACCAGGCGGGCGTGGCCGGCGGTGTGGTGTCGGGAAAGATGATGGGTGAGACCGAGTTCATCCTCGGCAGCCTGAAGGTCAAGCTCGAGGGCAACCCGGCCGTCAAGCTTGGCGACCCCACCAAACAGAATGCGGGCAATACGGTCGGCTCGGTGCTGGCGCCCAGCCAGGCGGTTGTCATGATCATGGGCTGAAGCTTCCCAAGCAAAGGAAAAAAAGAAAATGAAAACCGTCTGGATCACCGCCCTCAAGGAAGACCAGCCCCGTGTGGCCGCCGTGACCGCGGTGCTTAAACGTTACGGCCTGCAGTGCAAGGGGCATTTCTGGGTTGATCAGCCCGACAAAATGGCCTGGCGCGTCGCGCTGGAGGCCTTGCTCGAGGCCAAGGCCGACGCCTGGCTGGTGCTGGTCGATGCGGATGAGATCAAAAAACCCTCGGTGCGCTACGGCCTGTCGCTGATGGCCTCGGCGCTGCGCAGCGCGCGCGGCGGCTTTCCCATGCTCACGCTCTGGAACTCGCTCCCCCCGGAGCAGGCCGCGCTGCCGCCGCTGATGGCGCAGGCCGAAGTGCTGCCCGAGTCGGGCGCAAGCTGGCCCGCGAAGATCGTGGCCAAGGCCAATGTGCCGCCCAAGGCGGCGCAGGCCGAATTCCGGCTCGACGTGCTGGGCAACGAACGCCTGGGCCAGTGGTTCGAGATAGGCCCGGTGGCCGGCGCCTGGTCCGGTGTGGTGTTCGGCGTGACGGGCGGCGGCGCCGAGATCCAATTCCAGGCCGTGGGCCCCAAAACCATGCTGCCGGAAAAAACCACGCTGGAGTTCGCGCAAGAGGGCATGAAGCTGGAAGTCGCCGGGAATGAATACGCCGCATGGGCGGTGCGCAACCAGGTTGATGACAACACGTCCTACTTCGTCAAGGTCAAGGGCTGCCCTGACTCGATTCTTTTTATGCCCTATGCCGAGGAAACGGATGCGGAAGCCACCCTCCTGAGGCTGGTGTGAACCAGCGGGTTCCGGGCTCAGAGCCGCGTTCAGTCGATCCGCTTGCGCGCCGGGCCCGTGACCTCGCCGCTGGCGCTGACCAGCAGGGCTTCGCCCGGGTCGTAGGGCAGTTCGGCGACGCGCTCCTCGTCGTTGAAGCGGTAGCCGACGCGGTAGACCGACTGGTTGTGCGCGGTCTGCAGCCGCGCGCCGCACTGCTGGTCGCGCAGAAAGACCTCCACCGGGATGTCGTCATCGGGCCCATTGGGAGGTTCGGGCGGCACGGCGGGCGGGAACACCATGTCCCACAACGCCTTGCCGGCCAGCGCGCCGCCGATCATGCTGACGGCGGTGATGGCGGGTTTGTGCTTGCCGAGCTTGTCGCCGATGGCGCCCCCCACGACGGCACCGGTCACGCCGCCAGGGCCCAGCACAAAGCCGGCGCCGGCGCTGCCGACGATGACCGGCACGGCCCAGCGTTTGTAGACGGCGGCCGTGGCATGGCGCTTGAGCAGGAAGCCGCCCGTGAAGCCGCCCATGGCCGCGCCTATCAAAGGTACGGCGTTGCGCAACAGCCAGGGCTTGGCGTTGTTCTGGCGCACCAGGTATTCGCGTTCGGGAATCAGCACCTGCCAGCAGCTTTGCTCGACGCTGCGGGTGCTTGCCAGCGTGGCGTAGGCGTACAGCACGGGCGCCACAACGGGCGGCGGTGGGGGCTCGGTATCGGCCGCGGGAACGGGCGCAATGTCCTGGCCCAGGGCGGGCAATACCGGCAGCGCCAGCGCGATGCAGATAAGCCCCGGGTAAATTGCCGCTCCAATTTGCATGGCTTATTATCTTCATTCCCGAATGAATTCACCAAAATTACCTTTAATTACGAGCAGGCAAAACTTGGTTGAACAAAGGTTTCATGAGGTGTGGGCATGGCGGGTGGCCGGGGCCTGCCTGGCCGCGGCCGCGCTGGCGGCGCTGGGCGGCTGCGCCGCGGCCAACTCCATGATGGGCGGCAACACGCGCAAGGAAGCCGTGGCCGAAATCGCCTGGAGTTTCGCGCGCAACGCCATCCTGGTGGAAGTCGAGGCCGACAACCGGCTCAATGAATACAGTGGCGAAGCGCATACGCTGGTACTCGGTGTTTACCAGATGGAAGACTCCGCAGCCTTCTATAAATTGATCGCGGACGCGGCGCTGGTGGGAAAATCCCTGGAAACCGGCAAGGGTGGCGAGGGGTTTGTGCATTTCGCGCGCTACGTCGTGACGCCGGGCCAGCACAGCATCCTGCAGCTGGACCGGGCGCAGAAGGCCAAGTTCGTGGGCATCGCGGCCGGTTATTACCAGATGGATGCGGCCCGCAGCGCGCGCCTGTTCGAGGTGCCGCTGACGGTCGAGAGCGAGGGAATGGTCAGCACAACCTACAAGGCCGCGCCCGCGACCCTGGCACTGCGCCTGAACTTCGGCCCGGACGAGCTGCTCAATGCCGAGCGCCTGAACCGGGAATTGGGGAAAAAAGCCGGCGAGGCGGTTCCGCTTGACGGCGGGGGCCGGGAGATCAAGCTGACGCCGGAGACGCTCCAGGATGCGGCGAACGTCAACAGCGCGGTGAAGAAACTGGACAAATAAGGACAGCAGGCAGCACATGGAAGAAAAACAAGGCATTTACTGGCACCAGGGCATGTTCCTGCAGTCCCAGCATTTCCAGATGGCTGACCTGCACAACCAGTTCCAGCACAAGCCCATGCAGGAGTCGGGCCTGCCGCATTTCTGGGGCGTGGGCGAACTCGAGCTGGTCGCCGCGGCGGCCGGCAACCGCACGGTGGAGGTGCAGGCCGCGCGCCTGCTGTTCCAGGACCGCACCTATATTGAATACCCGGGCAATGCAGTCATCAAGGCCAGGCCCTTCGATGTGGACTGGGTGGAGGGCGACAAGCCCTTCACGGTCTACCTGGGCCTGAAAAAACTCAGCGCCACTGAAAACAATGTGACCATCGCGGCCGACCTGACGGCCGCCGGCGCCGCCGCCACGCGCTACGCCACGCTGGCCAACCCGCCCGAGGTCGCCGACCTGTATTCCGACGGCCCGGCGGCCCAGGTGCGCACGCTGCTGCATGTGGTCAAGGTGTTTTTCGAGGGCGAGATCGACAAGCTGCAGGACTACAGCCTGATCCCCATCGCGCGCCTGGTGCGCGACGGTGACGCCATCAAGCTGTCCGAAAGCTTCATCCCGCCCTGCTACGCGATTGCCGGCTCCAACGTGCTGCTGCGCCTGGTCAAGGACATACGCGACGAGCTGACCGGGCGCGCCCGCCAACTGCAGGAGTACAAAAGCCCGCGCGAGATGCAAAAGGCCGAGTTCGACGCGAGCTACATGGTGTTCCTGCTGGCCCTGCGCTCGCTGAATCGGGCCAGCCCCTACCTGTTCCACCTGACCGAGACGCGCCAGGTCCACCCCTGGCTGGCCTACGGCGCCATGCGCCAGCTGATCGGCGAGCTGAGCTCGTTTTCCGAGCGTTTCAACATGCTGGGCGAGGCCGAGGACGGCACGCCGGGCCTGCCGCCCTACGACCACGCCGACCTCGGCAAGTGTTTCGACCGCGTGCGCACCATGGTGAGCCACCTGCTCAACGAAATCACCGTGGGGCCGGAGTTCCTGGCCATCCTGCAGCCCCAGGGCGACTACCACGTGGGCCAGCTGCCGCGCAACTTCTTCGGCCAGCGCAACCGCTTCTACCTGGTGATACGCACCGAAAAAGACATGGAATGGGTGGTGGACGCGGTGCAGCGCGACGCGCGCCTGGCCGCCACCGACGAGATGCCGGGCCTGATCGCGCACGCGCTGCCGGGGCTGGAGCTGATCCACATGGCGGCTGCGCCGCAGGGCCTGCCGCGCCGCTCATATTCCTACTACTTCCGCATCGAGCAGATGAGCCAGCAGTGGGAGATGGTGGAACGCGAGGGCTCCGTCGCGCTGTACTGGATGGATGCGCCGGCCGACCTCAAGGCCGAAATTGTTGTGTTGCGGAGATAACGCGTGCGCCTTGTTGACTGTTTCATCCCCTTCATGGCCTATGTGCGCCACTTCCAGGGCCAGCCCTCGGCAAGCGCGGCATCGGTCAAGGAGCAGCTCGACAGCCTGCTTTCCGACGCCCGCCGCAAGGCCCAGGAAGCCGGCATCGCCGAGGCCGATACGATGAGCGGCATGTTCGCCGTGGCCGCATGGGCCGACGAACTCCTGCTGGCCGCCGCCTGGCCGGGCGCCGAGGAATGGAAGCGCCTGCTGCTGCAAAAACGCTATTTCAACGTGTCCAGCGCCGGGGTTGAATTTTTCACCCGCCTCGAGGCCCTGGGCCCGCAGCAGCTGGCGGTGCGCGAGGTGTATTTCTTTTGCCTGGCCATGGGTTTTGCCGGGCGCTACGGCCATGACCGCAATCCCAAGACCCTGGAAGACATCAAGCAGGCCAGCCTGGCGCAACTGGTGCAAGGCGACGGCCTGTACGGCGATTCGGGCAAGGTGCTGTTTCCGCAGGCCTATGCCAGCGCCGGGCGCAAGGGCGGCAGGCAGCCGGGTGAGGGTCGTTGGCGCTGGCGCGTCTCCTCGCTCACGCTCAGCGTGCTGTTGGCGCCGCTGGCCGTGCTGGCCGTGCTCTACGGCATCTATCACCTGATCATCTGGCAGACGGCCAGCTCCATCATGGCGCAGATCAAATGAAGGCGCTGGGTAGCATCGTCCTCTGGCTGCTGGCCCTCGCGGTGCTGGCGCTGCTGAGCTGGGGCCTGGCCCTTTACATGGAGTGGCCGCTGTGGGCGGCCGTGGCGGTGTTTTTTGGGGTGCTGGGGCTGTACCTGCTGGTGCGCTTCATCATCCGCCTGGTGCAGGTCTACCGCTCGCGCAGCCGCATGGCGCAGCTGTCATCGGCCGGCCAGGACAAGGTGGCCAAGCAGGCTTCGCCGCGCGCGGTGCTGATCCGCAAATGGAAGACCGCCGCCGCCACGCTGCGCGCCTCCAGCCTCAAGCGCTTCGGCAACCCGCTTTACGTGCTGCCCTGGTACATGGTGGTGGGCCGCTCGGGCACCGGCAAGACCACGGCGCTGACGCGCACGCGCCTGTCCTCGTCGATCCAGAAGGTCAGCCAGAGTGCGCGCATCGAGCAGACCTCGAACTACGACTGGTGGTATTTCGACCGCGCCGTGGTCATCGATTGCGCCGGGCGCTACGTCGAGGCGGCCGACCTCGAGCAGGACCGCAGCGAATGGGAACTGGGCCTGGACCTGCTGGCCAAGTACCGCGGCAAGGAGGGGCTCAATGGCCTGGTGCTGGCCATCAGCACCGAGCGCCTGTCCCATCCCGACAAGGACGCGCTGCTGGAAGAAGGCCGCGTGGTGCGCGAGCGCATCGAGCAGCTCATACGCCTGTTCGGCAAGCGTTTCCCGGTCTATGTGATGGTCACGCAGTGCGACCGCATTTACGGCATGGAAGAGTGGGCCCGCCAGCTCAGCGAAAAATCGCTGGAGCAGGCCATGGGCTACCTGGCCGAGCCGGACGCCGGCGAGCCCGGCGAGAACCAGTTCCTCGACAAGGCCTTCGGCAACATCCATGAGCGGCTGCAGGTGCTGCGCACCGTGCTGGTGGCGCGCGGCACTCCGGTCGCGCCCGAGCTGCTGCTGTTTCCCAACGAGCTGGCCCAGCTCAAGCCCGGCCTGGAAGTCTTCCTGCGCGCCTGCTTCGGCGACAGCGCGTACCTTGAGACGCCCTTCTTGCGCGGCCTGTTCTTCAGCAGCGGCCTGCAGCAGGGCGGCGCCGTCTCCAGCCTGCTGGGCCAGGTGCTGCCGCCGGTGCCGCCGCATCCCAGCGCCAACGCGGGGCTGTTCCTGCATGATTTTTTCGGGCGGGTGCTGCCGCAGGACCGCGGCATTTCGTTGCCGGCCTCGCTGCGCAACCCCTGGCGCACCGCTACGCAAAACCTCGGCATGCTGGCCTGGGTGCTGCTCAGCGTCGCGGCGGCGATCTTTATCACCATCGGTTTCCTGGACAACATGCAGACGCTCTCGCTGCTGCAGGAAAAAGACCGCCTGAGCATACGTTTTACCGGCAACCTGGACGAGGACACGACCACGCTGGAGCGCTTGAGCGACACCATCTCCCTGGTCGAGCGCCGTAACGAAAGCTGGAAAAGCCAATGGATGGTGGAGACCACCAACATGGACGATCTTGAGGAGCGCCTCAAGAGCAGCTACACCGGTAATTTCCGCCGCTACATCCTGCCGACCACCGACGCCAACTACCAGGAAGACTCCGAGCGCATCCTGAAGGACGACCCGAACCACGAGTTCGCGCGCATGATGCGCAACCTGGTGCGCTACATCAACCTGCTGCAGGCGCACGAGCGTGGTGCCGACCGCCAGGCGCTGCTCGCCATGCCGCAGCGCCAGCACATCTCGCGCTACACCCCCGAGCTCTACACGCGCCTGAACGACCTCTATATCTCCAACATCGCCTGGTCGGCGCCCACCGACCCCTATGTGCCGGTGCGCCTGCGTTTTGAGCAGCAGCTGCTCAATCGCCTGGCCTTTCACGACCCCAACCTGAGCTGGCTGGCCGACCTGCCTGACACCAACCCGCTGCACAAGCCTGTGACGGTGCAGGATTTCTGGGTGGGCACCAGCCCGGCCCGCACGCCCGCGGCCGGGCTGGCGCTACCGGTGGTGCCTGCGGCCTTCACCAACCCGGGCAAGAAGGAAATCGACAGCTTCCTCGCGGAGATGGAAAAAAGCATAGACGACGGCCCCAAGTTCCTCGCGCAGCGCAGCGCCTTCGAGGCCTGGTACAAGGAGAACCGCATCCAGGCCTGGCAGAAGTTCGCCACCGGTTTTTCGGGTACCGAACGCACGCTGTCGGGCGAAGCCGAATGGCGCGCCGCCATGGGCCTGATCACCAGCGCGCGCAGCCCCTACTTCCGCGTGATGGACAGGCTCAACGAGGAGTTCGGCGACCAGCCCGCCGCCCAGCTGCCGAGCTGGCTGCGCCTGTCGCGCGAGCTGGCCGAGCTGCGCCGGCAGGCCGCGCGCTCCGGCACCGCGGGCGAGGCGCTCAATGTGGTGGGCGCCATCAACAACGTGGGCGGCAAGGCCATGAAGGAAGTCCTGGGCGGCGCGCCCAAGCTCGGCCAGGACACCATCAAGAACAACCTGGACGCGGCGGCCACGCTGCAGAAGTTCTTCAAGGACCTCAACGCCGTGGCCACCGACGTGGTGGTGGGGCCGGCCAAGGCCTACCAGGCGGCGGTGGATTTCCATGGCTTTTCCACCGACCCGGCCGTCAAGGCCTCGGCCCTGCAGTCCACGGCCGACAGCCTGGTCCAGCTGCGCAGGCAGGTGGGCTACAACAGCCCCAGCGATGAAATCGTCTGGCAGCTCATGGGCGGGCCGCTGCGTTTCGTGCTGGCCTACACCGAGGAGCAGGCCTCCTGCAGCCTGCAGGCCGAATGGGCCTCCAAGGTGGACTGGCCGCTGCAGACCGCGCCCAACATGACGGCCATGGTGGACCAGCTCTACGGCGCCAAGGGCACCGTATGGGCCTTCGCCGACGGCCCGGCCAAGCCCTTTTTGCAGCGCGACGCCAACCGCTTCGCCATCGTGCAGACCCTGGGCTACAGCGTGCCCTTCACGCGCCAGTTCCTGCCCATGCTGAACGACGCGGCGGGCAAGCGCGTGGAGCAGCTGGTGACGCAGCAGCGCGCCGAACAGCAGGAGCAGACCGACAAGCTCGCGGGGCAGAAGGAGCAGCTGCAGGCGCAGCAGGCCATGGCCCAGATAGACCGCGCGCTGGCCGACATCAAGCAGAAGGTCGAAGCCCTCAAGGCCCAGGCCCAGCAGCTCACCATCACCGCGCAGCCCACCAGCGTCAACCCCGGCGCCAAGGCTAAGCCCTTTGTGACGGTGCTGGCCATCCAGTGCGCCTCCGGCGCGCGCGTGCTCAACAACTACAACTTCCCGGTGAGCGACAGCTTCCCGCTGGGCGACCGCCAGTGCGGCGACGTCACGCTGCAGATCAAGATCGAGGACGTGGTGCTCACCAAGAAGTATCCCGGCTCCAGCGGCGTCGTGCGCTTCCTGCAGGACTTCCGCGACGGCGCGCGCCAGTTCAACGTCGACGAGTTCCCGGCGGCGCGCGCGCGGCTGGACGCGCTGGGCGTGCGCCAGGTCGGCTTGCGCTACAACTTCGAGGGCCAGGATGCCATCCTCAAGGCGGCGCAGCAGCTCGAGCAGCTCGAGCGCCAGGAAAAAGACAAGACGGCCGAGAAGCAGCGCCTGCAGGACGCGCAGTTCGCGCGCGAGGAACGCGGCATCCAGGCCAAACTCTCCAACGCCACCGCCGTGCCGGCCATCGAGGTCTCGCTGCCCAAGCAGATCGGCGTGTGCTGGGACACCCGCATGACGCCGCACAAGCCGCAGGACACCCAGGCCTTGTTCAAGGAGCTGGCCGCGGCGCAGTTGCAGCAGGGCGCGCCGGCGGGAACAACGCCACCGGTTGCTCCGGCGCGCTAAGAGTTGCCGGAGAAATCTATCCGCAGATTACGCAGATTTCCGCAGATTAAAGGCAAGGAATTTGTACGAGGGACTTCACGCCGGTTTCCATTTGCTGGTCACATGACCTTGCACCGCGGCTGTTTTCATCTGTGTAAATCTGCGTAATCTGCGGATATGAATTTTCTGTAGAGCGACGCTCAGGTCACCAGCTTCACCGCCGTCGCCGCATCCAAGGCCACAATGCGCGCCAGCAGCGCATCGGCCGCGTCCCGGTCTTCCTCGTTGCGCGCCATCACGCCGTAGGCGACCTGCAGGCCGTCCAGTGCCATGGCCGGGTCCCAGGCGCCTAGCTGGTGGCGGTCTATGGCTTCCACCACGGCTTGCGCGAAAGCCTTGAGGGCCGCGCCCGGGCGGTGTTGCAGCAGCAGTTCGCACAAACGGATCTGCAGCAGCAACTGGTCGCGCGCCGTGGGCTGCAGCGCGAGCTGCTCTTGCAGGCAGGCCGCGGCGCTCGCGAGGTCGTCGTTGGCCGCCAGCGCGCGCGCATTGCCGATGGCGGCCGTGACCGCATCGCTCGCGCGGCCGCCGGCCGCCGGTCCGCCGCCGGCCGTCACGCCGGGCAGCAGTGTGGCCAGCCAGTCCAGAGTGTCGCTCGCGGCAAAAGGCATGCCGCTGGAGAAAGTGAGTTTTTCAAGGCCCGGCAGCCGCGCGAGCAGGCGTGCCGTCTCGTTGCAAACTTCCTGGCGCGCGGCCGCATAGCCGCTGCCCATGCGCCCGAGCGCCGCGGCGCAGACGCCGTTGAGGTCCAGCCAGAAGGGGAAGGCCGCCAGCTGGGCTTCGGCAAAGGCCACGAGTTCGGCGTCCGACTGGCTGTCTTTCAGCCGGGCCAGCGCGTCGCTCACCTGCGAAATCGGCGGCGCGATGCGGGTCTGGCCGCCGTCGGCCGGCGGCAGGGCCTCGAGCGTCGACCAGGCCGCCGTGCGGTTCAGGCGGTAAGACAGGGGATTGCTGCTGTCGTTGGCGAGAAACCATTCGGCCAGGCTGCCCAGGCGCGAGCAGGCTTCCTCGAGTGCGCGCTCGACGTTGTCGGCCGAGTCCAGTAGCAGCGTGGCCGGTGGGGGGCCGGCGGCCGCCGCAGGCGAAGGTGAGGGCGCGGCAGCGGCCTCCACGGGAGCGGGCTCTTCGGCGGGTTTTTCCTCGATCACGGTCAGGCTGCCGACCAGGGTCAGCAGCGCGCGCATGGAGGGCGCCTCGCTGTCCTTGTCGGCCAGCAACGTGTCCATGGCCTGCAGGCTGGCCGTCAGGCGTGACACGAGTTCGGCCTCCTGCGGCGGCAGCGCGCCCCAGTCGGTTTCGGTGGCGCGCTGCTGTACGCGGTCTATCAGCCACTGCAGCGCGTTGCGCCGGCCGCGCATGCGCTTGAGCCCCGGGTACAGCGTATCCCAATAGCTTTGCAGCATGTCGGCCAGCACCTTGAGGCCGTCGGCCAGGCCGTAGAGGCCACGCGTCTCCAGCAGGCCGCCGGCCAGGTAGCAGGCCACCAGCAGGTCCTTGCCCTTGGTCGACAACAGCTCGACGGACCACTGGTTGACCTTGTTCCAGTCCATGGTCACGCTGTGCACCGGGCTGGCCAGCTTGGCGACCTCGGCCTCCAGCAGCTCGAAGGCGGGCTCCTCGCGCACTTCGTTGCCGGTGGGCTGCGGCCCGGCGATGGGCTGTTTGCCGAGTTCGGTGATCAGGTCAGTGGTCATAAAAATTCACAAGGGGTCGCAAAAAATGCCATGAAGAAGAAAGGAGAAAGAACCGGCAGGCTCATTCCCACAGCGCTTCCACCTCGGCATTGAGAAAGTAGCCCACGCCGCGCTCGGTGCACAGCAGCTTGGGATTTTTCGCGTCGGCCTCAAGCTTGCGGCGCAGCCGCAGTATCTGCACGTCGATGGCGCGGTCATAGATGTCGTCGAAGGCGCGCGTGCGCTCCAGCAACTGCTCGCGCGAGATGATGCGCCCGGGCGTGCCGAGGAACACCGCCAGCAGGTTGAACTCGGCATTGGTCAGCGACACCGGCTTGCCCTCGGGCGAGGTCAGGCGGCGCGTGTTGAGGTTCAGGCCCCAGGCTGCGAAGCGGTAGGCGCGCGGGTGCTTGCCGCGCGTGACGGGCACCTGCACGCCGCTGTGACTGGGGCGCTCGCCGGCCGGCTCGCCCGCCGCGGCCGCGCCGCCGGCGCGGCGCGTCACCGCACGTATGCGGGCCAGCACCTCGCGCAGCGAAAACGGCTTGGTGATGTAGTCGTCGGCACCCAGCTCCAGGCCCATGACGCGGTCGGCTTCTTCAAGCCTGCCCGTCAGGCAGATGATGGCGATGTTGGCCTCGGCGCGCCATTTGCGCGCCAGGTCTATACCGTCGCCGTCGGGCAGGTTCAGGTCCAGCAGCACCAGGCTGTAGTCCTGCCTGGCGACGGCCTGCACCGCTTCCGTCGCCGTGCCCACGCCCGTCACCGAAAGGCCGTGGCCCGTCAGGTAGTCGATCAGGAGCTTGCGCAGGGCGTCGTCATCGTCGACGACCAGGATGGCCAGGGGTTGTTTGGGCTGCGTCATGGCTGGAGATTGCCTTCTTTGCCTTCTTCTTCGTCAACATCGCCGTCACGCCGGGCGGGCGGGGCATCGGAGCGTCCGGTCGCCATTTTGACGGCCTGGCGCAGTGCCGCGCCGTCAAAGGGCCCGCTTATGGTAACCACGCCGGCTTCCTGCGTGATGAGGGCTTCGCCGCCCGTATCCCCTGTGCTGCCGCAGCGCAGTAGCGGCAGGCCGGTGGGCTGGCGCAGCGCGGCCTGCAGGTTGTCACTTGCGGCCGGCGAATCCAGCCACACCAGCAGCTCGGCATGTTCCTCCAGTCCCTGCAGTCCTTGCGGCCCGCCGGCGAGGGCGGCCGGGTCGTAGCCGGCCGGCTCAAAACCCAGCGCGGCCAGCGCGTCTTCGGTGCGCTCGCGCGCCTGGGCATCCTGCGCGACGACCAGCACCGTTTCGCCCTGGCCCAGCGGCGGTGGCGGCGCGACCAGGGGCAACTGCGCCGCGTCCTGTTCGGCCAGCAGCGGCAGCATCAGGCAAAAGCGCGTGCGCTCGCCGCGGCCGGTCCAGACCGCCACACCGCCGGCGTGATCGGCGGCCACGCCCGCGACGATGGCCAGGCCCAGCCCGGTGCCATGGCCTTTGCCATGGCCCTTGCCGCCCTGCGAGGAGCGCGAGGAAAAGAAGGGGTCGAACAGCTGGTGCACATGCGCCGGCGCGACGCCGCTGCCGTCGTCCAGCACATCCAGCCAGGCGCAGTCCCGCTCCAGCATGTCGCCGACGCCGGTGTCCGCCTCGCGCGCATAACCTGCCGGCAACTGGCCGGCCGATGCCGTCAGGCGCAGCTCGACCCGGCCCGCCGCCGCCTGCGAGGCGTTGCGCAGCAGGTTCAGGATGGCGCGGGTCAACTGGCCGCGGTGCACCCGCACCGGCACCGGCGCCAGCGGCACGCGGACCGTCAGCCGCACGCCGGGCGGCAGCAAGGGGCTAGCCAGCGCCACCGCTTCGGAGACCAGGTCGCGCAGGTCGCTGGCCTGGCGCGTGCGCGCGCCGCGCCGCCCGGCCAGCAGGATTTGCTCCGTCAGGTCCTTGCCGCGCGCCACGGCAGCCGCCACCTCGCCCAGCGGGGCGCGCACCGGCAGGCCGGCTTTTTCGCGCTCCACCGCCAGCTCGGCATAACCGCCGACCGCACCCAGGATGTTGTTGAAATCGTGCGCGATGCCGCCGGTCAGAAAGCCCATGGTTTCAAAGCGCCGGGCGCGCTCCAGGCGCAGGTTGAGTTTTTGCCGCTCGCTGACCGCGATGCCGACAAAGAAGGACAGCACCGCCATGCCCGCCAGGTCCACCTGCAGCTCCCAGGTGCCTTCCTCGCCGCCGCGGGCCGGGCTGTAGGGCCCGTAGCCCGCCACGGCCAGGCCTATGCCCACGCCGGCCGCCGCCAGCACGCCCAGCGAGGCCGAGCGCAGGCCGCCGGCGATGGCCGCCCAGACCAGCACCAGCGACAGCAGGGCGCGCAGCACTTCCTCCGGAAAGCGCGGCAGCAGGGCCGCGGCGGCCATCAAGGCCGCGGCGAGCACGGCGGTCGCGACGGCCACCGGCTTGTCGCCGGGCGAAGCGTCGGCGCTGGCCTGGCGCGAGCACCAGGCCAGCAGGGCCGGCAGCAGCACCAGCACGGCCAGGCCGTTGCCGACCAGCAGGACGCGCCATTCCTCCAGCCACTCGGTGTGCTTGGTCACCGCGCCTATGGTGGCGCCCAGGGCCGCCACCAGGCTGGTGGCCAGCAGCGGCAGCAGGAACATGAAGCGCGCGAGCTTGCGGGTACTGTCGATGTCGCCTTTTTCGCAAACCAGGCGCTGCCCCAGGAAGGCATACAGCGCCACCTCGAACACATTGAGCAGCGCGAAGGCCGCGTCGGCGCCCACGGACAGCGGGTCGGCGTCGCCGACCAGCATCATGGACAGGAATATCGCGACCAGGAACACCGGCCAGCGCCGGTAGGGCAGGTTCCACAGCAGGGCCGCGCCCACCGCCGGCGCGGGCCAGATGATGGCGGCCAGCGTGTCGGGGCGCGAGGTGTAGGCGGCCGGCGTGGACAGAATGGCATAGACAAAGGCCAGCAGCACGGCCAGCAGCGCCAGCCGGAAGGGATTGGCCGGGTCGTCCAGGGCCGGCATGGCGAGCATGCCGCCCGGGCCTGCCGTGCCTTTCGCCGGGCTCACGGGGGCGAGCTCGGCGTGCGCGTTGCGTTGCATCTGCGGGTCCTGCATTTTTTTGGTGCCTGTGCATGGATGCCGCCGCGGGTGTCCGGCGTCCATGCACGGGTGTCGCCCTCCGGGGAAGCGTCCAGTGTACGCAATTGGCGCTAGGGCCTGTTAATGCTATTTATGCAAGATGCGTTGCGAGTCAAAAAGGCCTTGAGCAAGGCGCAAAACGCAGGCGGGGTAGACCCCGTCAAGGCTTTGCAACGCCGCGCAGGGCCTTTTTGATCGCAACCCGCAGGGAATGGGGTGAAAACGGCGCCACTCGGCGTTGCGCTCCTAGCCCAGACGCCCAGTCTGGGCGTCGTCGCGCGCCTTGATTGGCACCGTTTTCACCCCATTCGCATTTGCATCAATAGCGTTAGCAGGCCCTAACCGGGCACCCGATTTCGTCAGCCCCGCGCAACATTCGCGCCATGGCCCCGGCGCGTGCGCCCGCGGCGGCCACCGGGGCGTGTGAACTGGCCCTAAACTCGGCTCCATGGACTCCCCCCCAACGATACGGCCGGCCCAGAGCGTCGCCGACCTCTCGCGCGAGGAGTGGGTGGAGATGCGGCTGATCCACACCTTCATGCGTTATGCCCGTCCGGCATTGCATTCCGCGCTGGTGCTGATCGTGGTCATGGTGGTCATTCTTTATCACCGCGTCGACACGCCGGCCCTGGGTCTGTGGGCCGCGGCCGCGGCGGCCGTGACCGTGGTGCGCTACGGCGTCATCAACATCTACCAGCGCACCTTGGCCGGCGTCAGCGGCCCGCCCCTGCGCGCCTTCATGGCCAAGTACGGCTGGACCTGGTCGGCCAGCGCCCTGGTCTGGGGTGCGTCCATGTTTGTGTACTTCCTGCGCGCGCCGGTGTACGACCAGTTCCTCTGCATGGTCGTGCTGGTGGGCATGGCCGGTTTCGCGGTGGGCACGTTTTCGTCCTGGCTGCCTTGCTTCAAGAATTATGTGAACGGCCTGGGAATTTCGGTCGTGGCCGCGCTGCTCTATCAGCTGGTCATGGAGCGCGGGCTGCCCTCCAGCTTCAATACCTACGGCATGCTGGCGCTGGTGCTCATTTACTGGGCCGTGATCCGCATCTCGGGCCAGCGCTTTCACGAGGTGCAGCGCATCAACCTCGAGCTGCAGTACGACAACTCCATGCTGATCAAGTCCCTGACCGAGCAGAGCCGGGCGGCCCTGGAGGCGGTGGAAATCAAGAACCGCTTCATCGCCAGCGCCGCCCACGACCTGCGCCAGCCGGTGCATGCCCTGGACCTGTACGCCGGCTGGCTGGCGGCCGAGCCCGAGTTCGTCGAACAGATCACGCCCAAGATCGTGCGCTCCACCAAAGCCGTCAACGACCTGTTCAACTCCCTGTTCGACCTGGCCGGGCTGGAAACCGACCCGCTCAGGGTCAACCTGCAGGACGTGGAACTGGCCGGGCTGCTGCAGGACCTGGAGGCGCAGTACGCCCCCTTCGCGCGCGAACGCGGCCTGCGGCTCAGGATGCGCGCGGCGCCAGGCAAGGTCAGGTCCGACCCGGTGCTGCTGCAGCGCCTGGTCGGCAACCTGCTGTCCAACGCTTTGCGCAACACCCACCGCGGCGGCGTGCTGATAGCCGTGCGGCGGCGCGGCGGCGTGCCCCGCATCGAGATCTGGGACACCGGCGTGGGCATTGCCAGGGAGCACCAGCAGGCGATCTTCCAGGAGTTCTACCGGATCCCGCTGCAAGGCACCGAAGAGGGCTTCGGCCTGGGGCTGGCCATTGTGTCTCGCCTCAGCGCGGCGCTGGGGCATCCGGTGGGGTTGGCTTCCCGGGCTGGGCGGGGGAGTGTTTTTTGGGTTGAGCTTCGGGGGTAGGGGCGGGTCTTGCGCCGGCGGCGCGCTGCTGTCTCACCGTTCGGGCTGAGCTTGTCGAAGCCTTGCTTGTTCTTGCCGTGCGCTCGCTGCTAAGGCTTGCTGGCCGGGGGTTGCCCGGCGGCAACTTACTTTTCTTTTGCTTCGCCAAAAGCAAAGTAAGCAAAAGAAAAGGCGACCCTGGTGTCTGCGTCCCTTCGCTTCGCTACGGGCAGCCTGTGGTGCTCGGTCCAGCCGGGGTCAAAAACAACTCGCCTGCGGCTCAAACAAGTTTTTGCCCTGATCCGTCTGGCCCTGCGCTCCTCGGCGCATCCACAAGGGGTGGGGAAGGAATACCGAACAGCCGGATACCAATACCCAATACCGGGTGCATGAAGAAAAAAGGACACGCTTGCGTGTCCTTTTTGTTTAGAGCAGGCCCTGGGTTCTGGCCAGGTGGCTCGCCTGCGAGCGGCTCTTGACGTTGAGGCGGCGGAACAGGCGCCACAGGTGCACTTTCACCGTGTGCTCGCTGATCTGCAGTTCTTCGGCGATGTCGCGGTTGCTCATGCCCTTGTCCAGCATCACCAGCAGCTGTTTTTGCCGCTTGGAGAGTTTTTCGGTCGGGGTGCTGGGTTCCGGGTCCAGGTCTTCGCTGAGGAAGACGCGCAGCACGTTGGAGATCTCCGTGGCGCCGGCGGACTTTTGGATGTAGGCATCCGCGCCCGCCTCGATGGAGAGGTCCTCGTAGTCCTGGGCCGGGGCGGCCGACAGCACCACCAGCGGCACGCTGGGAAATTGCTGCTTGAGCTCGCGCACGCCGGAGACACCGTTGGTGTCGGGCAGGCGCAAGTCCAGGCAGATGAGTTCGGGAATGCCTTGCTCCTGCACGGCGGGCATGACGGCGGCGAGCCGGTCCAGCTCGGTCACGGTGGCCTTGCTGCTCAGGCGGCGGATCAACATGACAACCGCTTCCCGCATGAGCGGATGGTCATCTATTACGAAAATACTCATTAAGTCAAATGTGAAGAATTGTTCCTATTAGCCAGTGAGCATAACTGCTGTATGTCAACTTTGGGGCATAAATAAACAGGCAATTGCGGTATTTTTTCAGAACGCTGCTCCAAAAAAACAACAACAAGCTCAGTCGGCGAAAAACCGCAAAACCGCCGTCAACTCGTCCTCGGTGACGCCTGGCAAGGCCTGGGCCTGTCCCGGCAGCGCCTCCAGGCCGTCTTTTTGCAGTGCGGCAATGGCCAGCGCGGCCTCGCGGGGCGACTCGAAACCCCGGCTTTGCAGCAGCAGCCGGGCGTCGGCATCCTGCAGCTTGAAATAAAAGAGGCCGTCCTTTTCGCGGTACTGCTTGAAAGCCGGCGTGGCGCTTTTGGCCGCCTTGGCCTTGCCGGCGGCGGCCGGGAGGCTATCCAGCTTGCGCAGGCCCACGGCGCGCCGCAGCTCGGCCATGAAGGGCGTGGCCTCGGCGCGGGCCTTGCGCGCGCCGGCCTGCAGGATGGCCTCTATCCGGCCCGGGTCGGCCATCAGCGCGTGGTAGCGCTCGCGCATGGGGGCGATCTCGCGGTCTATGCGCTCGAACAGCATCTGCTTGGCGTCACCCCAGGCGATGCCCTCGGCGTAAGCCTTGCGTAACGCTTCGGTCTCCTCGGCGCTGGCAAAAGCCTGGTAGATCTGGAACAGCGCCGAGCCCTCGGCCTCCTTGGGCTCGCCCGGCGCGCGCGAGTCGGTGACGATGCCGGCGATCAGCTTGCGCATCTGCTCGCGCGGCGTGAACAGCGGGATGGTGTTGTCGTAGCTCTTGCTCATCTTGCGCCCGTCCAGGCCGGGCAGCAGGGCGACCGAGTCCTCGATCACCGCCTCGGGCAGCACCAGGTGCTCGCCGTAGAGGTGGTTGTAGCGCTGGGCCATGTCGCGCGCCATTTCCAGGTGCTGGGCCTGATCGCGCCCCACCGGCACCTTGTGCGTCTTGAACAGCAGGATGTCCGCGCCCATGAGCACCGGGTACATGAAGAGCCCCGCGGTCACGTCGGCGTCCGGGTCGTTGCCGGCCGCCTCGTTCTTGTCGACCGCGGCCTTGTAGGCATGGGCGCGGTTGAGCACGCCCTTGCCGGTCACGCAGGTCAGCAGCCAGGTCAGCTCGGGGATCTCGGGGATGTCGGACTGGCGGTAGAAGGTCACACGCTCCGGGTCAAGCCCGGCGGCCAGCCAGCTCGCGGCGATTTCCAGCGTGGATTGCTGGATGCGCGCCGGCTCGTCGCATTTGATCAGCGCGTGGTAGTCGGCCAGGAAATAAAAGCTGCGCACATCGTCGCGAAAACTGGCTTGCACCGAGGGCCGGATGGAACCGACAAAATTGCCCAGGTGGGGCGTGCCGGTGGTGGTGATACCGGTCAGGAAGCGGGTGGGGGACGGGGAGGTCATAGCAGTCTTGGGGGCAGGGAAATGGTGAGGTTGAACAGGTCCAGCAGGCCGTAACCCAGCACGACCAGAGGCCAGAGCCAGTAGGCACTGACGACGCCGAGGATGACAAGCCCCATGACGATGAAAAAGCCCCAGGGTTCGAGGCGCGCGACAAACTGCGCCTGCTTCCAGGGCAGCAGGCCAACCAGGATGCGCCCGCCGTCCAGCGGCGGGAATGGAAACAGGTTGAAAGCCCACATCACGAGGTTCACGAGCACGCCGGCCTGGCACATCACGAGGAAGAAAGGCTCGCCCATGCCGGCCCCGACGAGCAGCGCGTACAGCACGGCCCACATGATCACCTGGATGAAATTGGCGGCGGGACCCGCGAGGGCGACCCAGATCATGTCGCGTTTGGGCTTGCGCAGGTTGCCGAAATTGACGGGAACCGGCTTGGCATAACCGAACAGAAAGGTGCCCGAGGTCGCGAAGTACAGCAGCAAGGGCATCAGGATGGTGCCCACAGGGTCTATGTGCTTGACGGGGTTCAGGGTCACGCGGCCCATCATGTAAGCCGTGTTGTCACCAAAGTGACGCGCGACATAGCCATGCGCGGCCTCATGCACCGTGATGGCGAACAGCACCGGCAGCGCGTAGATGGCGACGGTTTGAATCAGGTTGGCGATATCCATTTCCGGATTGTCGCATTGTGCCCCCACGCTTTTCACTTCGCCTTCGGCTCCGTGTAATGCGCGAGGCCTTGCAGGCCGCGGCTCGCGAGACGCTTCGCCTCTGTCGCCCGTCCAAGCCTGCGCAGGCAGGCTTGGAGCCGCGGGCTCCAGCCCCTCGGGGGGCGCTGCGCCTGCGGCCCGGCAAAGCCGGTTCCGCGGCCCCTGCTTGAAAAGGGGAGCCTGGCGCGTTAAAGGCCCAGTGCAGCCAGCTCGCCGCGGCCCTGGCGCACCACGACGGGCTCACCGCCTTCGCCCATGGGCGTGAGGTCTATCACCGTGGTGGCTTCCTGGTGGCAGGCGCCGGCGTCTATCACGGCGGCCAGTTCATGCTCGAGCAGGCCGCGTATCTCGTGCGCGTCGTTGAGCGGCTCGCCGCCGCCGCGCGGGATCAGGGTGGTGGCCAGCAGCGGCGCGCCGTGCAGCTCCAGCAGTGCCTGCAGCACCTTGTGCTCGGGCACGCGCAGGCCTATGGTCTTGCGCGAAGGATGGCTCACGCGGCGCGGCACTTCCTTGCTGGCTTCAAGGATGAAGGTGTAGGGCCCCGGCGTCGCGGCTTTCAGCAGGCGGAACTGCTTGTTGTCCACGCGCGCGTAATTGGCCAGTTCGCTGAGGTCGCGGCACAGCAGGGTCAGGTGGTGCTTGTCGTCCACCCCGCGTATGCGGCGCAGGCTGTCGGCCGCAGCCTTGTCGTCAAGGTGGCAGACCAGCGCATAACTCGAATCGGTAGGCACGGCCGCGATGCCGCCGCGCTCCAGCAGGGCCACCGCCTGCTTGAGCAGCCGGGTATGCGGGTTCTCGGGGTGGACTTCAAAAAACTGGGCCATGGTGCGCTTCTTTCGCCTCCGGATTCAGGATTCGACGGGTTCTATCAGCACGCGGCTCTGGCGCACCGCGAGCCAGGCGCCCGTCGCGCCGCAAACGGCGATCATCACCATGCCCAGCATGGACCAGCGGTCCGGCACATGCGAGAACGCAATCCAGCCGCCCAGCATCGCAAAGCCGATCTGCGCATAGAGGAAGGGCGTGAGCGTGGACACCGGCGCGCGGCCGTAGGCCAGGATCATCATGAAATGGCCGACCGTGCCCATCAAGCCCATCAGCGCCAGGCTGGCCCACAGCGTCCAGGAGTCCAGCGCGGTCCAGACAAAGGGCAGGGCCAGCGAGGCGGCCAGCGTGCCCACCCAGCCGGTGTAGAAATGCATGGTGAAAGGGTCTTCGGTGCGCGCCAGCCGGCTGGTCAGGATCTGGAACCAGGCATTGCAGATCACCAGGCCCAGCGGCAGCAGCATGGCCCAGTTGAAGTCGTCACCGTCGGGCCGGATGATGATGAGGGTACCGGCAAAGCCGCCCACCACCAGCGCCCAGCGCAGCCAGGACACGCGCTCTCCCAGGGTCAGCGAGGCCAGCAGGGTGATGACCAGCGGCGTGATCATCACGATGGCGGTGAACTCGCCCACCGGCATGTGCCTGAGGCTGTAGAACGCAAAAAGGCTGGTGAGCAGCAGCAGCAGGCCGCGCAGCAGCTGGAATTTCGGGTGCGCGGTGCGCAGCACCGACAGCCCGCGCGAGGGCAGCACCGCCAGGGTGGTGGCCACGGCCTGGAAGGCATAACGGAACCACAGCGCCATCAGCAGCGGCACGCTGGTGGAAATAATCTTGGTGGTGGTGTCCAGCACCGCGAAACAGGCGACGGCGGCCACCAGGAGTGCGATGCCGGCCGGGGCGCGGGAGGTATTGCTCGCGGGGCCCGCCATCACTGGATGCGGTCCGCCAGCAGTTCCCAGACCGGCGTCAGTTCGCCGGGCAGGAAGGGCAGGGTGCCCAGGTCGGTGTGGCTCTCGTCGGGGCTGTGAAAGTCGCTGCCGCGCGAGGCGGCCAGGCCGAATTCTTTCGCCGTTTCTGCGTACTTGAGGTATTCCTGGGGCGTGTGGCTGCCGGTGACGACCTCCACGCCGCGCCCGCCGTGGGACTTGAACTCGGTGAACAAGGCGTATTCCTCGTTGGGGGTGAACTTGTAGCGGCCCGGGTGGGCGATCACCGCGACGCCCTGGGCCTGGGTGATCCAGGTCACCGCGTCGCGCAGCGTAGCCCAGCGGTGCGGCACATAGCCGGGCTTGCCTTCGGTCAGGTATTTGCGAAAGACTTCATTGGTTTCGCGGCACACGCCGCTTTCGACCAGAAAGCGCGCGAAGTGCGTGCGCGAGATCAGCTCGGGGTTGCCGACGAACTTCAGCGCGCCTTCATAAGCGCCCTTGATGCCGACCTTGGCCAGCGAGTCCGACATTTCCATGGCGCGCTGCTCGCGCCCGCCGCGCGTGTTGCGCAGGCCTTGCATGATGTCGGGGTTGTCGGCGTCAAAACCCAGGCCCACGATGTGCACCGTCTGCCCGGCGAAGGTGACCGAGACCTCGGTGCCCGTCAGGTAGTGCATGCCCTGGGCCTTGGCGGCCGCCGCGGCGCGCTGCTGGCCGCCGATTTCGTCGTGGTCGGTCAGGGCCCAGAGTTCCACCCCGTTGGCCTTGGCCCGTTCCGCCAACGCTTCCGGCGTCAGCGTGCCGTCCGATACCACAGAGTGGCAATGCAGGTCGGCATTCAGGATGTTTTGGGGGGTCACAGGGCCATTTTAGGCCTTCTGCTTCTGCAGTGCAGTGCGCGCTCACATATCCTTTCGCGGCTGTGCACCTGCTGGGCAATCCTGCGCCTTCCCCAGAGGGGGAAGGGGGGCTTTTTACAAGCCCAGGGCCGTCAGCTCCGGCGAAAGGTTTTCCCAGGGTACGTCAAAGCCCGGCTTGCCGCGCTGCGGCGGCGGTGCATGGCTGCGCAAGGCCCAGTGCGCGCCGGCCAGCACGCTGTCGATGAGCGGCACGCCCAGCCCGGGCTGCAGCGCCGCGGCCATGCCGGCCAGGCCCGCGCCGCCCAGAATCACCGCCTGCGCGCCCAGCTGGCGCACCGCGTCGCGGCAGGCCTGGGCCAGCAGGGTGCGCGCGGCGGCCGGGTCGGCGGCCAGCTGCGCGCCGGTCGGTGCGACGGTATGGATGCCGGCCAGCGAAGGCGCGTGGCCCAGCACCTGGGCCAGGCGCTGCAGCATGGGGCCCCAGCGCTCGCCCCCGGTGACGATGGCAAAGCGGCCGTGGCGCGCCGCCTCGATGAAAGCCGCCTCGGCCAGGCCGGTGACCGGCACCGGGCTGCTTTCGCGCAGCGCCAGCAGGCCGGGGTCGCCAAAGCAGCCGATCAGCACCGCGTCGGGTGCCGCGCCGGGCACCGCGAGCGCGGCCGCCCAGGCGTCCAGCGCGGCATGCGCGGCCACCGCGTAGCTGGCCTCGTCCGAAATATAGGGCGCGCCGAAACGCGCGGTGACGGTGCTGACCTGCACATGCAGCCCGGCGGCCGCCTGCACATGGGTTTGCAGCAGTTCGCTGACCGAGGCCGAGGTATTCGGGTTAATGACCAAAAGTCTGCGCATGCGGGTGCGCCCTACACCGTGCCTGAAAAGAGGCTGGACAGGTCGGGCGCCTCGCCCGCCGGTGGCGTGAACTGCAGCTGCGACTCCAGGCGCGTCAGGTGCTCGCGCATGTGGCGCGCCGCTTCCCGCGCGTCGCGCAGGCGTATGGCGTCCAGCAGCACGCGGTGTTCGCGGCAGCGGCAGGCGGCGGCGCCGTCACGGCGGTCTTCGCGCATGTCCCCCAGGGCCGTGCCGTAAGTCATCAGGATCAGCGAGGTGCGCGAGGTCAGCTCGCGCAGGATGCGCCCCAGCGTCTGGTGGCCGGCGCGTTCGGCGATCTGCAGGTGGAAGTCGCCCGACAGCCGGATCGCGCGGTGCATGTCGCCGGCCAGCCGCGCGGCTTCCTCGTCGTCGATGCAGCGCTTGAGCTGGCGCATGTCGGCCTCGTCGGCCTTGGCGATGAACAGCTCCACCAGCGTGGGCTCTATCAGCCGGCGCACCTCGAAGACCTCGCGCGCCTCCTGTTCGGTAGGCTGGGCCACGGTGGCGCCGCGGTTGGGCACCAGCGTGACCACCTGCTCATTGGCCAGGCGCAGCAACACCGGGCGTATGCGCGTGCGCGACACGCCGAAGGCACCGGCCAGCTTGTCTTCCCCGAGTTTGGTGCCCGGCGGCAGGCGGTGGTCCAGGATGGCCGAGACCACGCGCTCATACATCTCGGTATCGGTCGGGGGCGCGGCGGGCGCCGCCGTGTTCGTCGCTGTCATCGCTGTCCTTTTTTCTGCCGCTTGCCCAGCCACCAGGCCAGGCCCACGGCCAGGGCCACCACCCCCAGCGACACCACGGTGGTGACGGTGCCCAGCGCGTAGATGGCCGGCGTGGTGACGGTGGTCGTCAGGCCCTGCAGTTCCAGCGGCAGTGTATTCACGTCGCCTATGGCCTGCGAGGTGCGGGCGATTTCGTCCCAGCTCAGGGTGAAGCCGAACATGCCTATGCCCACCACCGAGGGCGCGATCAGCGGCAGCACCACGTGGCGAAAGCCCTGCCACGGCGTGGCGCCCAGGTCGCGCGCGGCTTCCTCGTAGGCCGGGTTGAAGCGGTTGAACACCGCGAACATGATGAGCAGGCCGAAGGGCAGCGTCCAGGTCAGGTGCGCGCCCAGCGCCGAGGTAAAGAGGCCCAGCGCCGTGCCGTAGCCCTCCAGCGCGCTGTCCATGCCCAGCAGCTCCAGCAGCTTCTTGATGCCGCCGTCCAGCAGGCGGAACTCCAGGCCTATGCCCAGCGACACGATGATGGAGGGCATGATCAGGCTGGCCACCACCACAAAGAACAGGGTGTTGCCGCCCGCGAGCTTTTTGCGGAAAGCCAGGCCCGCGAGCACCGAGAACAGCACCGTGAAAGCCGTCACCGCCAGGCCCAGGCCCAGCGAGCGCTTGAGCGCCGCGCCTATGTCCACCACGCCCAGCCCCTCGGCCAGCTTGTGGAACCAGTGCAGCGAGACGCCGCGCAGCGGAAAGGTGAGCCCGCCTTCCGGGCCCTGGAAACTCAGCAGCACGATGATGAACATCGGCCCGTAGAGAAACAGCACGAACAGCGCAAAAAACGCGGCGAGGAACCAGAAACCGGGGCTGTGCCTGTCATTGCGCATTCAGAGCTCCTTGCGGATATCGACCAGCCGCGTCAAGGCCCAGATGATCATCAGCACCACGGCCAGCAGGATCACCGCATTGGCCGCCGCCAGCGGGAACTGCAGGTAAGACGTCTGCACCTGGATGACCTTGCCGATGGAGGCGATCTGCTGGCCGCCCATCACGCCTATCGTCACGAAGTCGCCCATCACGATGGTGAGCACAAAGATGGAGCCGATGATGATGCCGGTGCGCGACAGCGGCACGATGACGTTCCACAGCGTCTGCCAGGCTGAGGCGCCGCTGTCATTGGCCGCCTCGATCAGGCTGCGGTCTATGCGCATCATGGAGTTGAAGATGGGCACGATCATGAACATGGTGTACAGGTGCACAAAAGCCAGCACCACCGAAAAGTCCGAGAACAGCAGCCACTCGAGCGGCTGGTTCACCACGCCCATGCCCAGCAGGCTCTGGTTGACCAGGCCGTTGCGGCCCAGCAGCGGCACCCAGGAGATCATGCGGATCACGTTCGACGTCCAGAACGGGATGGTGCACAGCACGAAGAGCAGCGTCTGCGCGCCCTGCGAACGCACATGGAAGGCCAGGAAGTAGGACACGGTGAAACCGGTCACCAGCGTGATCAGCCAGACCAAGACGCTGAACTTGAAGGTCGACAGATAGGTCTTGAAGGTCACGCACAGGTCCGCGCCGCTGCCGCAGCCCTCAAAAATGGCGAAGTAATTCTTCAGCGTGAAGCCGGGCAGCAACTCGTACTCATTGAAGTCCCAGAAGCTCACCGTCAGCACCAGCGCCAGGGGAATCAGGAAGAACAGCACAAACACCGACGCCAGCGGCAGCGCCTGCCACCAGGCGGCAAGGCTGCGCCCCGGCGCCTTGGCCGGAGCGGAATGTGCAGTGATTGCCGGTGTACTCATGACGACCCGAAGTTAAAAATCCAATTCCAAACGCAAGCCTGTTCGCAGACAGCGCGGAACCGGCTTTGCCGGGCCGCAGCTGTCGTCCCCTGCAAGGGGGGAGGCCGCTACACGAAGTGAGCGACCACGGGGGTGTGCCAAATCCACGGCTTCGCCGGGCCGCAGCGGGCGTCCCCTGCAAGGGGAGAGGCCGCTACACGAAGTGAGCGGCAACAGGGGTGTGCCTACATCTAGGCCGCGACGAACTCATTCCATTTCTGGACCATGTAGTTGTTCTCATCCATGACCGCATTCCAGCAGGCGATGCCGCCCATGCGCGCCTCGTAGCTGCCGCCGTCGCGCACCGCGCCGGCCTTGGCCAGCACGTCGCCGGTGGGGCTCTTGATGTCCTGCGAGGCGGGCTTGCCTTCCATCCAGTAGGCCCACTCATAGGCTTCCATCTTGGCCTTGGCGGTTTCCAGCACGGCGCTGTAATAGCCCTGGCGGTTCAGGTAGGCGCCGGCCCAGCCGTCGAGGAACCAGTTGATGAATTCATAGGCGCCGTCCAGCTTCTTGCCCGAGAGCGTGGCGGGCAGGCCGAAGCCGGCGGCCCAGGCGCGGTAGCCTTCCTTGAGCGGCTGGAAGTTGCAGGCGATGCCCTTGGTGCGCACGGCCGTCACGGCGGGGCTCCACATCGACTGGATCACCACCTCGCCCGAAGCCATCAGGTTGACCGATTCGTTGAAGTCCTTCCACAGCGCGCGGAACTGGCCGGCCTTCTTGGCCTCGATCAGCGTGGCGATCGTGAGGTCGATCTCCTTTTTGGTCATGTTGCCCTTGTCCGGGTATTTGTAGATGCCCTTGGCTTCCACCACCATGGCCGCGTCCATGATGCCGATGGAAGGGATGTTCAGGATCGCGGCCTTGCCCTTGAACTCGGGGTTCAGCAGCTCGGCCCAGGAATTGATGGGGCGCTTGATGAGGTCGGGGCGTATGCCCAGCGTGTCGGCGTTGTACACCGTGGGGATCAGCGACATGAACTGCGTCGGGCTCTTGGCGAAGACCTTGCTCTTTTCGCCCTCCAGGTAGATCACCTTCTTGGGCGCCGTGCCCTGGTCGCCCACGGCCTTGCCGGCCACGGTGCCGGTGGTGAACAGCGTGGTGATCTTGTCGGCGTTCTTGATCTTTTTGGTGTCTATGCCCTTCAAGTTGCCGGTGGGCACGATCTTCTTGAGCGAGAAGTACTCGGTGTCTATCAGGTCGAAGCTGTTGGGCGCGGTCACCGCGCGTTTGGTCACGTCGTCGGTGGTGACGGCCACGTACTGGATGGTGATGCCGGTGTCGGCCTTGAATTTTTCGGCGATCGCCTTGTCCTGGTTCACCGCGGTGCCCAGGTAGCGCAACACGATTTTTTCCTGCGCATGCACGGCCGGGAACATCCCCGTGGCCAGGATGCCCGCCGTGCCCTTGAGCAGGGCGCGGCGCGGCAGGCCGCCCGCGGGGGCGCCGTCGGCGATGGTTTGCGGGTCTTTTGGGTCAGGAAGGGCGTCGGACATGGTGAAACTCCTGTGCTGGGGTGGAAATCTTCTTGCGAAGGGACGGTTGGAAAACGGTGGACAAAACAAGGGCGGTGTCAGGCCGGAGCCGCGGCGCGCAGCGTGTGCGCCGCCTCGGGCGCCCACGACAGCTGCACCGCGTCGCCGGGTGCATAGGGCCGGGCCGCGAAAGCCGCTTCGGGCAGCATCACCGACAGCTCGGCCGTGCTGCTGGCGCTCAGCGACACGCCCGGGTTCTGCAGGCCCAGCAGCACATAAGTGCCCTGGTATTCGACGTCGGTGACCACGGCGCGCCGGTTGTGCGGCGCGTCGGGCGCGGCCTCGCCGGCCGGCGTGATGCGCATGTGGTCGGTGCGCACGCCTATGCGGCCCGCCGGCGTGTCCAGCACGTTGTGCCCGCCCATGAAGCGCGCCACGAATTCGCTGGCGGGGCGGTTGTAGATCTCGTGGGGCGAGCCCTGCTGCTCGATGCGGCCGTGGTTCATCACCACCATGGTGTCGGCCAGCGCCATCGCTTCTTCCTGCGAATGGGTGACGTGGATAAAGGTCAGGCCCAGCTCTTTTTGCCAGCGGCGCAGCTCGGCGCGCATCTGGATGCGCAAAAACGGGTCCAGCGCCGACAACGGCTCATCCAGCAGCAGCACGCGCGGCTGGGTGATCAGCGCGCGCGCCAGCGCCACACGCTGTTGCTGTCCGCCCGAGAGTTCGGCCGGCTTGCGTTCGGCCAGGTGGCCCATGGCCACCCGCTCCAGCAGCTCCTGGGCCTGGCGCCGCCGCGCCGCCTTGTCCACCCCTTTCATCTTGAGGCTGAAGGCCACGTTGTCCAGCGCCGACAGGTGCGGGAACAGCGCGAAGCTCTGGAACATCATGGCCGTGCCCCGGCCGGCGGCCGGCAGGTCGGTGATGTTGCGGTTTTCCAGCAGGATGTCGCCGCTGGTGACCGACTCATGGCCCGCCATCATGCGCAGCGTCGTGCTTTTGCCGCAGCCCGAAGGTCCCAGCAGGCAGCAGTAGCTGCCGCCGGCAATGCGCAGGTGGATGCCGTCCACCGCTGGCCTGTCCTGCTGCGCATAGCGTTTGGTCAGCGCGATGGCTTCAATGGCGGCGGGCGCGGGGCTGGCAAGGGCGTTCATGCCGGCCTTGTGTGCAAGGCCTGTGCCAGCTTTGTATGCGATTTTTTAGAAGATTGTGTACAAAATGCCTGTTTCTGGTGCCCCGGTCGCCCCTGCGGGGTGCGAAGGCGGCCGGCCGCGGTGCGCGCCGTGGCGGCTGTGGCGGCTTCAGGGCGGTGCGGCATGGCCTACCATGCGTCCATCGCTGATGTCCAACGGAGCCGCCCCTTGATCACCCTGCACCACCTGAACAACTCCCGCTCGCAACGCATCCTCTGGCTCATGGAGGAGCTGGGCCTGCCCTATGAGATCCAGCGCTACCAGCGCGACCCCAAAACCATGCTCGCCCCGCCTTCGCTGCGTGCGGTGCACCCGCTCGGTAAATCGCCGGTCATCACTGACGGTGAACTCACACTGGCCGAATCGGGCGCCATCATCGATTACCTGGTGGGCCGTTACGGCGCCGGGCGGCTGGCGCCCCCGGCCGGCACGCCCGAGCACCTGCGCTACACCTACTGGCTGCACTACGCCGAAGGCTCGGCCATGCCGCCGCTCTTGCTCAAGCTGGTCTTCGACAAGATCGAGAATTCGCCCATGCCGTTTTTTGTGAAGCCGATTGCGCGCGGCATCGCCGGCAAGGTCAAGAAGACCTTTATCGAACCGCAGCTCAGGCAGCACCTGGACTTTCTTGAAATGTCATTGCCCCAGGGCGGCTGGTTTGCCGGCAAGGAGTTCAGCGGCGCCGACATCCAAATGAGCTTCCCGCTGGAAGCCGCCGCCGCGCGCGGCGGGCTCAACGAAAGCCGGCCGCGTTTAATGGACTTCCTCGCGCGCATACACGCCAGGCCCGCCTACCAGCGCGCGATAGAGCGCGGCGGCGAGTTCGAACTGCAGTGAGGTCCCCCTGCGCCTTCCCTCGCCAAGGGAAGGCGGGGAGGGCGGGGAGGAGGTGCCTCACCGGCAACACTCAGATTTCCGCGCCCTCGACCAGAAAGCGCACGCGCTTCACGCCCTGCCATTCGTCGGCGTCCAGCCGGAAGGCCAGCTTGACCCGGGCCGGCAGCGTCTCGGTATGGCCGAACCAGATGCCGTCCACCGGCTGGCCCTGGTGCTTGAGCTTGAGCGCCAGGTGTTTTTCGCCGACCAGGCGCTGCGACACCACTTCCACCACCTCGCTAAAGGTGGGCGCGGCAAAACCCTGGCCCCAGACTTCCTTGTGCAGTGTGTCGACCAGGTCGGCGCGCCGGTATTCGGGCGCCAGCGGGCCGTCGGTGTCCATGCGGCGCGTCAGCGTGGCCGCGTCCAGCCATTCATGCGCCACCTGCTGCAGCGCCTGCTCGAAGAGCTCGAAATTTTCCTCGGCGATGGTGCAGCCGGCCGCCATCGCATGGCCGCCAAAACGCAGCAGCACGCCCGGGTGGCGCTTGGTCACCAGGTCCAGCGCATCGCGCAAATGGAAACCCGGAATCGAGCGGCCCGAGCCCTTGAGCTCATGCTCCTTGCCCGGCGCCTGGCTGGCGGCAAACACAAAGGTCGGCCTGTGCAGCTTGTCCTTCACGCGTGAAGCGACGATGCCGACCACACCCTCATGGAACTCCGGGTCGAAAATCGCGATCGCCGGCGGCGGCTCCTCGTCTTCGTCGATCATCGCGTCGGCCGCCAGCTGCGCCTGCTCGCGCATGCCGGCCTCGATGTCGCGGCGTTCGCGGTTGATGCCGTCCAGCGTCTTGGCGAGCTCTTCGCCGCGCGCCGCGTCGTCGGTCAGCAGGCATTCAATGCCCAGCGTCATGTCGCTGAGGCGGCCCGCCGCATTGATGCGCGGGCCCAGCGCAAAGGCAAAGTCAAAGGTGGTGGCCGCGGCCGCCTGGCGGCCCGCCGCGCTGAACAAACCGGCCAACCCGGCCGGCAAATGGCCGGCGCGTATGCGCTTCAAGCCTTGCGCCACCAGCCGGCGGTTATTGGCGTCCAGCTTCACCACGTCGGCGACGGTACCCAGTGCCACCAAAGGCAGCAAGGCATCCAGCTTGGGTTGATTGGCCGCATCAAACACGCCACGCGCGCGCAGCTCGGCCCGCAGCGCCAGCAGCACATAAAACATCACGCCCACGCCGGCAATCGACTTGCTTTCAAATGTGCAGCCTGGCTGGTTGGGGTTCACGATCACGTCGGCCTCGGGCAGCACCACCAGGCCGTCTTTCAGCGCCGGCAGGTGGTGGTCGGTCACCAGCACCCGCATGCCGAGCTCACGCGCGCGCGCCACGCCCTCCATGCTGGCAATGCCGTTGTCCACCGTGACCAGCAAGTCGGCGCCGCCGGCTTTCACGCGCTCGGCAATCGGCGGCGTCAGGCCGTAGCCGTCGGTCACGCGGTCGGGCACCAGGTAGCCCACATCCCGCGCGCCCAGCAGCCCGAGGCCGCGCAGCGCCACGGCGCAGGCAGTCGCGCCATCGCAGTCGTAATCGGCCACCACACAAATCTTTTTGCCGGCGGCCATCACGTCGGCCAGCAGTCTGGCCGCCTCCAGCGCGCCGCGCAGCGACGAAGGCGGCAGCAACCGGCCCAGGCCGTCGTCAAGTTCGTCGGCCGAATGCACGCCCCGCGCCGCATAAAGCTGCGCCAGCAGCGGGTGTATGCCGGCCTGCTGCAGCGCCCAGACGCTGCGCGGCGGGACTTCTCGTACCTGGATTTTCATGAGGGGGTTTAAAACTCTCTATATATGAGGAGGTGCCGGGGCGCTGAGGTTTACAGCCGTTCCAGCAACGCTAGCAAAGGGGTGGGGGCCAGGCTGGCCGCGATTTTGGCAAAGAGGCCTTGGTGCGCCGTCTCAAAGGTGGTCGCGCCGCGCTCACCGCACAGCGTCAGCCGCACGGTCTCGCCCGCGCGCTGGCGCGCCAGCAGGGCGGCGATTTCGTTCGCATCGAGCGCGGCCCAGGCCTGGGCATAGGCCGCCCAGTCGTCGGCAAACACGGCTTGCGCCAGGCTGCGCGGCATGGCCGGTATTGGCGCTTCGCCAGCCGTGTAGCCCGCAATCAGCGCACCCGTGCCGCTGGGCCAGAACGAATTCACCGGCAACTCGCGCCGCGCCGCGCGCTCGTCATTGAGCGCATGGGTGTAAAGCAGCATCTGCATCTCGTTTTGCAGCAGCTTGATCTTGCGCGCCGTGCCGCCGGAATCGTCCTTGTTTTGTTTGGGCAGCCACGGGTCCACATTGCGGCCCAGCACGCGGTCCAGCGAGGCGGTGGGCAGGCTGCGAAACAGCTCGCCTTCGGCCAGCCAGCGCGCCGGCCCCAGGGCCGGCACATAGTGCAGCGTGATGCCGTCACCCTCAAAATAAGGCTGCATTGCCGCCAGCAGGGCGTGCGATTCGTCCTCTTGCAGGCCCAGCGCGGCCGGGTCCGTCAGCGTTGCATGCTCGCGGCCCATGGCCCAGTGGCAGGGCGTGATCCAGGCCCAGGCCTTGCCCGTGCTGCCGGGCAGGTGCAGCGCCGCATCGCGCGCCGCCCAGGGAATCAGGCCGTCAGGCGTGCCCGAATCCGCGATGCCCAGCGCCCGGGCCAAAGCCCGTTCATGCGGCGGCGACAGCGTGTGGGTATCGGCCTCATCAGTGTGCACTGACTTCATGCCCTTGAGCAGCTGGGCCATGTTGCGTGTGCTGTCGGCCGGCAGTGCTTTCATCGCCGGCAGCCAGGCCTCCGCGCCGCAGGCCGCGAAGGGCAGCAGCAGTTGCGGCCCGGTGAAAGGGGTGGAGGAATTGGCTGACATGGGGCTATTGTCCGGGATGCCACAATGGGTCCTCCAAAAAAACGCAGCCGCCGCCGCGCGGGCACCCGCTTGATGAGTATGCAAATCCCCTATGAGCTGATTCTCGGCTGGCGCTACACCCGCGCCGGCCGCGCCACCCGGCGCAACGGTTTTATCTCTTTTATCTCGGGTGTCTCCATGCTGGGTATCGCGCTCGGCGTCGCCGCCCTCATCATTGTGCTCAGCGTGATGAACGGCTTCCAGAAGGAAGTGCGCGACCGCATGCTGGGCGTGATCTCCCATATCGAGGTCTTCGCCCCGGGCGGCGTCGCGCTGCCCGATCCGGCCAAAACCCTCGCCGAAATCAAGGCCAACCCCCAGGTCACGGGCGCCGCCACTTTTGTCGCGGCCCAGGCCCTGCTTGCGCGCGGTGAAGACATGAAGGGCACGCTGGTGCGCGGCATAGACCCCGCCCTTGAAGGCCAGGTCACCGACCTCGCCGTCACCTCGGCGCCCACGCTGGCCAAACTGGTGCCCGGCCAGTTCGGCGTGGTGCTGGGCGGCGAGCTGGCCCGCGCCATGGGCGTGCGCGAGGGCGACACCGTCACCCTGATCGCGCCCAGCGGCCAGGTCACCCCGGCCGGCGTGGTGCCGCGCTTGAAGCAGATGACGGTGGTCGGCACTTTTGACTCCGGCCACTATGAATACGACTCGGCCCTGGTCATGATGCACCAGGACGACGCCGCAAAAATCTTCCGCCTCGAAGGCCCGACCGGCATACGCATACGCCTGAAGGACTTGCACCAGGCGCGCGAAGTGGCGCTGGAGCTGTCGCGCACGCTGAGCGGCGACCTGCTGATACGCGACTGGACGCGCCAGAACAAGACCTGGTTCGCCGCCGTGCAGCTCGAAAAACGCATGATGTTCATCATCCTCACGCTCATCGTCGCGGTGGCCGCCTTCAATCTGGTCAGCACCCTGGTCATGACGGTCACCGACAAGCGCGCCGACATCGCGATTTTGCGCACCCTGGGCTCCAGCCCGAAAAGCATCATGAAAATCTTCATGGTGCAGGGCGCGCTGGTCGGCGTGATCGGCACGCTCTCGGGCCTGCTGCTGGGCCTGGGCATTGCCTTCAACATCGACGTCATCGTGCCGGCGATCGAACGCGCGCTCAACGCCAGCTTTTTGCCCAAAGACATCTACCTGATCAGCCGCATGCCCAGCGAACCGCAATACGCCGACATCATGCCCATCGTTGTCATCTCCCTGCTGCTGTCCTTTTTGGCCACCATCTACCCGAGCTGGCGCGCCAGCCGCGTGAACCCGGCGGAGGCTCTCCGCTATGAATGACCAAACCATGAGCCCAGCTTCCGCTTCTTCACTCCTCGGGGATTCACTCCCTCTCCCCTCGGGAGAGGGCAGGGGTGAGGGCCAGCGGCCGCAAACCCAGGGCGAAGTCGTCTTGAAAGCCCAAGCCCTCACCAAACGCTTCCACGAAGGCCGCATAGACCTCACGGTCCTGCACGGCGTAGACCTGCAAGTCCACGCCGGCGAAACGCTCGCCATCGTCGGCGCCTCGGGCTCCGGCAAAAGCACGCTGCTGCACCTGATGGGCGGCCTGGACGCACCCACCAGCGGCCAGGTGGAGCTCAAAGGAAAAGTGCTGTCGGCCTTGTCGCCCCAGCAGCAAGGCGACTTGCGCAACCAGCATTTAGGTTTTGTCTACCAGTTCCACCACCTGCTGCCCGAATTCAGCGCCCTCGACAACGTCGCCATGCCCCTGTGGATACGCCGCCAGGCGCCCGCCGAGTCGTCGCGCATCGCCACCGAGATGCTGGCGGCAGTCGGCCTCAAGGACCGAATCCACCACCGCCCCGCCGAACTCTCAGGCGGCGAACGCCAACGCGTGGCGATTGCGCGCGCCCTGGTCACACAACCAGCCTGCGTGCTGGCCGACGAACCCACCGGCAACCTGGACCGTTCCACGGCCGACGGTGTGTTTGAACTGATGCTGAAACTTGCGCGTGATTTCGGCACGACCTTTGTGCTGGTCACGCATGATGAGGCGCTGGCCTCGCGCTGCGGGCGGCGGTTCAGGCTGGTGTCGGGGAGGCTATCGGAGTGGGCTTGAGCGCGTCTGAACGACGGGGACCCGTCGAGCGCAAGGATACCGATGTGTACGTCGGTGTTGCTGTGCTGGCGCTGGGCCTAGGGCTTCTTTTCGCGTTCTTTTTCTTCAAGATCACGATTGTGTTTGTCCTGATGGGCGCGATAGGCTGGATGGCTGTGGCATTGCGCTGTTGGTTCAGCAACGTGAGTTTCGCGCGGATTCTCGCCGTGTGTATCTTCCCGCCGATCCTGTTATTGCTGTTGGTCGGGCCTTCCATCAAAAGAGCCCAAAAGGTTCGCCCCAGCTAGAAGATTGGCTACCAACCTCGGGGCTGCGCGCTGTGCGTGTCGGAGTGGGCTTGAGGCCCGGCGGGATTTAATCCTTCTTGCCGCCACGTGGCTTGGCCCGCGACCGTGTGCGGCTGTCCTCGCCGAGTGAATCCCGCCAGTGCTTCAGCTCATCACTCGCGAGCGGCCGGCCGGGTTCTTCCGTGCCGTGCGGGGCCAGCTTTTCCTGCAAGTCCCTGACTCGCAAAAAATTCCTGAGCGAAGCGCGAATCTGGTCGAGCGCGGTGCTGCCTTTTTCACGCTTGTCTTTGGGAGCCATGCGCCAGCATATTCGCCGCTATGTCAAAAGACATCCATGGATGTCATCTTTGGATGTAGGACGAGGCTTACACAGCAGGGCCGCGAGGGACCTGTACCACTCGATCATCTCCGCCACCGCAGGACGGTTTTGCAATAGCCACAAGACTTCGGATTGAAATTTCCAGGTGGAGTGCGGTTGCAGACGGGGCATCGGTACTTTGTTTCACCAATGGCTAAAAGCGTGAAGGCAATACCGAACATCGCAAGCTGCAGCCATGCAGAGGCGGCCATGACAACGGAAACAATTGCCGCAAGCAAGGCAACCATGCCGGGCACAAGGTAGCAGGCAAGCAGCCTGGCACGCAATTTCTGAAAGCGGATGGCCCGTTTTTTGACGTAGTCGTTGCGTGAACGTGCCATAAGGTTTTACGCCGGGGGGTGTGTGAGTTTTCGAAAGGTTCGCTCAATGGAGGGGCTTGTATGAGGGGACTGTTCGTGACTCGAGCCTACAGTCAATCCTCAACATAAAAATACCGGTCTGCATTAAGTTTGTCGACTAACAGCGCTTTCTCGCGAACATCTTTGCCTGATGCGCAATTGGGACATTCTTTCATTCCAGGCATTGAGTTTCATACTTTGCAGGTTCCCGCAGCAGTGATCAGGGCTCGGCGTACTCGCCTGGAATGAAGTTGCCAGGCACGAGGAGTAAAGCGAGGATGAGCAGCGGATTCAGCGGCGGTACGAACCATAGCAAGGCTATGCCTGTGCAGAACGGGCCATACAGGCCTATATCGCGCAACCTGGGAAGAATGGCACGCGAGAAGAAAAAATAGACCGTTGGCAAGAGCAGGATGAGCATCACAAGCACAAGCACAAGGAACAAGGCCAGGTAGGCGTTGTCTCGAGCGGCCAAGATTTGACTCACGTTTGCCGTGATCCATAGCACCGAAAGCGCTGCGTATGCAAGCACAAATCGAAGCAGAAAAGCCAGCCGCGAAATCTTTGACTTGTTGCCTGTGGTGGATGGATTCATCGCCCGCTATTCCCAAGGTAATTACCGACGGCCTGGCGCCGGCTTTGCAGTGACGCGCTCATCCAGTGAGGCTCCTCACTGCAAAGACCAGGATGAATCCGGCCAGAGCAAAGCTCAGGCGCCAGATCGCCCACCCAACAACCACGGCTGTACTCAGCAAATTGTCATCAAGCTCCCAATGGTGAGAACTGCGGATGAATTTCATGAACCTGTGGAAGGCATCGCCAATCCCCCACGACAAGTCTTCACTTATCGCTCCAATCTCGCTGTATATCTTGGGATGAGCAGTCCTCAAACGATGAAGAGCACCGTGGATGGATACAAAGCCGAGCACCATGAGCACAAGTACACCTGCAAAAAACATCTTCTCAAAAAATACCGGAAGCCCGGCCGGAGCAACCAGCAGGCCTATGGCGATGCCAGCCAACGCGAAGACGAATTCTGTGCGGCCCATGGTTCAGGTCGCGTCCGAGGGAGACGGTGCAAGCCGGATCTCGGAGTAGCGCATTGACCATACGTGGCCGACGATCTCTACTTTGCCCATGTCCTCCAGTTCATCCATGCGTGCCTGAATATAGGCGAATGGCAGGTGAGGATAAGACTGGTCGAATTCCTTTATCAGATCTCCGACGATCTTGGCAACCTTCTGCCAGCGATCCGAGCACTCCCGAAGGATCAACGCGTCTACCGCGGCTGCTTCCGCAGGCGAGGCCGCGCGCATCTGGGCGATCTCTTCATCGCTTGGCTCGTACGGCGCGGAGTCCGGGTCGTAGACAGGATCTTCATTCATGGGTTGAGCACGGCTGGTTCAGGTCGAGTGAAGTTACCACAAGGCAAATCCATCTTTTTGATGTTCGCCGTCAAACGGGTTGATTGTCTTTTGCCCCCGAATCCTCGCGCCACAGCAGGATTGCTCCGCAACGGCCGCAAGACTTCGGGTTGAAATCCGGCCCATCGCCTTCAGCGGGTGTTCGCTTGCAAACGGGGCATTTGTATTTGTAGTCGCCAATGCACAAAAGCACAAAACCCACACCGGAGATCGAGAATTGCAACCAGGCAGGCGCATCCATCACTGAAGCAACAATGAACGCAAGCAGGAAAGCCATACCCGGTACGAAGTAAGTGCGGATCACTCTTGCGCGGAGCTGCTGGAAGCCGATTGCCCGCTGTTTCATGTAGTCGCGACCGGAGAGTGGCATAAGGTCTAACGTAGAGATAAACGGTGCGGATACAACGGCGGCGGCGAAGCGGGGAGGCCTCAACTCGCCGGTGTTGGCCAACTTGCCAGACAACGGCTCACTTTAGCCGCACTCCGCATTCAGGGCATGTTGTTGGATTAAAGATAATGCTCTCTTCATTCGGAACCTTGTTGCATGCGGGGCAACGATATAACGCGACTGCAATAAGGGCGCCGACCGTCATCAATGCAAAAGCTGCGGCAACAATCATTTCTTTCGCGGCATGCTCTTCCCCTGCAAAGGCGGCAAACAGAGCGCCGGCCAGCCCGAGAGCAAGCCAGGGTAGCGCTAGCCAGCCCACGATGCGTCTGCGCCGTCGAAAAATTTCTGCTGATGTCATGCGCGCTTCCCCGTGTTGACGATGATCGGTGGCAAGCCACCGTTCAAGCCTCAATATAAAAATAACGATCCGCGTGTTCGCAAAGATGCCTGACCAAAAAGGGAATCCGCTCCCAGTCGTCCTTCCAGGGGTTGTCCACGGCCTCATACGCGGCCTCGATGCTGCCGTAGTCCAGCGGTGTTTGAACATACTGCGCGAGCATGCGCTCCAGCGCCGTGGCTTCTTCGGGCATGCCCGCTTCGGCATAAGCTTTCGCCGCAGCCTGCACCAGCGCCAGCCCCGAGTTGTCGGTACCCGTCTTGAATCCCTCGCCGGCGCGGCTAGCCTCCCATAAGAAGATGGAATACACCATCCTGTAGCCGGGCGGGAGCTGGGCCAGCAGCTGGTCGGCGTTTTCGACGTCCAGCTCGGACGCCAGCTGGTACATGCCTTCTTCCGGCGTGCCCTCGCTGTCTGATTGCCAGAAGGGGGAAATGTCGGAACCGGCGGAGCTGGAGGCTTCCTCGACCATCTCGAGGACCAGGGGTGGAATCATGCGTGCCATGCTGAACGACCTGTTGATGCTGCATTGAAATGTGTGCTGCCGTGGTTGATTCCGCCGCGACTCACAATGGACTGCAGCTCAAAAGACATGGGTTGCCTGGAGACTTCCCCCATCACGGCTGGCCGTCAAAAGCTTCCAGTTCCGCCGGAAACGTCACCCATGAAAGACAACGCTGCGTCCAGATTTGCCGCTGCGGGGCGCCCAATTCATGCCGCTGTTTCAGCGTGCCGATGCGCAGCGAGTAGGCCTGCGGGTTCTCCGCGGCGCAGGCATACAGGGGACTGCCGCAGACCTCGCAAAACGCGAGAATGCGCTTGGAGCCGCTGGCCGCCGTCTTGATGTAGGTCCGGGGTGTGCCCTTCACCAGCCGGAAGGTACTCGCGGGCGCGGGGATGTTGGCCCGAAATACCGAGCCGGACTGCGTCTGGCAGTCGGTGCAATGGCAGACCGTGATGGTGCCCGGCTGGACTTGCGCTTCGTACTCAATCGCGCCGCAATGGCATTGACCTTGAACTTTCAATGACAGCTCCTGAGGATCGCAATGGCTGATTCTGGCCCAATCCCTCATCTTACCGGCGCTTGCAATGGGGCCAGCCGGTCATTGGGCCGCATGGGGCAAGCCTCGTGTGTTCCCTTCCTGCCCCGGCCAGTTTCCCACAGGAAGATGGCATGCACCATTCTGTGCCAGGCGGGAGCTGGGCCAGCAGCCGGCCGGCGTTCTCGACGTCCAGCTCAGGCGCTAGCTATTTGCGGCAGTTGACTCGTCAATTTGCGTGGGGTTCTCACAAACGTTCTCTACGTAAAACTCCACTCTGAAGAATCAAACCGGAGTCTCCCTCCGGCTCACCCGCCTTGATTTCTTCACTCACTTGCCAATGCAAGGAATCGCCGCGGACCTTCGCCGATCCGAACACGATCTGGCCATTTCTTGCGCTTGTCACTGTGAGTACAGCAGTACCGCCAACCACAAGGCCTTTGACGGTGCCTTCGCCTCCCTCATTCATGCGTCCGCAGCCAGGCGTTGCCATGGAGTGATCCCCAACGATTTTGGCGCCTGTTTGCGACAGTTTAAAAACCGCCGTGCCGCACTCGACTTTGTCTTTCTTTTCAGCCGGTGTCCTGAGGTCGATGGACCATGTTCCGGTGAACGGTGTTGAAAGGCCCTGCGCTTTGGCCGGTGCAAAAAGCGCGAGGCCGAAACTGGCCAGAATTTGAACGATGTAAATCCGCATATCTTCCCGTCATGGTGAGTGGATTCATTGACCCCGACATGGGCGCGCGGGTCTAGCGTTCCTTGGCATAGCGCTCTATGGCCTCGGAAGTGATGGGAACTGCCTGTGTGATCTGCTTGTAGTCTTCGCTCAAGTACTTGCAGTGGGGCGTTTCACCGGGTGCCGGCGTGACGCACAGGGTCATCTTGCGCGAACCCCATCCGTCCAGGCCATCCGTGATCTCCACACTGGCGACGCTGGCTCCGCCAAGGCAGGCATCGCCCAAGACGACATCCTGCAATACCGGGCTTCCGTTTCTCAAGAGATTCAGCTTGATCGAAGGGGCGCCACCGCACTCGCCGCTTTCACGGGCATCTTCCTGCGATGTCCGTAAGCTGTAGGTCGATTCAGGCAGGCTGCAGTTCCGGTCCAGCTTGCGTGGATCAAAATACCCGTGGCGTTGCCAGGCGCGCATTCGCGCTGCGAGCTTTCTGTCATCGAACTGCGCGTCAGTGAGCGCCGCCGGCCCGCTGACAGGTTTGTATTCAAAATAGAAGTACCTAGCTTCAGGTATGCAGGTCACGCGGACAAAAGTCAGGGGCCAGTCGGCTCTTGCCGCAGCGGAGAACAGGCACGCGATGATAAAGACAGAGATTCGCACAAGTTTCCCCAAGAACGCCAGCGTTGATCAAAAGCTGCAAGAGATTCTAGGGGGAGTGTCTTACATCCTGGCGCCTCATATCCCTACCCCTGGCGTCAGTCTGTCGGGCGGCGTGGAAATTCGCCCTGCTGATGATCGGACGCGGTTCTCAGGGATACGGGCCATCGTCCTACAGCCGCGAAGCCGCCGCGTTCTAGCATGAAACCACTCTCATCAACTTCTCAAGGAGATTGAAAATGATCACCCTCAAACAAAGCGTACTCGGCGCGGCAACGGTTGCACTGGCTGCCCTCACGGGCTGCAGCGGCATGACGACACAGGACAGGAATACCGCCATAGGCGCAGGCGTCGGCGGTGTGGCCGGTGCGGCCCTGACCGGCGGCAGTGCCCTGGGCACCGTGGGCGGCGCCGCGGTCGGCGGTGTGATCGGGCACGAAGTCAGCCCGAAAAAGTAAAGCAACATCGCTGACAGGCAGGGCCGCTCTTCCATGAGGCGCCGCACAGGCGCTTCGTGCGGGCGGGCCTTGACGCCGCATGCGAACCGACATCCTGGAGCATGAGGGCCTGACTTTGGGCCTGCTCACGGCCGGCGACCCCGCCCGGCCCGCCATCGTGCTGCTGCACGGCTGGCCCCATGACAAACAACTCTATGCCCCCGTGGTCGACACACTCGCCGCCGCCGGGCATTGGGTGCTGGCCTTTGACTTGCCGGCCATAGGCGATTCACGCGGCGCGCCGCCCTCGGCCGAAAAAGCCGTGCTGGCCGATATCCTGATTGGTGCGGCGGAACGCGCCGGCGCGCGCGCCATGGTCGTGGCTGGCCTCGACGTGGGCGGCATGATCGCCTATGCGGCGGCGCGCGACCACGGCCAGCGCATCGCGGGTGCCGTGGTCATGAATACCGTGGTCCCCGCCATAGACCCTTGGGACACCGTGCTGGCCGACCCGCGCATCTGGCACTTCGCCTTCCATGCCCTGCCCGAATTGCCCGAGCTGCTGGTCGCGGGCCACCAGCGCGCCTACTTTGATTTCTTCACCAACTTCCTGGCCGGTAAAAAAGAGGCGGTGACCGACGACTACCGCGCTGCCTTCGCGCGCGCCTATGAGCGCCCCGAGGCGCTCAAGGCGGGCTTCGACTGGTACCGCGCGCTGCAGGCCGATGCCAGGCACAACAGCCGGCACAAGGCGATCGAAACGCCCATGCTTTATCTGCGCGGCGACGCCGACGGCCGTTCGCCCGAAGACTACCTCCCGAGCCTCAAGGCCATGGGCGCAAAACACCTCAAGGGCGAGGTACTGCGCGGCAGCGGCGAATTTGCGCCGCTGGAGGTGCCCGAGGCCTTTACGCGGGCCATAACCTCTTTCGCAAAAGAGTGCCAGGCCGGCTGACCCCGCGCTGCCCCAGCGTCAGGCCGCCTGCGGCAGGTAGCTGGGCCGGGGCGCCGTCAGCCCGCGCTTGACCTGCTGGGTCATTTCATCGCCCAGCACCTCATCGGCGCCGGCCTCCAGGCCGTCCAGCGCGCGCTTGACGATGTCCTCGGGGCTGCTCTTGGGCACGTCGAAATCACGAATCAAATCGGTGTCCACATAACCCATGTGCAGGCCCAGCACCTGGGTCTTTTGCGCGGCGAGTTCATGGCGCAGCGAATTGGTGAGCGACCAGGCTGCGGACTTGCTGGCCGCATAGGCCGCGAGCTCACCGCCGTTGACCCACGAAACAATCGACAGCACATTGAGCAAACCGCCGCCGCCGTTGGCCTTGAGCACGGGCGCAAAAGCCTTGCTCATGCGCAGCACACCAAAGAAGTTGGTCTCCAGCATGCGGTGGGAGGTCTCCTCGCTGTCGGCCGCCAGGAAACCGCCGGGCTTGCCTACGCCGGCATTGTTGATCACCAGCGTCACATCCGATGCCAGTGCCGCGGCGGCCGCCACCTCTTCAGGTTTGGTCACGTCGAGCTTCAGCGCCTGCACACCGGGCAGGGTGATGGTGGCCGGGTCGCGCGCCGCCGCATACACCTTGCGCGCGCCGCGCGCCAGCAGCTCGCGCGCAAAAGCCAGGCCTATGCCGCGATTGGCACCGGTGACGAGGACGACGGAATCTTTGATCTTCATAAACTTCTCCAGAAAAAAATAACAAGTGGGGAACACACAATCCGGCTGCCGGCTTCCACCCGAACCGGCACGAACAAAAAACTCAGCGAAGCTTGACGACCACCTTGCCTTTGGCGCGCCCCTGGGCCAGGTAGACCAGCGCCTCCTTGGCCTGCTCGAAGGGAAACACCTTGTCGATCACCGGCCGGATGCGCTCCGCCTTCAGGAGTTCACCGATTTGGGCGAGCTGGCCGCCATCGGGGTGCGCAAAGAGAAATGAATAGGTGACGTCCTGCTTTTTCGCGAGGCGCTTGATCTTGCGGCTCATCATCCCGAACACAAAGGTCAGGACGAAGTTCAGCCCCCGGGCGCGGGCGAATGCCGCGTCCAGCGGCCCGACCAGGGAGACCATGGTGCCCCGCGGCTTGAGGATGCCGACGGCTTTCTCCAGCGCATCACCCCTGACGGTGCCCAGCACCGCGTCGTAGCCGCGCAGCACGTTCTCGAATTCCTGCTTTTTGTAGTCGACCACCTCGTCCGCGCCCAGGCCGCGCACGAAGTCCACATTGCCCGTGCTGGTGGTCGTGCCCACCTTGGCGCCCAGCTGCTTGGCCAGCTGGATCGCAAACGTGCCTATGCCACCGGAGCCGGCGGGGATGAAGACTTTCTGACCGGCGCGGAGATTCACGCGTTCCTTCAGCGCCTGCCACGAGGTGAGCCCGACCATCGGGATTGACGCCGCCTGCACAAAGTCCAGGTTGTCCGGTTTCAGCGCGGCCACGCTTTCGGGTACCACCGCGAACTCGGCGATAGCGCCCTTGCCCGTGTCGAAGATGCTCGCGAAAACGGCATCACCCGGCTTGAAGCGGGTCACGCGGCTACCGACCTCCGTCACCACACCGGCCAGGTCGCTGCCCAGCGTGGCGGGCAGCTGGAACTTCACCACAGCTTTGAAGAGCCCGGTCGGGATCATGTTGTCGATCGGGTTCACGCCCGCAGCGTGGACTTGAACCAGTAGTTCGTCGGGCTTGAGCGTTGGGCGGGGAACTTCGGCGAAACCGATATCAGGCGATTTGCCATAGCGTTGGAAGGTCAGTGCTTTCATTCTTTTCCTTGGTAATTACTTTTCAAGCACGGTGGCGCGAGACGGCGACAGCGCCCGCGCATCCAGCTGCAGGTTCTTGCGTATGCCGGTATCGACCAGCCCGGCAGGCATAAAGCGGCGCAGCCATTGCAGGCCACCCGCGCGCGGGCCGGCGGTGTAGCGCAGCTTGGGATTCACCGCAAGGGCGGCCTTCAGCACGGTGTCGGCGACCACGGAAGGCTTGTCGCCTTGCTCGACAAATTCGCTCATCTTTTGCGTCACGGCCGCGCGGGCCTCGCGGTAGGCCTCGAGTTTTTCGTCGGGCTCCAGCAGATTGGCGTCGAACTGGGTGTTGGTGTTTGCCGGCTCTATCACCGAGACGCGTATGCCGCGGGTGCGCAGCTCATGGTCCAGCGATTCGGAATAGCCTTCCACCGCATGTTTGGTCGCGGCATACAGCGCCATATAGGGCATGGGCAAAAAACCAAACACCGAGCCCATGTTGATAATGCGCCCGCTGCCCTGGCGCCGCATATGCGGCAGCACGGCCCGGGTCATGCGAACCAGCCCGAAAAAATTGGTGTCAAAAATCGCCTGGGCCTGCGCGATGGAGCTTTCTTCCGCCCCGGCCGGCGCGACCCCAAACCCCGCGTTGTTGACCAGCAGGTCTATGCGGCCTTCGCGCGCGATCAGCGTCCGTACCGCGGCCTCAGCCGATTCATCCTGGGTCACATCCAGGGCCAGCATCTCAAACGGTTTGGCCTGGCCCGCCTGCGCGCCGCGCCGGCTGGTGCCGTAGACCTTGTAGCCGGCTTTCACTAGCCGCAGCGCGGTCGCTTCGCCTATGCCCGAGGAGGCGCCCGTTACCAGGGCAATCTTGTTGTGGGTGTTCATGGGGTTCCTTTAGGGGCGTGAAGCGTGTTTGACATGATGGTTGTCATATATAAGGATGAAAAAAAAGAGGACGTACTTCAGGGGGAATCAAACGGGGGCGGGCGTCAGCTGCTTGATCGCAGCCTCGCGCAGGCTGTCCGCCAGAGCGGGTTCGTCGACCGCGCGGGCCAGCAGCAGGGTGCCGACCATGGTGGACACCGTCACCAGCGCGCGCTCATGGGCGCCGGGTTGGCCCCAATCGGGCGACTGGCGCGCGACCAGGTCAATCATTTCCTTGATGTGGCGTGTGGTGGCGCGGCGCACCTCGGGCGCCTGGCGCGGCGTCTCGGAGCCCAGCGCGGCCAGTGGGCAGCCCATTTCCACCTGGGCCACATGTTCGGGCGAAAGGTAAGCACTCACCATGGTCGCCAAAGCCTCATCGGGCGGCGTGGCGGCCGCCACACCCGCCACCAGGGCGGCAGCCTCGGCACAGGCCCGGGTCGCGGCTTCGGCCAGCATGGCCTCGCGCGAGGCGAAGTGGGCGTAAAACCCGCCATGGGTCAGGCCAGCCTCTTTCATGATGTCGGCCACGCCCGTGCCGCCATAGCCGCTGCGGCGTATCGCCCGCGCGGCCACGGAGACGATGCGCTCGTGTGAGGCCTCCTTGGCGGCGGTTCTGGCGTTGATTTTGGGGTGTTTTGCGTTTCGCATGATGTGCATCATACATTAATTCAAATGAATCCGCAGATTACGCAGATTTCCGCAGATTGAAGAGAAGGCCTTGACGTCGGGTGTCTCATCCCATACGCCGGCTACACCGCTTGCATCAGGATGGCTTGCTGAAGGGGCAGTGCGACCCGTCAGATGCCCTGGATGGAAATATACCCAGCCAGTGCGATGGCAAAAAGCGCGACAACCTTCGAGAGGAGGGTCAATTTTCGCCCCGGATCGCGTTTTCCTCGAATATGGTCGACAAGCAGCGCGGTGATCATGGCCACGACGATGACTGGCATCGAGATCGCACGATGTTCGACGAAAAAATACCCATAGACCGGATACAGCGAAGAGCTCCCTTCGGTGTAGCGCAGGTAGATCTCCCACGCCATAAGGCCGAGGCTGGAAACGAGAAAGAACCACGTCAGACCGCTGCGCAGAACGCTCCCGAAGCTATCCTCTACAGGCTTACTGTCCTGGTTCATGGATTCCTTTGTGAGTGATTGCTGTCATGTTGAGACGTGGGCCTTTAGCACCGCTTGTGCATCCGCGGTCAGCGAATACCCGCGGCTCTCCGTTCGACCGTTCTTTTGTAGGCTTCCTGCACGGTTGCCAGCAGGTCAACCTCCTTGCCGTGGCAATTCCTCAGCGTGACCCGGTAGGAATCGACGTCTTTATGCTTCACGAACTTGACGGCGGGCGTTTCAGCGTCGAACCACAGCCTCTGCCGTGTGACTGAGTAGCCGCAGTAGTCGAAGAGGGCCACATCGTGTTTTGCTTCCAGGCGAAGATTTCCTTCGCGGTCAAAAATAAGCACCGCCGTTCCGGGGAGCCCGTTGTTTGACAGTGCAACGAAGAAAGATCCGTCGGGCGCTGGAAAGATTTGCTCAAAATAGACGCCCGGAAATCGCGCCAGCAGATCTTTTCCCCGTGAAACCTCGACAACAAAGTCGGGATACTGCTGGTCCTTTCTAGCGTCAATGATGCGTCGAACGGAAACATCGCCATAAGTGTCCGTCTTGCTGCTGATGGTGGCGGGATAGCGCCAGGAGTCCGCCGAAGCAAGGGTTGAGATGAGGGTGATTGCCGAAAGCAGGGCCAGCCTTGTGATCCACCGCAGGATGTTCATGGGAAATTCATTTCGAAACGACATGCCATTCTTCTCACCGATTCTTTGCTCTTCGACTTTCGACACGGCGATTGTGCTGTTCGATCGCTTTGTATTTGCGTGATTCCAGCCACCGGGCGGCGAACGCACCAACAAGTCGGAGCGCCGCCAGGTAGGCGATAGCTGCGGCAAACGACGTCCAGTCACCCAGCAGCGCACGAGCCGGTGGGCCCCAAATGGCCAGCGGCAACAGCCCCGCCAGGTAGATCCAGAAGGAAAGGCGGTTCTTCATGCGCTCAAGCCGTATCGGGCCACCGCAGTATGGTTCCGCAATGGCCGCAAGATCTTGGGTTGCAGTCCGGGCCGTCGCCTTCACCTGGCGTTCGACGGCACACGGGACACTTGTACTGTGCTCCGCCGATGGACAGAAACGCAAAGGCCACACCGAAGACTGAAAGTTGAAGCCACAGGGGCGCATCCATCACCACTGCAACAATGAACGCAAGCTCCAAAGCCATGCCGGGGATGAAGTAACGAGCGAGCAATTTCGCACGCAACTGCTGGAACCGGATCGCTCGCTGTTTCATGTAATCGCGACCGGAGATTGGCATGGGATCTACCTGTGGAGAGGGTTTGGAACAAGCAAGTCGCTGACCGGGTCGCGCGACCCGTCAGATGCCGTTGATGGAAATATACCCCGCCAGCGCGATGGCACAAAGCGCCACGATCTTTGAAAGGAGCCCCAGTCTGGTCCCTGGATTGCGGTTGGCCCGGATGTGCTCGACAAGCAGTGCGGTGATTAGGACCAGGACGACGATGGGCATCGAGATCGCACGGTGTTCGACGAACAGGTACCAGTAGAGCGGCTCCAGCGAAGACCTTTCTCCGGTGTAGCGCAGGTAGGCCTCCCGTATCAAAAAGCCGAGGCAGAAAACCAGGAACAGCCACGCCATGCTGCTGCGCAGAACGCTGCGGATGGGGCTTTCTTCTGTCTCGCTGTCTTTGTTCATTGATTCCAAGGCCTAATCCCTTCACCAGCAGCTGCGAGATGGATGCAGCGGAAGGTGAGGATCACCTGAAGCGCCGGCACAGCCCTCAAAGAATCCGGTTAAACCAAAGCAGCGACAAGCTAGCCGACACCAGCGCCAGCGCAGCTGCCACCAGCGCCAGCAAACCGGAAATCTCAGTCTCTTTCTTCTCAATCGCCAACCGCGAACTCAGCGTCTCATAGACCTTCTTCAAGTCAGCCGCGGTGCCGGCGTAGAAGTACTCCGCCTGCGTGGTGCGCGCGATGCCTTTGAGAGTTTCCTCGTCCAGCTTGACGCGCATGGACCAGCCTTCAAAGCCAATCGTCTCGCCGTCAACCGTGCCCACCCCCACGGTGTAGACACGCACGCCGCGGTCGGCGGCGGCTTTGGCTGCGTCCAGTGAGTCGACGCCGGTGGTGCGCTGGCCGTCGGTCAGCAGGATGATGGCGCCTGAGGTGTAGGAGCCGGGGGCGACGGGGACAAATTCTTTTTTGGCGGCGGCGTTTTTGTCGGGGTTCAGGGCCTGGTCTATGGAGGTGCCGCGCGGTTTTTCGCGGCCGTATTGCATGGAGGCTAAATCAATGCCGGCATCGGGAAACAGTTCGGCCAGCGAGACGACGATGCCGTTGCCGATGGCGGTGCCGCGCTGCAACTGGAATTTGTCGATCGCGACGACCAGATCTTCGCGGCTGAGCGTGGGTTGTTGCACCACAGAGGCCGTGCCGGCAAAAGCGACTATGCCCACGCGCACATTACGCGGCAGATCGGCCAGGAAAGCCTTGGCGGCGTTTTGCGCGGCGACCAGGCGGTTCGGTAACACGTCGGCGGCGCGCATGCTGCCCGAGACGTCCATGGCCAGGATGATGGTTTCGCGCTGCGAGGGCAGGCTGATGACAGCAAAGGGGCGCGATGCCGCGACCAGCATGGCGGCGATGGAGAGCAGGAAGAGCAGCGGCGGCACATGGCGCCTGAAGCCCTGGCCGCGGCCCATGGCTTCGCGCACGATGGAGAGGCTGGCATAACGCAGCGCGATTTTTTTCTTGCGGCGCAGCAGCCAGATATAGACCAGCACCAGCAGCGGAATCACGAGCAGCAGCCACAGAAATTCCGGCCACAAAAAGTTCGGCCAAGGCAGTTTGGCCAAAAAGGAAGTGAACCCGCTGAAGTTCATGATGGGATGTCCTTGGGTCGGCTTCAGGCAGCGCGCTTGAGGTGGGCGGGCAATGCATTGCCTCCCGCGCCGGTAGTGCGGCTGCGGCGCTTGCGCAGTTCGGTGAAGCGCATGATGGCGTCGACCAGGTTGTCGTCGGTGGACAGCTCCAGCGCGTCGACGCCGGCGCGCGCCAGGGCTTGCCTTAACTCGGCCTCGCGCTGGGCCGCTATGCGCGCAAAGCGTTTTCGGAAACCCGCGTCATGGGTGTCGACCAGCAGTTGTTCGCCGGTTTCGGCGTCGCGTATCGGGATCAGGCCCAGGTCGGGCAGGTCCAGCTCCAGCGGGTCCAGCAGGCGCACGGCCACGACTTCGTGGCGGCGGGCCAGCTGGGCCAGGGGTTTTTCCCAGCCGGGTTCGCTGATGAAGTCGGACACGACGAATACGGTGGAGCGCCGGCGCAGCAGGTTGGCGGCGGATTCGAGCAGTTCGTGCAGGCGCGTGGTGCGCAGTTCGGTGATTTCAGGGCGGGTTTGCAGGGTGTGCAGCAAATGCAGCACATGGTGGCGGCCGCCGCGCGCGGGGAGCACGGCGTCGACGCCCGATCCATACAGCATGGCGCCCACGCGGTTGCCGTGGCGGGTGAGCATGCGGGCCAGCACGGCGACAAATTCGGCCGAGACATTGCGCTTGCGCTGCTCGCTGGAGCCGAAGTCCATGGAGGGGCTCAGGTCCAGCAGAAACCAGGCGCTCATCTCGCGGTCTTCGGTGAAGACGCGCACATGGGGTTGTTCGAGCCGCGCGGTGACGTTCCAGTCGATGTGGCGCACGTCGTCATGGTGCTGGTATTCGCGCAGGTCGGCCAGGTCCATGCCGGTGCCGCGCAGCAGGGTGCGGTAGTCGCCCTGCAGCAGGCCGTCGAGGCGGCGCAGCACGGTCCACTCGAGCCGGCGCAGCAGCTGGTCGGCGCCTGCACTCCCCGTTCGCCCTGAGCTTGTCGAAGGGTGGGCTTCGACAGGCTCAGCCCGAACGGAGGGGGGGCGCGCGTGGGCGGGTTCAGGCGGCGAGTTTTTCATGTTCCAACGGTTTTGCTGGAGGAGGGATTTTTGCCATGATTTTTGCAATCAGGCCGTCGGCGGACAAGCCTTCCGACAGCGCCTCATACGACAACACCAGCCGGTGCCGGAACACATCGGGCACCAGGTCCGTCATGTCCTCGGGCAGGGCATAGCTGCGGCCGCGCAGCAGGGCCAGGGCGCGCGCGCCTTCGGTCAGGTTGATGGTGGCGCGCGGGCTGGCGCCGAAGGTGATAAAGCGCTGCAAGTCTTTGAGCCCATGCTTGACGGGCGTGCGCGTGGCCGAGACCAGGCGCACCGCGTACTGCACGAGTGAGGGGTCCACATAAATGCGGCGGCATTCGGCCTGCAGGGCGGCGAGCTGCTCGGTGGTGGCGACGGCGCTCACGGCCACGGCGGGGCCGGTGACGCGCTGGACGATGACAAATTCTTCTTCGTCGGTGGGGTAGTCGACCAGCACCTTCATCATGAAGCGGTCCACCTGGGCCTCGGGCAGCGGGTAGGTGCCTTCGGTTTCTATCGGGTTTTGCGTGGCCATGACCAGGAAGGGCTCGGGCACCTTGTGGGTGGTGCCGGCAATCGTGACCTGGCGCTCCTGCATGACTTCGAGCAGCGCGCTTTGCACCTTGGCGGGCGCGCGGTTGATTTCGTCGGCCAGCAGCAGGTTGGTGAAGACCGGGCCCAGCGAGGTGCTGAACTCGCCGGTTTTCTGGTTGTAGATGCGGGTGCCCACCAGGTCGGCGGGCACCAGGTCGGGCGTGAACTGTATGCGCTTGAATTGGCCCTGCACGGTGTTGGCCAGGGTCTTGATGGTCAGGGTCTTGGCCAGGCCCGGCACACCCTCGACCAGCAGATGCCCCTGGGCCAGGATGGCGACCATGACGCGCTCGAGGAAGCGGTCCTGCCCGACGACCACGCGCTTGACCTCGTAAAGAATCTGCTCCATGAGCTGGGCGGTGTCGTGGTTGGCGTTTTCAGGGGTCAGGTGGTCCATGCGTCAGTCCTTGGGAGGGGTGAGGTCAGGTCAGTCGGTGAAGCCGTCGTCAGAACGGCGGCATGCCGGCGGCCGAGGCGGCGTTTTCAATCGGCACCGCAAAGCCTATACCGACAAAGGTGCGCTGCTGGTTGGGGTTGAAGATGGCGGTGACGATGCCTACCACCTCGCCGTCCATGGTGACCAGCGGGCCGCCGGAGTTGCCGGGGTTGGCGGCGGCGTCGAACTGGATCAGGTTGCTCATCATCTGCTTGCCTTCGGGCGAACGGAAGTTGCGCTTGAGGCCGGAGACCACGCCTTGCGAGGCAGAGGGCCCTATGCCGAAGGGGTAGCCCACGGCCATGACCTGGTCGCCGGGCGCCAGGTCGGCGGTGGAGCGCATGGTGGCGGCGATCAGGTCGTCGGGGATTTTGTGGGCCTGCAGCACGGCCAGGTCGTTCTCGGGCTGCACGCCGGTGATGCTGGCGGTGGACTCCAGCCCGTCGGCAAAGGTGACCTTGATGGTCTGGGCGTTCTGCACCACGTGCAGGTTGGTCAGGATGATGCCCTTGTCGACAATGACCACGCCGGTGCCCACGCTGCGCTCGGCGTCTTCCTTGCCGTCCTTGTCCTTGCCCAGGCCGGTGATGCGCACCACCGAGGGGATGATGGTGTCGTAAGCCTTGGTGCCGGGCGAGGGCAGCACCGTGGTCTCCAGGGTCTTGAGCACGGCCGCGTTGATGTCTTCCTGGGTCAGCTTGCGGGCCGGGTGGCGCAGCGGCGAGGAAAAGCTGATCGCCAGCAGCAGGGCCAGCAGGCCGACCACGGACCACAGCAGGTAGAGCTGGTGGCGCGCCAGGTAGCCGGCCAGGCGGGCGGCGCGGGGAAAGCGGGAAGGTGGGGCGGGTTGGGAG